>NZ_JAUSXL010000002.1:3804671-4107713 GCF_030815975.1 Variovorax paradoxus
CAGTGGTTGTGAAGTCGGTCATTTCAAAAGAGGAAGTTCAGATGCGTTCCAGCTGTTGTGCGGCGCTGTCGAGCACCGCGGCGAAATCGTGGGCTTGTTGTTCGGTGAGGGGAGCGCCCGAGAGGCGCATGCGCATCGCGAGCTTCAGGTTTTCGATGGCGCGCGTGACCTGCGGCGGGCGCCCGCCGCGCGGGCCGGCGCCGTCGACGCCGCCGTTCATGCGGGCCATCATGGCGTCGGCCGTGTCGCGGTTGGCAGCCAGGAATTCCTGGCCGCTCGCGGTGATGCTGTAGCGCTTGCGCCCGCCGGTGTCGGCCGTTTCCACGCTCAGGTAGCCCATTTCTTCGAGCAGCGTGAGGGTGGGGTAGACCACCCCGGGGCTTGGCGCGTAGCTGCCGCCGAGGCGGTCTTCGATGGCCTTGATGAGCTCGTAGCCGTGGGCCGGCTTGTCGGCGATGAGCTGCAGCAGCACGAAGCGCAGGCCACCGTGGCCGAACACTCGCCCGCCGCCGCGTCCGCCGCGGCCTCCATGCATGCGCTCTTCGCCGCCGTGGCCGCCCGAGAGGCCGTCTTCGTGCTCGCCACGGGGGGCGTGGCAGTGGGGATGGTGGTGGCTGAAGTGGAAATGTCGCATATCGGTGTCCTCTCGAGGTATATCGAAATTATTTTCGATATATCTAAAAAAGTCAAACGACTCTGCCTGCCGCATCACTGCGGCGCATCCTCTGCGGGTAAGGCGAGTTGGACGAGGCCTGGGCAAACGGGCGGCCGGCGCCCGTCCGGCGATCAGGCGATCATCGATTCCAGGTCGGATGCCAGCTCGCGCGGCGTGGGCATTTCCTGCATCACATCTTCGGAAAGGCCGATCGCGTCCGCCGACTGGGCTGGCCAGACGTGCTGTGCGTTACCAATGCGCAGCCCTTCGCGCTCCAGCGCGACGCGCCAGACCGCGAGGTGCAGCACGTTGGCCAGGGGGTCGACCTGCTCGGCCTCCATCGGGTTGGCGAACGAGGAGAGGGCGCTGACGAACTCGGGCGCGAATTCCCAGCGGGCAGCCAGCCGGGCGCCGACCTCGCCGTAGTGGAAACCGAACTTCTGCCGTTCGACCTCGAGCCGCCCCATGCGGTCGAAGGGATGCGCGGCGTTGAGCAGCGCCATTTGCGGCTTCATTGCGCCGGCCATGATCAGGTGGCCGATGGCGTGCATGCTGCCGACGGTGAATGCCAGGCTCTGGTCCACGCGGCGGGTCTTGCCTGCGAGGTAGCGGGCCACCGCGGCCACGCGCAGGCTGTGCGACCAGAAGGCCGGCAGGTGCACGCCGTCGACCTTGCGGAACGTGCCGGTCAGGCCCGAGCTCACCACCAGGGAGCGGATCGAGGAGAAACCCAGCAGCTGGATTGCGTCCTGGATCGACAGGATCTTGCGGCGCAGCCCAAAATACGGCGAATTGGCCATGCGCAGCACCCGGGCGGTCAGCACCTGGTCGAGCTCGATCTTGCGTGCCACCACGGAAATCGCGGCGTCTTCGTTGCGAAGGAGCTCGATGAGATCGAACACCACCTTGGGCACCGTGGGAAGCAAATGGCTGTCGGTAAACAGTTCGTCCAGGGTCATGGTGATCTCGGGCTGTAGTTTTTCGCTGCCGGGATTGTCCTGCAACCTTAGTGTTACATGTTGATGTCTTCGGGGATCGAGCCCGTTGCTATGTTCCGATTGCAGACTTTCAGCAACAGCCAAGCAGGAACTGGGCTATGTCTATGCCCGATGGACTGGTGGGCCTACCGGCGAGCGTCAACTTCGTAGAGTGACAACAATTTGCTGGGAGGCATTCCCACCAAGCGTGTGACCATCCCGGAGAACGCACTCGCGCTTGAGTAGCCAAGTTCAGTTGCGATGCGCGACATGGGCATGCGTTGGGCGGACAGCGTCAAAGCCCGAGCCAGCATGACTTGCTGGCGCCAGCTGGCGAAGCTCGTACCGATTTCCCTGCGAAACAGTCGCGCGATCGTGCTGGCGCTGGCGCCGGCTTCGCGCGCCAACAGATCAAGCGATTGATCACGAGTTGGATCGGCCAAGAACGATTCGCAAAATGCTCGCAAGCGCCTGTCCAGGGGCAGGACGATGCCCAAGGGCAAGGTTTGCGCAGCGCGCATCTCGCTCAGCACCAACGCGCACATGCTTCGATAGCGCTCGAGGTCGGTCGATTGGGAATCCTCGGTCGCCAACTGACGTACGAGTTCCAAGAGCAGCGGACGCACCTCGATCACGCGGCAGCTACTCCATATGGGATGCACAGTGGATCGCGACGTCGTGGGGCCAGAGATTCCCCGCGGTTGGTGAACATACACCGAGTGCAAATCGGCATCCTCAAGAACCGTGGCAGCGTGCTCCACATTGCTGGGGATCCAGACGGCTCGCTTCGGTGGGAGCACAAAAGCCGCACCCGAAGTCATGACCCGTGCAACGCCCGCGCTCGAAAAGACCATCTGCGCCCAGTGATGCTGGTGGGGAAGCACGTGGGTGTTGGCGCGCAAAAGCCTTGACTTCACCCGCACAGGCTGCCGGGCGGTGGGCGTGAACGGCTGCGAGTCCAGCGGCTGAATGACTTGAAGGTGCGTCCGAGGGCGTGCCATAAATTCGATAGAAATTGAATTTCTATCGCAATTACATCACGGGACTTGTCAATAAAGTCTCCCTGCGCCTCAACAAATCCTTTGCGGTCCTGCGGGACTGCAGGACACACAAAGAAGGAGTCAGGGAGTGAATCTGAAAATACAAGCTGACCACGGCCAAAGGACAGTCGCATCTCAAGAAGGACACGCGGGCGCTGCACTTGGCAAAGAACACCGGCGGGTGATTCTTGTTCTGATCGTGGGTGTCTTCTTGCCGCTCCTGGACGCCACGGCCGTAAACATTGCGCTGGGTCAAATTAGCATCGAACTGGCCGCTTCTTTGGCATCGCTCCAGTGGGTAGCTACGGCTTACACGCTTGCTGCGGCTGGAGTTGTTCCTTTGTCAGCTTGGGCTGCAAATCGATTGGGCGCCAAGCGGATGTGGATTGCTGGCTTGGGCATCTTTTTGGCTGGATCGATCTCGTCCGCGCTTGCATGGAGCGCAAGCAGCCTCGTGGCGTTTCGGATACTCCAAGGGATTGGTGCAGGGTTGTTGATGCCAATCATGCAGACCGTCCTTGTGAGATCGGTCGGGCAACAGAATGCCAAGATCGCGCTGGCCACGATGGCCATTCCATCGGTCATTGCCCCGATCCTTGGTCCGCTGTTGGGTGGGCTTGCCCTGCACTTTGGTGGTTGGCGCTATATATTCCTGCTCAATATTCCGTTGTGCCTTGTCGGCATTTGCTTGGCACTCCGCAATCTTCGAGCAGACGAAGACTACACAGAATCGCCCTTTGATGGCATCGGTTTTCTGCTCTTGTGTCCGGGCATCGCTCTGACCGTTTACGGATTTTCCGCTTTAGGGGAAGCCAGCGGCGGCGCCTTGGCAGCAGCCTGGATGTTGGGGGTCCCGGGCATCGCCTTGATCGCAGGTTTCGTTCTCTATGTGAAGAAGTTTGCGACTCACCCGTTGATCGATCTCAGCTTGTTCAGCATGCCGTCGTTCCGGTCGTCCGCATGGCTGCTGTTTCTGTCGAGCATGGTGTTTTACGGTGGGCTGCTGATATTGCCACTGTATTTTTTACAGAGATGCGGGTTCGGAACGATCGAAACGAGCGTGCTGCTTGCGTTTCAAGGAATCGGTGCGATGGCGTCGCGCCGCTACTTGGCTGCGCTGCCTCAACGATTTGGAACAGGCGGATTGGCAGTGGCCTCGGCTGCAGTGGCGATCGTAGGAACCATTCCCTTCCTTTGGCCATCTGGTGCGGCACATATTGTCCTATTGGCTGCATCCGTGGTGATGCGAGGTGCAGGCCTCGGCCTGCTTACGATCCTGGCGTTGTCAACTGCTTATCGTGATGTCGATCGCTCACGTATTGCGGACGCCAGCGCTGCCACACGGATATTGACGAATCTTGGGGCGTCGGTCGGCACTGCCGGTGTGTTGGCAGTGCTTCAATACGGGAAGCAGACCAGCACAGTCAATTCAGAACAAGCGGGATTCATTCTGGCGTTTGTCTTTTTGCTGGCCATTTCGCTGGTCTGTGCGCTACCGGCCGCAAAACTGAGATAGGGCCTTAGTAGCTACCAAGAATCCTACGAACCCTCAGCGCTGCGGCATGTCCTTGACCGAATACCCCAGGCTCACAGTCGCATCCTCCGGAATCGCCGGCATCGTCGCATTCCACGCCAGCCAGTCTTCCCGCATGGTCGCCAGCCGCTGCGGCTCCTTCTTCCCGAGGTTCGCCCGCTCCCGCTCGTCCGCCGGAATGTTGAACAGGTACTCGTTGCCGTCGACCTTCAGGTACTTCCAGTCGCCGTCGCGCATGGCCTGCTGCCCGCGGTGGTTCATGCGCCAGTGCAGCGGACGGCGGAAGCTGTGCTTCGCGTCCTTCAGCACGGGCATCAGCGAGACGCCGTCGAGCGGGTAGGCCGCATCGGCCTTCACGCCGGCCGCGTCGAGCATGGTGGCGGACCAGTCCATGGTCATGCACAACTGCCTGCTCTCGCCGCCCTTGGCAATCACCGCGGGCCAGTGCGCGATCCATGGCACGCGGATGCCGCCTTCGGTCAGGTCCATCTTGCCGCCCACCAGCGGCCAGTTGTCGGAGAAGCGCTCGCCGCCGTTGTCGCTGGTGAACACCACCAGCGTGTTGTCGGCCATGCCGTGCTTCTCGAGCGCGGCCATGATCCAGCCGATGCCTTCGTCCATGTGATGGATCATGCGGCGGTACACGTGGATGTTGCCGCCGGCCAGGTCGAACAGGTTGTCCTTCACGGTGGGCGCCTTCTCGGCGTCGTCGCGCGTTTCCCACGGCCAGTGCGGCGCGGTGTAGTGCAGGCTCAGGAAGAAGGGCGCGTCCTGCTTGGACATGCGCTCTACGTAGTCCACGGCGCGCTTCGAGAGGATGTCGGTGAGGTAGCCCTCTTCCTTCTTGTCTTCCTCGCCGGACCACAGGTCGTGGCGGCCGGTGGAGTCGCAGTGGGTGAAGTAGTCGACGCCGCCCGACATCGGCCCGAAGAATTCGTCATACCCCGAGCGCAGCGGCCCGAAGGTGGGCGGGTAGCCCAGGTGCCACTTGCCGATGAGCGCGGTCTGGTAGCCGCCGGCCTTCAGCAGCGAGGGCAGCGTGGGGTGGTCGGTCGGCAGGCCGAGCGTGGTGCTGCCGCGGCTCTTGCTGTTGATGGGCTCCTCGGCCGCGCCGCGCAGCCGGTATTGGTAGCGCGCGGTGATCATCGCGAAGCGCGTGGGCGAGCACACGGGCGAATTCGAATAGCCCTGCGTGAGCTTCAGGCCATTGGCCGCCAGGCCGTCGAGCACGAGCGACACGGGGCCGAATGCGGCATCTCGGCCGCCATAGCAGCCGAGGTCGGCATAGCCGAGGTCGTCGGCCACGATGAAGATGATGTTGGGTCTGGTCATGTCTCTTTGGAGGTTCAGGGCTGGTAGCCGGACTTCTGGACAACCGGAGCCCACTGCGCGCGGTAGGCCTTGAGCATCGCCATCGTCTGCGCCTGCGTGCTCACCACCGGCGTCATGCCGGCGTCCTTGAACTTGCGCTGCGTATCCGGGTCCTGCATGACTTCGCGGATGGTGGCGGCCAGGCGCTCGGCCTTGGCCTTGGGCATGCTCGCGGGCGCGAAGAAGGTGTTCCAGCCAGTGGCGGCCAGGTCGAGGCCGGCTTCCTTGAAGGTCGGGATGTTCGGCGCGAAGGGCGAGCGCTTTTCGCCCGACAGCGCCAGGATGCGCAGCTTGCCGGCGTTGTGCTGCGGCAGCACCACGTCTTCGGTGTCGACGGAAATGGGCACCTGGCCACCGATCAGGTCGTTGAGCAGCGGGGCCGAGCCGCGGTAGCCGATCACCTGCGTCTGCACCTTGGCCTTCTCGCCCACCATCAGGCCGAAGAAGTGCGGCAGGCTGCCGGTCGCCGGCACGCCCACGTTGGCCTGGTTGGGGTTGGCGCGCATCCATGCCAGCAGGTGGTTCAGTTCGCGTACCGGCAGCGTGGGCGACACCGACAGCGCGAAGTCGTAGCTGTTGACGTGCGACACGGGCACGAAGTCGCGCTCGGCGTCGTAGTTGTTGTCCTTGAAGACGAGCGGCGCCACCACCATCACGGCCGGATTGGCGAGCATCAGCACGTTCTGGCTGGCGGGCGTGTTCTTGACCTGCTGCGCGGCAAGGCGGCCGCCCGCGCCGGGCTTGTTGTCGACGACGACCGGCACGCCCAGGCGTGCGCTGAGCTTGTCGCCGACGATGCGTGCCACGCGGTCGGTGGCGCCGCCGGGGGCGTAGCCGACGACGATGTGCAGCGGGCTGTCGAGCGCCTGCGCGCCCGCCATGGTGGACGTGGCGGCGATGGATGCCATGAAGCCGGCTGCGGCAAGCAGCGTGGCAAGGCGGCGGGTGATGGGGGTGGTTGTCGGCATGTCGGGGTTCCTCCTCGTTCGGTTGTTCGTTCGTTCGTTCGGTTGTTCAGTCGTTGGCCTGGAAATTCACGGCCTTCATGATGCCCGCCCAGCGTGCGGTGTCCTCGCGCATGGTCTTCAGCAGCGCCTCGCTGCCGTCGCCGACCGGGTACATGCCGTTCTGCAGCAGCAGCTGGCGCACCTCGCGCGCATTGACGGCCCGGGTGAATTCGGCACGCAGCTTGTCGATGACGGGCTGCGGCGTCTTGAGCGGCGCATAGTAGGCGAACCATGCGGTGGCCACCACGTCCTTGTAGCCGGCTTCGACGAAGCACGGCAGGTTGGGCATGAGCGGCGAGCGCTTCTCGCCGCTGGTGGCCAGCACCTTCACGCGGCCCGTGGGCAGCATCTGCTGCGCGCCGCCGACAGTGTCGAAGTAGACAGGCACGGTGCCGCCCATCAGGTCCTGCCGCGCGGGCGTGGAGCCGCGGTAGGGCACGTGCACCATCTTCAGCCCGGCCGTGCGGTTGAGCATCTCGCCCAGAAAGTGCGATGGCGTGCCCGCGCCGTAGGAACCGAAGCTCAGCTTGTCGCCCTGCGCCCTGGCCCAGGCAATGAACTCGGCCAGCGTGTTGGCGGGCACGTCCTTGTGCACGGTAAGCGCCAGCTCGAAGCGCGCCGCGTTGATGATCGGCACGAAATCCTTGACCGGGTCGTACGGGAGGCTGCGGTACGCGCTCGGGAACATGGTCATCATGCTGGCCGTGCCCAGCAGCAGCGTGTGGCCATCGGGCGCGGCCGTCTTGACGGTTTCCGCCGCAATGCGGCCCGCCGCACCCGCGCGGTTGTCGATGATGAGCGGGCCCAGCGAGTCGCGCACCTGCTGCGCGATGGCGCGCGTCAGCACGTCCTGCGTGCCGCCGGCGGGCACGCCGATCAGCACCTTGATGGGCTGGCCTGGCGTGAAGGCCTGCGCCTGCACATCGAGGGCGAGCGGCGCCAGTGCCAGCCCGCCCAGGGCGGCGAGTGCGCGGCGGCGGTCGAAGCTGGGAGCGGGTGTGGGCATGGGGCGGTGTCTCCGGGATCTTGTCGGTGTCGGGTTGGCGTTCGATGTCGAACGACTTTAGAGACGCTACAGTCGATTGATCTAATCAACCATCCCCCGGACCAGGGCCTGTTAACGCTATACAAGGGGTCGCGAAGCTCGCCACAGCCCGCCCATCAAGGCGCGTGACGCCGTGCGTGCGTCCGCACGCACAAGGAGCGCAACGCCGAGGGGCGGGCTGTGGCGAGCTTCCCTGCGGGTTGCTTCGCCAAGGGGCCGTCTGCGGCGTTGCCCGCGCTTGCAAGGCCAAAGCCTTGCTGCGCGCAGGGAAGAGGCCGTGCTGCCCAAGGCGGACCGGGGGCGCCGCGGCGCGGGCGGCATCAGTCCACCTTCATCCCGGTCGGCCTTGACGATGCGGCCGTAGCGCGCCTGGTTGATTGCCAGGTGCTCCACCGCGGGGCCGCCGGTCTCGCCGAGCGCCACCATGTCGAGCGAGGCCAGGCGCGACTTGAGCTCGGGCAGCGCCAGCGTCTTCTGCAGCGACTGGCGCAGCGTCTGCATCACCGGCTCGGGCGTGGCGGCCGGCACCATTGCGAGGTAGAGCACCTCGAACTCCAGATCCTTGAGGCCGAGTTCGCCCACCGTGGGCACCTCGGGCAGCAGCGGCGAGCGCTGGCGGCCGGTCACGGCCAGTGCACGCAGCTTGCCGGCCTGCACCTGCGGCAACAGGCCCGGCGTGGCGAGGATGCCGGCCTGCACCTCGCCGCTCATCAGCGCCATCACGGCCGGCGCATTGCCCTTGTAGGGCACGTGCGTGATCTTCGCGCCGGTCGCGGTCGAGAAGATACCGGCCGCAAGATGCCCCGGGCTGCCATTGCCGGCGGAACTGAAGGTGGCGGCCTCGGTCTTGGCCTGCGCGATGAAATCCGGCAGCGTCGTGGCCTTCACGGACGGCGCCACGCCGAAGCTCAGGCCCGACGAGCTGAAGATCATCAGCGGCTTCAGGGCGTTTGCCGCGAAGGGCATCGACGCATACAGGTGCGGATTGATGGTGAAGGTGCTGTCGATGCTCAGCAGCACCGTGTAGCCGTCGGCCGGGCTCTTGGCCACGAGGTCGGCGCCGATGTTGCCGCCAGCGCCGGGCCGGTTGTCGACCACGAAGGGCTGCTTGAGCTCCTTCTGGAGCACGTCGCCGAGTGCGCGGCCCAGGATGTCGAGCGGGCCGCCGGCCGGGAAGTTGGTGATGAATTTCACCGGCTTGGCGGGGTAGGCCGCGTCGGCCCGCGCGGCCGGGCTGCCGAGCGCGAGGGAAAGCGCGGCGCAGGCGGCGGTGGCAAGGGCCAGGCGGCGCGATGCGCCCGGGGCGTTCTTCTTTTTCAAGAAACCGGTGGTCATGTCTTTGTTTGTCTCCGTATCGAGGGCCACTCTAGAAGGGAGACCACGCCCGCACAACTGAAAGCTCTTCTGCCAGCTATTCCATCTGGTTATATTTGAACGGCCGCCCTACAGGGAAGACCAGCATGTCAGCCATGAACTTTGCGCGCCTCAAGCTGCGCCATCTGCAATGCCTCGTGATGGTGGCGCAAGAGCGCAACCTCGTGCGCGCGGGCAAGGCCCTGTCGCTCACCCAGCCCGCGGTGTCCAAGACCATTGCCGAGCTGGAAGAGATCGTCGGGCGCCAGTTGCTGCTGCGCCGCCGCCGTGGCGTCGAGCTCACGCCGGCGGCAGAGGTGCTGGTGCGCCATGCCGTCTCCGCGCTGCGCGGACTGCGCGAAGGCATGGGCCTGGCGATGGACCAGCCTGAAGCCGACCAGCTGCGCGTGGCCGTGGGCGCCTTGCCCAACATGGCGGCCAACCTGCTGCCCGAGGCCGTCGCGCGGCTGAACGCATTGCACCCGGCGCTGCGCGTGCGGGTGGTGAGCGGCACCAATGCGCAGCTGATGACGCAGCTGCGCCAGGGCGAGATCGACCTCGTGCTCGGCCGCCTGGCGCAGGCCTCGGCCATGGCCGACCTGGCGTTCGAGCAGCTCTACAGCGAGCCGCTGCTGCTGGTTGTGCGTCCCGGCCATCCGCTCGCCGCGCGCCGCAGGCCCACGCTCGATGCTTTGGCCGCCCATCCGCTGGTGCTGCCCGTGTCGGGCACCCTGATCCGCCACACGGCCGATGCCTTCCTGATCGCGCGGGGCATGGCGCTGCCCAACCGCCTGGTCGAGGCAACGGACACGAGCTTCGTGGTCGGGCTGCTGCAGCGCTCCGATGCGGTCTGGTTTGCGCCGCAGGGGGCTGTGGAGGGCTTCATTGCACAGGGCATGTTGAAGCGCCTGGCCATCGACACTTCGAGCACCGAAGGGCCGGTGGGCTTCACGGTGCGCCGCGGCGGCGAGGCAGGCGAGGTGGGCGAGGGCGTGCGGTTGCTGGTCGAGGTGATCCGCGGGATCGTCGCGGCCACGGCGCGCGGGGGCCTGGCCGGTGCCAGACTCGGGAATACCGCATGACCAGTACTCCAAAAGACATGGCGCCCCCCAACCCTTCCGCGCAGAACCCGGACGGCGCCTCGAACGAACGCCAGCAGATGGTCGATGCGCTGCGCGGCTTCGCGCTGCTGGGCATCCTGGTGGTCAATATCGCGAGCTTCGCGTCGACTTACTACGGCATCGGCATTCCCGATCCAATGGGCGTCTCGCTGGCCGACCGCTGTGCCTCGTTCGTCCGGGCCTTCGTGTTCGAGAACAAGTTCTACCTGCTGTTCTCGTTCCTGTTCGGCTACAGCTTCACGCTGCAGATGCGGGCGGCCGAGCGCGAGGGCAATGCCTTTGCGCCGCGCATGGCACGGCGGCTCGTGGGACTGTGGGTCATCGGCGTGGTGCATGCCGCGCTGCTCTACTACGGCGACATCCTCACCACCTATGCGGTGCTGGGCGCGGTGCTGCTCGTGCTGCGGCGGCGCGGGGACGTGTTCATGGCGTGTGCGGCGATCGCGCTGGTGCTGCTCACTTCGCTGCTGTGGGCTGCCGTCGGCCAGATGTACACGCATGCGGACATGCTGATGGCAACGCAGGCGGCATACGCCGAGGCCGCCGCGGCGCTGGCCGCCTACCGCGCCACGCCCGCCATGGTGGTCGTGCAGCACTTGCGCGACATCTCACAGACCTGGTGGATCACCGGGCTGGTGCAGGCGCCGGAGGCGCTGGCCATGTTCTTTGCGGGGTTCATTGCCGGCAGGCGCGGGCTCCTCGCGCATGTCGAGGTGCATCGCACCCTGTTGCGGCGGGTGCTCCTGTGGGGCCTCGCCATCGGCTTGCCCGGGGCGCTGGCCGATGCCCTTCCAACCCTTCGGCTGAACGACGCGGTGCGCGATATCCAGGGCCTTGCGATCACCCTGCTGACGGCGCCGTTCTTGTCTGCCGCCTACGCGGCCGGCATGCTGCTCGTGTTCCAGAGCGCGCGGGGCCGCGTGCTGGTGCAGCTGCTGGCGCCGGCGGGCCGCATGGCACTGTCGAACTACCTGCTGCAATCGCTGGCCTGCGCGTGGATCTTTCTCGCTTATAGGCTGCGGTGGATCGGAATGATCGGGCCGCTAGCCACATTTGCGGTTGCGTTCGCGATCTTCGCGGGCAACGTGGTACTGAGCCGGTGGTGGATGCGCCGCTTTGCCTACGGTCCGGCGGAGTGGCTGCTGCGCGCCTTCACCAAGCTCCAGCGTCCGCCGCTGCGCCGCCGCCCCGCGGATCAGTGCGGTGGCGCGGCTTCCTGAACCATCGGGCCTTCCGCGCGGGCAGCCTGCATGCCCTCGCTCTCGATGCGCATCCTCGGCAGGAACTGCGGATACTCCCGCCGCATGAAGCCGATGAGCCCTTCGCGCACCTTGCAGCGCAGGTCGAACGCAAGGCTCGACGTGGCCGCGGTGCAGAGCACGCGAACCTGCATGGTTCGCTCGGTGGCATCGGTCACCTGAAGGTTGAAGAAGCGGCCGTCCCACTCGGGGGCCGCCTTCACGATGCGTTCGACCTCTTCGCGCAGCGGCCCCATTGGCATGCCGTAGTCGGCATGGACGAAGACCGAGCCGAGCAGTTGCGATGAGTGGCGCGTCCAGTTCTGGAACGGCTTCTCGATGAAGTAGCTGAGCGGCAGGATCAGGCGCCGGTCGTCCCAGATCTTCAACACCACGAAGGTGCCCGTGATCTCCTCGACGCGGCCCCATTCGCCCTCGACCACCAGCACGTCGTCGATGCGGATCGGCTGCGCCAGCGCAATCTGCAGCCCGGCGATCAGGTTGCTGAACACCGGCTTGGCCGCCAGGCCGGCCACGATGCCGATCACGCCCGCGGAGGCCAGCAGGCTGGCGCCGACCTGGCGCGCACCCGGAAAGGTCATGAGCATCATCGCGCCGCCGGCCACCAGCACCACCGACATGGCCGTGCGCGCGAGCACGCGCGTCTGCGTGAGCACGCGGCGCGCCTGCAGGTTGTCGGCAACGTCGGACGGATGCTGCGCGAGCACGCCGTCGGCAAAGCCGCTGATGGCCCGCACCGCGAGCCAGGTGGTCGCGGCGATCAGCAGCAGGCCGTTGAAATGCCGCACGCTGCCGAGGAAGCGCAGATCCTCGGGCGCGGCCTGGAAGATGAGCAGCAGCGCCACCAGCGGCAGCACGAGCCGCGCCGGTGCGTTGCAGTTGAGCACCATCGCGTGCAATGCAGGCGCGGGACGGGTGATCCGTTTCAGCACGACGCCGCCGATGCGGTGGATCAGCAGCGCGAGCGGAACGGCGATCAGGGCTGCGAGCCAGGTACCGAACCAGGGGTGGGCAAGGAGCTCTTGGTTCATCAGGCAGTGGTGGGCGTTGCTTCTGTTGTCTCGTTCAGATGTTGAAGAATGCGCGCCGCGTCGTCGCGCAGCTGCGTCGAAAGTGCCGTGGCCAGGTCGAGCCGGCGCAGCAGCCAGGGGCTGATGTCGTTGTCGAACGGGTCGGGCAGGGGAATCGGGCCCCCCACGGTGGTGGAACCGGGGCTTTCGGGCAGCGACGGGCCGGTGGTCGGTGCGCTGCCGATGGCGGCCTCGATGCGCTGCGCGGTGCGCGCGAGCGGGCCTTCGATCTCGGCGGCCGTGAGCCGGTCGCGCCGCAGTACGAGCATCGATTTGACGGCGCTGAGCTGCGCCAGCAGCTGGTAGCTGTGCGCCTGCAGGTGTTCGAGCGGCTCCAGCGGCGGCTGCACCGCGCGCGGCTCCGACAGCGAGCGCTGCGTGGCCTGCACCAGGGCCGAGAGGCTGTCGTAGGCCTCGCGGCGCGCGAGCCGCCATTCGAGCTCGGGACTGCTGTCGACGGCCTGCAGCTGGCCCAGGCCGAGCGCCAGGCGTGCATGGCGGGCCTGCGCGGTGAGCGTGCGCGCCACCAGCGCCGGAATCTGCCCGCGCTCCCAGGAGGGCAGCACGTAGCAGAAGCCCCAGGCCAGCGCGGCGCCGATCAGCGTGTCGGCGATGCGCTCGAACAGCGCGAAGAGGGGCGCGGCGCCCACGTTGAGCATGTGCGCCTGCACCAGGCCGAGCACGGTGGCCGCCACGGCGGTGATCAGGTAGCGCCGCACCGCGAAGCTGTGCGCGATGGCCTGCGCCACCGTGAGGATGATCAGCAGCATGAGCGGCGAAGGATGCGCCGAGAGCAGGCCCACCGCGAGCACGCTGCCCAACAGCGTGCCGGCGACGCGGCTGTTGCGCCGCTCGAGCGTCTGCGAAAGGCTCCCGCGCAGCACCACCACGATGGTCAGCAGGATCCAGTAGTCGTGCGAGCCCCAGGGCAGCGACACCGCAATGGTGTAGCCGGCCGCAATGGCCAGCGCCGCGCGAATGGCGTGGCGCAAGGGCGGCGCGTCCCAGCGCCACAGCGTGAGGAAGGGCAGCAGCGACCAGTCGGTCGGGCTCACGAACATCTGCCAGTTGGCGCGCACCACCGCAAGATTGGGCTCGGCATCGCCGCGCGCCATGGCCGACAGGCGCAGCACCTCGTCGTTGATGTGGCCGATGCGGCTGGCCAGGCCGCGTGCGAGCATGGCGGCATTCGGGCCCGGCAGGCCGTGGCTCGCTATATGGTCTTCGCCCGACAGATGAATCGACGCGAGCCGCGGCCGCCGGTCGGCCACCGCCTCG
The DNA here is from genome assembly GCF_030815975.1 of Variovorax paradoxus. Lineage (NCBI taxonomy): Bacteria > Pseudomonadati > Pseudomonadota > Betaproteobacteria > Burkholderiales > Comamonadaceae > Variovorax > Variovorax paradoxus. The sequence goes on from NZ_JAUSXL010000002.1 coordinate 3,818,382, forward strand.
GGCTGGCGGCCCATCAGCAGCGCGTCGCCGAGCGCGGTGGTGTCGTCGGCCAGTTCTTCGAGCACGCGGCGCATTTCGATCAATGCCTCGGCATGCGCGGGATGGCTCTTGAGCGCGTCCAGGTCGAGCTCGCTTGCGAGCAGCTGGTCGCGCATTTCGAGCACGATCACCAGCATGGCGGCCAGCCGCTGCCGGCGCGGCGTGCGCGGCGATTCGAGCACGATGTCGCGCGTGGCCTGCAGCTGGTCGGCCAGCGCGGCCTGTTCGCGCAGCAGCCGGCCCAGCAAAGGCGCGGGGGTTTCGCGGATGTCGCTGGTGTCGTCGCGCGGCGTGAACTGGCTGGCCTCGGTGCGCATCAGCGCGGCCAGCGAATACAGCACGTCCGAGACCGACTGCACGCGAAAGCGCCAATTCAGCGCATGGTTGGCGAGCGTGGCCCAGATCACGTAGAGCCCGGCGCCAAGCCCGAAGTGCCAGGTACGCTCGAGCGCCTCGGCCATGCCGCTCGGCGCGGGCGTGGCCATCGAGAAAATCATCGAGAACATCACCGCGATGGCAATGGGAATGCCCCGCTTGCCCCAGGCCATGGCCAAAAAGGCGACGAAGGTGGCGGGCACCAGCACCAGGCCCAGGCGGATCGGCGCGGTGTGCAGCAACTGCACGAAGAAGAACAGCGGCAGCCCGATCAGCGGGGCCGGCAGCATCTGGAAGAACTTGCCGCGGCGCGGGCCGGGCAGGTCGGGCGGGGCCGTGACGATCACGCCCACCGCGGCTGCCGATGCCGCGATGGCGCCGAGCCACAGGTGCGCGCCGGCCGAGATGACGAGCAGGCCGAGAGCGACGGTGAGGCCGCTGGCGACGTACTGGCTCAGCGCAATGCGCAGCGCAGCACGGAACCGGAGGGCGGCACCTGGCCCCTGCATCACTTGGCGGAAGCGTCGCCTTCGGAGGAGCCGCCGCTGGCGGGCGCGTCGCGGCGGATGCGCGTGAGCTTGCGCTGCACGGGGGCTGCCGGTGCAGCCGCGGGAGCGGGCGCCTCGCCGTCGAGCGGCGCAGCCGTCAGGTCGGTGACGGTGCTGCGGGCGTACAGGTCCACCGATTCGTCGGCACCGGGCCGCGCGGCGGCCGACACGGCGCGCACGCGGTCGCTGGCGCGCATCTTGTCGTCGATGCCCGCGAACTTGGAGTATTTGGCGAGCAGCGGCACCAGCTGGCCGTAGATGCGCGGTGCGCCGGCCAGGCATTCGCGCTGTTCCAGGAAGTCGGGCTCGCCCGTGAAGTTGCCGATCAGGCCGCCGGCCTCGGTGACCAGCAGCGAACCCGCGGCCACGTCCCAAGGATTCAATCCGGTCTCGAAGAAGCCGTCGGTGAAGCCGGCCGCCACATAGGCCAGGTCGAGCGCCGCGGCGCCGGGGCGGCGCAGGCCCGCCATGCGGGGCATCATGTCGGCCATGATGGCCAGGTACTGCTTGAAGTTGTCGCCGCTGCGGAACGGAAAGCCCGTGGACACCAGGCACTCGCTGAGCTTGACCCGCTTGGACACGCGGATGCGGCGCTCGTTCATGTAGGCGCCGCGGCCCTTGGTGGCTGTGAACAGGTCGTTGCGGCTCGGGTCGTAGATGACCGCCTGCTCGATCTTGCCGCGCACCGACAGCGCGATGGACACGCAGTAGACCGGGAACCCATGGATGAAGTTGGTGGTGCCGTCGAGCGGATCGATGATCCAGACGTAGTCCGAATCCTTGGCGCCGTGCTCGGTGCCCGATTCCTCGGCCAGGATGCCGTGCCCCGGATACGCGCCAAGCAGCGTTTCGATGATGACCTGCTCGCTGGCGTGGTCGACTTCGGTGACGAAGTCGTTGACCTGCTTTTGCGAGATGCGCACGGCCTCGACGTCGAGGGCGGCGCGGTTGATGATGGCGCCGGCGGCGCGTGCGGCCTTGACGGCCACATTGAGCATGGGATGCAGGTTGGGGGACGACATTCTGGATTGTGAGAAGAACGGTGGGGTAGGTCCCCTGAAGGCGACCCTGCGGTCCGGCGATGCGGGCGGCGAGAATCAGGCATTTTACCGGCTCCGCCCGTTTGTGTCTCCCAACCCGCCATGCGCACCCGTTTCATCCTGATCCAGACCAGCCACGCCGGCAATGTGGGCGCCGCCGCCCGCGCCATGAAAACCATGGGTTTCGACGACCTGGTACTGGTCGCGCCGCGCTGGGCCAACGTGCTGCGGCGCGAGGAAACCATCCAGCGCGCGAGCGGCGCCCTCGACGTGCTGACCAACGCCCGCATCGTCGAAACGCTCGACGAGGCGCTCGACGGCGTGACGCATCTGTGCGCCACCGCCATGATCCCGCGCGACTTCGGCCCGCCCACGCGCACCCCGCGCGAGCACCTGGAGCCGCTCGCAAAGCAGGGCGACCAGCACGTGGCCTTCCTGTTCGGCTCCGAACGCTTCGGCATGCGCAACGAAGACGTCTACCGCTGCAACGTGGCGCTGAGCATTCCGACCGATCCGAAGTTCGGCTCGCTCAACCTCGGGGCCGCCATTCAGGTGGTGGCCTACGAATGGCGGCTTGCGCTGGGCGGCTACGAGGTGCGCGACGCCACGGCGCCCATCGAGGCGGCCGATGCCAAGGCGGTGGCCGGCATGCTCGACCACTGGGAGCGTTCGCTGGTGGAGATCGGCTTTCTCGACCCGGCGGCACCCAAGAAGCTGATGCCGCGGCTGCAGCAGCTGTTCAACCGCGCCCAGCCCACGCCGGAAGAAATCCACATCCTGCGCGGCATCGCCAAGGCGATGGCCGATGCGGCCCGGGCGCCCAAGAGCCACTAAAACCCCAACGTTCGTACGCGAAGAAGCCGGGCTTTAGACTGCCCTTCCTATAACGATATAACGACAAAAGGCAGCGATGTTCCCTCGACTGCGCGCCGACATCCGGTGCATCCTCGAACGCGACCCGGCCGCGCGTAGCGCCTGGGAAGTGATCACGGTCTACCCCGGCTTCCATGCCGTGGTGCTGCACCGCTGGGCGCACGCCTGTTGGACGCACGGCTTCAAGTGGCCGGCCCGCTTCATCGCGCACGTGGCGCGCGGGCTCACGGGCATCGAGATCCACCCGGCCGCCAAGATCGGCGAGCGGGTGTTCTTCGACCATGCCATGGGCGTGGTGGTGGGCGAGACCGCCGAGATCGGCGACGGCTGCACCATCTACCAGGGCGTGACGCTGGGCGGCACCTCGCTCTACAAGGGCACCAAGCGGCATCCGACGCTGGGGCGCAATGTGGTGGTGAGCGCGGGGGCCAAGGTGCTGGGCGGATTTCTCGTGGGCGACGGCGCCAAGATCGGCAGCAACGCGGTGGTCATCAAGCCGGTGCCGGCAGGAGCGACCGCGGTGGGCATTCCCGCGCGCATCATCCCGTCGAAGGCGGGCGAGAGCGCCGATGTGGCCGCGCCGCAGAAGTTCTCCGCCTACGGCATCACGCAGGACGACGACCCGCTGAGCCAGGCGATGCGCGGCCTGGTCGACAACGCCGCGAGCCAGGAGCATCAGATCGCGCTGCTGTGGCAGGCCATCGAGAAGCTGTCGTCGCAACCGGGCACCAAGGACTGCGTGCCCTGCGACGCGGCGCGCGACGAGAGCTTCGAGGCGGAGAAGCTGACGCAGCTGATCGGCAAGTGACGTTCAGGGTGCTCTTGTTCAGGGTGCGTGCACAGGCCACCGGGTACTCCCCTCCGCGAATGTCCTCCGGCCTTCGGCCTCCCCCTTGATTTCGCTGCGGGGAGCACCCGATGCCCTGTGCACCTGGGCACGCTGCCATTGATCTTGCGATCAACAACCGCTCTGAACAACGCTCCCGTCGGCGGGAGCGCGCCCTGAATAACTCACCCTCAGGTAGAACGCTTCGCAGACGTGTTGTGCAGCGACCCATGCACATGCCCCGCGTGTTGCCCGAAGGGTTCGGTCGCGAGTGCGGCCGTGTCGAGCTCCTGCAGGATGCCGCAGTTCTGCGCTGATTCGGGCCCGCAGCATTGCTGGCGCAGCGCCTTCAGCTGCTTTTCCAGTGTCTTGAGTTCGCGGATGCGCGCGGCCACGTGGCCGATGTGGTCGTCCAGCAGCTGGTTGACCTCGCCGCAGTCTTCTCCGGGCGCATCGCGGAACCTGAGCAGGCTGCGGATTTCGTCGAGCGTCATGTCCAGCGAGCGGCAGCGGCGGATGAAGCCCAGGCGCTGCGCATGCTCGTCGTCGTAGATGCGGTAGTTGCCTTCGGTGCGCGCCGGCTCGGGCAGCAGCTGCTCGCGCTCGTAGTACCGGATGGTTTCGACCGGCGTGTTCGCGACCTTGGCCAGTTCTCCGATTTTCATGATGCGGCAGGGCTGAAGTGGAGGAATTACAGCGTTTGACTCTACACCTGCTTCAGGGTTTCCAATGGCTTCATGACGAACCAGAATGTCCTGAAACCGGTGGCGCCGCACCTTCATCCGCATGCGCAAGCCGCGGCCGAAACAAGCTGCTGCGGCAGCCCGGCCTGCGGATCGCCGGCGGCCTCCATCCACACTGCCGACATCCCAAAGGGCGCCTTGCTGTTCCGCATTCCGACGATGGATTGCGCGGTCGAAGAGTCCGAGATCCGGCGCGCGCTCGAACCGGTCGCGGGTGTGCGGGGACTGCGCTTTCGCCTCGGCGAACGAACGATGGCCATCACGGCCGATGAAGGCGCCTTGTCCGGCGCGCTCGATGCCATCCGCAAGGCCGGCTTCAAGCCCGAAGCGCTGAACGATTCGGCAAGCAGCCCGGCTGCCGGCGCGCAGGCTGCGGCCGCTCCCGGGAGCATCGCGGGCATGAGCACCGGCTTCGCGCGCCTCATGGCCGCGCTGGTGCTGGCCATCGCGGCCGAGGCGGTCTCCTTCCTCGCGTCTGACGGCGCCGGGTCCATGGCGGCGGAAATGGGGCTCGCGCTTGCGGCCATCGCATTGGCCGGGCTCGACACCTACAAGAAGGGTTTTGCCGCGCTGCTGCGCGGGCGCCTCAACATCAACGCCCTGATGGCCGTGGCGGTCACGGGTGCCTTCCTGATCGGGCACTGGCCCGAGGCCGCGATGGTGATGGCGCTCTATGCGATTGCCGAGCTGATCGAGGCGCGCGCCGTCGATCGCGCCCGCAACGCCATCCAGGGCCTGCTGGCGCTGGCGCCCGAACTGGCGGAGGTCAGGCAGCCCGACGGCACCTGGAAGACGGCCAAGGCCGATGCGGTGGCACTCGATGCCGTCGTGCGCATCCGGCCCGGCGAGCGCGTGCCATTGGACGGCGTGGTGACCGAAGGGGCGAGCGCCATCGACCAGGCACCGGTCACGGGCGAGAGCATCCCGGTCGACAAATCGGTCGGGGACCCGGTGTTCGCGGGCACCATCAACCAGACGGCTGCGCTCGAATTCCGCGTCACCGCCGTGGCGGCCAACACCACGCTCGCCCGCATCATTCATGCGGTCGAAGAAGCGCAGGGCACGCGCGCGCCCACGCAGCGCTTCGTCGACCGGTTCGCAGCCGTCTACACGCCCGCGGTCTTCGTGCTGGCCATTGCCGTGGCGCTGCTCACGCCCTGGCTCATGGGCTGGGGATGGATCGAGGCCCTCTACAAGGCGCTGGTGCTGCTGGTCATTGCCTGCCCGTGCGCGCTCGTCATCTCGACGCCGGTCACGGTGGTGAGCGCGCTGGCCTCGGCCGCGCGGCGCGGCATCCTGATCAAGGGCGGCACCTACCTCGAAGAGGCGCGCAAGCTCAAGGCCGTGGCGCTCGACAAGACCGGCACCATCACCGAAGGCAAGCCGAAGCTGGTCGCATCGAGCCTGCTCGACCGCGCGGCGGATGAGAATGCGGTCTTTGCCATTGCAGCGAGCATTGCGGGCCGGTCGGACCACCCCGTGTCGAAGGCCATTGCCGATGGCCTGAAGCGCCAGCCCCAGCCGGTCGACAACTTCAGGGCCTTGCCCGGACGCGGCGTGCAGGCCACGCACGAAGGCCGCAGCTATGTGCTTGGTAACCACCGCCTGATCGAAGAGCAGGGCCTCTGCAGTCCGGCGCTCGAAGCCCAGCTGAAGCAGCATGAAGAGGCCGGGCGCACCGTCACGCTGCTGGCTTCCGGCCGGTCCGTGCTGGCGCTGTTCGCGGTGGCCGACACCATCAAGCCTTCGTCGCAGGCGGCCATGGCCGAGCTGCGCGCGCTGGGCGTCACGCCCGTGATGCTGACCGGCGACAACGCCGCCACGGCCCGGGCGATCGGCATGCACGCGGGCATCGACGACGTGCGCGGCAACCTGCTGCCCGAGGAGAAGCTGGCTGCCATCAAGGCGCTGCAACAGCGCCATGGCATGGCCGGCATGGCGGGCGACGGCATCAACGATGCGCCGGCGCTCGCGCAGGCCGACATCGGCTTTGCGATGGGCGGCGCCGGCACCGACACGGCCATGGAAGCGGCCGACGTGGTCATCATGAACGACGACCTGCGGCGCCTGCCCGAAACCATCCGCCTGTCGCGCCGCGCGCACGCGGTGCTGTGGCAGAACATCACGCTGGCGCTCGGCATCAAGGCGGTGTTCTTCGTGCTCGCGGTGTTCGGCAGCGCCACCATGTGGATGGCCGTGTTTGCCGACATGGGTGCGAGCCTGCTGGTGGTGGCCAACGGGCTGCGGCTGATGCGCACGCCGAAGGCCGGCTGAGGAATCAATGGGCCGCCCGCTGGTTCGACGCGGGCGGGGCAAACTAAGATCGAGCGATACCCGTCACCGCCGTCTCGTCCATGTCCGTCACCTCACTGCTGCTGCAGCTCGTCGTCATCCTCACCACCGCGCGTCTCTGCGGCTGGGTGCTTCGCCATGTGGGCCAGCCCAGCGTGGTGGGCGAAATGGCCGCGGGGCTCATGCTCGGGCCGGCGGTCATGGGCGCGCTCTTTCCGTCGCTGCACGCGCAGCTGTTCTCCAGGGACCAGCTGCAGGGCCTTTCGTCGCTGTCGACGGTGGGGCTGGTGCTGTTCATGTTCGTTGTCGGCCTGGAACTGCGGGCTTCGCGGAACATGCGGTCGCAGCTGAAGGCCGCCGGCGCGGTAGGCGTGCTCAGCGTGGTCGTGCCGCTGGCGCTGGGCCTCGCGATCTCGCCGGCGCTGTATCCCACGCTGGCGCCGGCCGGCGTCGCTTTCTGGCCCTTTGCGCTGTTCATGGCGGCGGCGCTCTCCATCACGGCCTTTCCGGTCATGGCGCGCATCCTCAAGGACCGCGGCATGACGCGCACCTCCTTCGGCCAGCTCTCGCTCAGCGCCGCCGCGGTGGTCGACGTGTTCGCCTGGATCCTGCTGGCCTTCGTGGTGGCCCTGGTGGGCGCGGGCGAGGGCTACGCGGGCCTCATAAAGATCACGGTTGGCGTGGTCGTGATGCTCGCGGTGCTGTTTTTCGGCCTGAAGCCGGCCTTTGCCTGGCTGCTGCGCGTGAAGGCGCCCGACGGCGAACCTTCGACCACGGTGATGGCCTCGCTCATGATCGGCCTGCTGGTCACCGCGCTGTTGACCGAATGGCTGCACCTGCACGCGGTGTTCGGCGCTTTCCTGTTCGGCGCCTGCCTGCCGCGCGACGACCGGCTGCTGCGCTCGCTGAGCGAACGCATCGAGCCGATCTCCATCGTCGTGCTGATGCCGCTGTTCTTTGCGCTGGCCGGACTGGGCACCACGGCGAATGCCTTCTCCAGTGCGAGCCTGGGCGCGATGCTGCTGATCGTGGGCGTTGCCACCGTCGGCAAGATCGCCGGCGGCGCGGCCGGCGCACGCATCGCCGGCTACGGCTGGCGCGACAGCCTGGCCACCGGTTCGCTGATGAATGCGCGCGGGCTCATGGAGCTGATCGTGATCAAGATCGGGCTTGACGTCGGGCTGATCGGCCCCGAACTGTTCACCATGCTGCTGGTGATGGCGCTCGCCACCACCGCGATGACGGGGCCGCTGATCAACCTGGTGATGGGGCGCGCAAAGGTTTCCACCGCAGCCGAGAAGGCCGAAGCCGAAGCGCAGGCGCGCGCCAAGCCGTAGGACCTCAGCGCGCGAGCGGCACTGCGAACCCGATGCGGGTCTCGCCATCTGCGCTGGAGGCGAACACGCGGCCGCCATGCATGCGCGCAATGGCCTCGACGATCGAGAGCCCCAGGCCGTGGTGGCGCGCCGACCTGTCCCTTGCGGCGTCGGCGCGATAGAAACGCTCGAACAGGCGCGGCAGCGTCTCGGCCGCGATCGGTTCGCCGCGGTTCACGACAGTGAGCGTGGCTTCGTTCGGGCCCGTGCAAATCTCTATGCCGATGCGGGATGCCGGCGCTGCGAAGCGGATGGCATTGCCCAGCAGGTTGGAAAGCGCGCGCCGCACAAGCGAAGCATCGACATCGGCCACGGCGTCGCCGGTGAGCGTGGCCGCGAGCCCGGCTTCCTCGAGCATGGCGTCGTGAAAGTCGACCACATCGCGCGCCTGCGCCGCCAGGCTGGTACCGGCCTTCACGCGCAGCGGTGCGCCGCGCTCGGCCTGCGACAGAAAGAGCATGTCGGTGACGATGCCAGAGAGCCTGCCGACCTCTTCGAGGTTGGAGGCCAGAACGGCTTGCAGCTCTTCGTTCGGCCGCGGGCGCGACAGCGCAAGTTCGGTGGAGCCGATCAGGTTGGCGAGCGGCGTGCGCAGCTCGTGCGCGACGTCGGCATTGAACGATTCGAGTTGCACATAGGCCTTCTGCACGCGCAGCAGCAGGGCATTGAACTGCGTGATCCACGGATGCAGTTCGCGCGCGAACGCCGATGCGTCGATGGGCTGGTTGATGTGGTCCGGCGTCAGTGCGGCGGTGCGCTCGGCCAGTGCCTGCAGCGGCCGCAGCCCGCGCCGCACCAGCTGCGCGCCGGTCAGCGACACCAGCAGCGTGCCCAGCACGGTGGCCGCCAGCAGTGTCCATGCAAGGCGGCGCAGCAGCACCACATCCCTTGCCACGTCGATGCCGATGCGGATCGAAAGCGGCGTGCCGCCGCCTGCCCGGCCCCACGTGTGCACGAAGTCGCGCTGGACCCAGCGCCCGCCCGCGGCCGGTGCCGAGCGAAAGAAAACGCTGCCGTCGGACTGCCGCGCGATCGACAGGCTCACGTCGTCCTGCAGCGAGAAGAAGTCTTCTAGCTTGTGGCGCAGGAAGGAAAGATCGCCGTCCTTCTCGCCTTCCTCCAGCAGGTGCCGCACCAGCTGCGCCTTGTTGTCGAGTTCGCCGTCCTGCTTCTCGCCGAAGCTCCATGCCGTGACCAGGTACACCGCGAGGCAGGCCACGCTGAGGCAGAAGAAGGCCTGCGCGGCGAACCAGGAGGTGAGCCGGTTGCGTATCGAATGCGGCCGTGTCGGGCTCACGACCAGGAACGATCCTCGAGCACGTAGCCCATGCCGCGCACCGTGTGCAGCAGCTTGACGTCGAATGGATCGTCGATCTTGCTGCGCAGCCTGCGGATGGCCACCTCGACCACGTTGGTGTCGCTGTCGAAGTTCATCTCCCACACCTGCTCGGCGAGCGTGCTGCGCGAAAGTATCTGCCCGCGGCGGCGCAGCAGCACCACCAGCAACGTGAACTCCTTGGCCGTGAGGTCCAGGCGCTTGCGGTCGCGAAAGCACTTGCGGCTGGCCAGGTCGAGCTCCAGGTCGGCCAGCCGGAGCATGGTGGACTCCTGCGGCTTGCCGCGGCGCAGCAGCGCCTGCACACGCGCCAGCAGTTCGGAAAAGGAGAAGGGCTTGACCAGGTAGTCGTCGGCGCCTTGCTGCAGGCCGTTGACCCGGTCTTCGACCTTGTCGCGGGCGGTGAGCACCAGCACGGGCACGTTGCTGGTGCGCCGTATCGCTTGCAGCACCGCGAAGCCGTCGATGCCGGGAAGCATCACGTCGAGCAGGATCAGCGCGTAGTCGCCCTCGGTGGCGAGGTAGCGGCCTTCGATGCCGTCGCGCGCGATGTCGACCACATAGCCGTTCTCCTCCAGGCCCTTCTTCAGGTAGTCGCCCAGCTTGGGTTCGTCTTCAATGACCAGAATTCGCATCGACGGATGTTAACGATGGGGTGGGGGCGCCGGAGGTTACGAATTCGTAATCACGGCGAGGGGCAAGATCCCGCACGCCTGACTTACATTGCGCCGCAACCTGCAGACCGCAGGGGCATTGCAGGCCAGCGTGCCACATGCCGTCGATATACTTTTTGGTCCATGCGCCGCTGGCTCCTCATCTTCCTGCTGCTTCTGCTCCCGTTCCAGTTCAGCTGGGCGGCATCGGCCGCCTATTGCCAGCACGAGCGCGATGCGCAGCCGAGCCACTGGGGTCATCACGAGCATGAGCCGGACCGCAGCGCGGGCAGCTCCCGCACCGACGACGCACAGAAGAGCCCCGGCACCCAGCCCAACGCCGTGCTCGGCGATTGCGCCGTCTGCCATCTGGGCCAGGCGCAGCACCTGCCCTCGGCGCCTGATCGCATGCAGGCGCTGCCAATGGCGCAGTCGCTGCGCGCCGTGTCCGATGAACATTTCATCTCGCACATCTCCGAAGTGCCCGTGCCTCCTGCGTGGCCTCTCGCCCTTTGATTCGGCGAGAGAACGACCCATCCCCCTGATACCCGACATCAGCAGCTGAGCTCTCGCCGAATTCGTCCGTCCGTTGTTTTGCAACCCAGGAGAATTCGATGCGCACGCTCTTCGTGCCGCTGGCCGTCATGGCCCTGGCGGTGCCCCCGGCATTTTCACAACCCGTTGCCGGTTCCCACCCCTCGCCGATCCGGCCCGCGGCCGCGGCAACGGCGGAGCCCGCCGGTCCGCTGGACCTGCGCAGCGCGCTTGCGCTCGCACGGCAGTTCAACCCCGGGCTTTCGTCCGCCTCGCGCGAGCGGGAGGCCACCGATGCGGCCGTGCTGCAGGCCGGTGCCTGGCCCAATCCCGTGCTCGAAGCGCAGCTGGAAGACCTGCGCCGCGGCAACCGCACCACCACGCTGCAGCTGAGCCAGCCCATCGAACTGGGCGGCAAGCGCGCAGCCCGCGTGGCGGCGGCCGAGCGTGCGCGCGACCAGGCCGCATCGGCACTGCTCGCGCGGCGCTCCGAGCTGCGCGCATCGGCGATCACGCTGTTCTTCGAAGTGCTGGCTGCGCAGGAGCGCTTGCGCCTGGCGCAGGACTCGGTGGGGCTTGCAGAGGCGGCCACCCGCGCCGCCGCCAACCGCGTGGCGGCGGGCAAGGTTTCGCCTCTGGAAGAGAACCGCGCGCGCGTGGCCGAGGCCGGCATCCGCGTCGAGCTGCTGCAGGCCGAGGGCGCATTGCGTTCGGCGCGCCAGCAACTTGCTGCGCTCTGGGGCAACCCGAACCCGCGCTTCACGCGCGCGGACGGCGCGCTCGACCGGCTGCCGGCCGCGGTTGAAGCGGGGAACGTGGAGGGCCGGCTTGCCGCGGCGCCCGTGCTGCGCCAGGCGCGGCTCGAGGTCGAGCGGCGCCAGGCGCTGTCTGAGCTGGAGCAGGCCCGGCGCATGCCCGACCTCACCGTGTCGCTGGGCGCGAAGCGCGTGCCGGCCGACGAGGGCATGGGCAGCAGCAGCAGCAGCGGCCGCAACCAGGTCGTGGTGGGCCTGTCGGTGCCGCTGCCGATCTTCGACACCAACCGCGGCAACGTCGCCGAGGCGCTGAGCCGCGAAGACAAGGCGCGCGACGACCTCGCCGTGGCCGAACTGCAGCTGGGTGCCGACGTGGCGCAGGCCACCGAACGCCTGCGCTCGGCGCGCGCCACTGCCCAGACGCTGCAGCACGACGCGCTGCCCGGTGCCGAAGCCGCCTACAAGGCCGCGGCCAGGGGCTTCGAGCTCGGCAAGTTCGGCTTTCTCGAGGCGCTCGATGCGCAGCGCACGCTGTTCCAGGTGCGCAGCCAGCACCTGCTTGCCGTGGCCGAGGCGCATCGCGCGGCCGCAGAACTCGACCGGCTGCTCGGCACCGGCGGCGAAGAAGAAACCCCGCATGCGGCACCTGCCGCGCGCTGACAAGGAACGCACGAATCATGAACACCGAAGAAGAACGCAAGACCTTCGCCGAGCGCATCGGCAAGAAGCAGTGGATGGCCATCGCGGCCGTGCTGGTGGTGGGCCTCGGCGCCGGCGCGATGATCCTGCGCACCGCGCCGCCCGCGCCTGAGGTCGCCGGCCATTCGGAAGCCGAGGGGCATGCCGATGGCGAGCACCATGAGGAAGGCCACGCCGAGGGCAAGGAGGACCACGGCCGCGGACATGGCGAAGCCAAAGGCCACGCCGGCGAGGAGCACAAGGGAGAAGAGAAAAGGATTGCCTTCACGGATGAGCAGATCCAGGCCGCCGGCTTGGCCATCGAAAGCGCCGGCCCGGCGCGCATCCGGTCGTCGCTGCAGCTGCCCGGCGAGATCAGGTTCAACGAAGACCGCACGGCCCACGTGGTGCCGCGCGTGGCGGGCGTGGTCGAGAGCGTGCCGGCCAACCTCGGGCAGGAGGTCAAGCGCGGGCAGGTGCTGGCGGTGCTCTCGAGCCCGATGCTCTCGGAGCAGCGCAGCGAGCTTCAGTCGGCGCAGCGCCGGCTCGAGCTGGCCCGCACCACCTACCAGCGCGAGAAGAAACTCTGGGAAGAAAAGATCTCGGCCCAGCAGGACTACCTGCAGGCACAGCAGGCCATGCAGGAGGCGCAGATCGCCGTGGCCAATGCGAACCAGAAGCTGCTCGCGCTGGGGGCCGCGCCCGCCTCTTTGGCACTTGGCCGCTACGAGCTGCGCGCACCCTTCAACGGCATGGTGGTCGAGAAGCACATCTCGCTCGGCGAATCGGTGAAGGAAGACGCCAGCGTCTTCACCATTTCCGATCTCTCGACCGTGTGGGCCGAGATCAGCGTGGCCGCGAACAACCTGAAACTCGTGCGCGTCGGCGAGCCGGTGACCATCCGCTCCAGCGCCTTCGAGCAGGCGGCCAGCGGCACGGTGTCTTACGTGGGTTCGCTGATCGGCGCGCAGACGCGCACCGCCACGGCGCGCGTCACGCTGGCGAATCCGCAGCGCATGTGGCGGCCCGGGCTGTTCGTGAATGTGGAGCTGGTTGCGTCCGAAGCGGAGGCGCCCGTCTCGGTGTCTGCCGATGCAGTGCAGACGGTGGAAGACAAGCCCACCGTCTTCCTCAAGGTGCCCGGCGGCTTCATGCCACAGCACGTGCAGATCGGCCGCAGCGACGGCCGGCGCATCGAAATATTGAGCGGCCTCGTGCCCGGCACCGCGCATGCCGCGAGCGGCAGCTTCGTCGTGAAGTCGCAGCAGGGCAAGAGCTCTGCCACGCACACCCACTGAGGACACCGCATGTTCGAACGAGTCATCCGGTTTTCCATCGAGCAGCGCTGGCTGGTCCTGCTGGCCGTGCTGGGCATGGCCGCGCTCGGCGTCTTCAGCTACCAGAAGCTGCCGATCGACGCGGTGCCAGACATCACCAACGTGCAGGTGCAGATCAACACCGCCGCGCCGGGCTATTCGCCGCTCGAGGCCGAGCAGCGCGTGACCTACCCGATAGAGACGGTCATGGCCGGCCTGCCGGGGCTGCAGCAGGCCCGGTCGCTGTCGCGCTACGGCCTCTCGCAGGTGACGGTGATCTTCGAGGACGGCACCGACATCTACTTTGCGCGGCAGCTCGTGAACGAGCGCATCCAGTCGGCGCGCGAGAACATGCCCAGCGGCATCTCGCCGGTGATCGGGCCGATCTCGACCGGGCTGGGCGAAATCTATCTCTGGACCGTGGAAGCCGAAGAGAGCGCCAGGAAAGCCGACGGCAAGCCTTACACGCCCACCGACCTGCGCGAGATCCAGGACTGGATCATCAAGCCGCAGCTGCGCAACGTGAAGGGCGTGACCGAGATCAACTCCATCGGCGGCCACGCGAAGGAGTTCCAGATCGCGCCCGACCCTGCAAAGCTGCTGGCGCACGGCCTCACGATGACCGACATCGTGGCCGCTCTGGAGCGCAACAACGCCAACGTGGGTGCGGGCTACATCGAGAAGCGCGGCGAGCAATACCTGATCCGCGCACCGGGCCAGGTGAAGTCGGCGGAGGACATCGGCAACGTGATCCTCGCGAACTCCAGCGCCAGTGCCGGCGGTATTCCGCTGCGCGTGCAGGACGTGGCCGAGGTCGGCGTCGGCCAGGAGCTGCGCACCGGCGCCGCCACCGACAACGGCCGCGAGGTGGTGCTGGGCACGGTGTTCATGCTGATCGGGGAGAACAGCCGCACCGTCTCGCAGGCGGTCGACAAGAAGATGCAGGAAATCAACCGCACGCTGCCCGAAGGCGTGAAGGCCGTCACGGTGTACGACCGCACGGTGCTGGTCGACAAGGCCATTGCCACCGTGAAGAAGAACCTGTTCGAGGGTGCGGTGCTGGTGATTGCGGTGCTGTTCCTGTTCCTCGGCAACCTGCGCGCGGCGCTGATCACCGCGCTGGTGATTCCGCTGTCGATGCTCTTCACCTTCACCGGCATGGTGAACCAGAAGATCAGCGCCAACCTCATGAGCCTGGGCGCGCTGGACTTCGGCATCATCATCGACGGCGCGGTGGTGATCGTGGAGAACTGCGTGCGGCGCCTCGCCCACGCGCAGGCCAGGCATGGGCGGGCGCTGACGCGCAGCGAGCGCTTTCACGAGGTGTTCGCGGCCTCGCAGGAGGCGCGGCGGCCGCTGCTGTTCGGCCAGCTGATCATCATGATCGTGTACCTGCCGATCTTTGCGCTCGCGGGCGTGGAGGGCAAGCTGTTCCACCCGATGGCCTTCACCGTGGTGATTGCGCTGCTCGGCGCGATGATCCTGTCGATCACCTTCATTCCCGCGGCCGTGGCGCTGTTCATCGGCAACAAGGTGAGCGAGAAGGAGAACCGCCTGATGCAGTGGGCCCGGCGCGGCTACGAGCCGCTGCTCGCGCGCGCGATGGCGGCCAAGCCGCTGGTCATTACCACGGCGGTTGTGGCGGTGGTTCTGTCGGGCCTGCTGGCCACGCGCCTGGGCACGGAGTTCGTGCCGAGCCTCGGCGAGGGCGACTTCGCCATCCAGGCGCTGCGCATTCCGGGCACCAGCCTCACGCAGTCGGTCGAGATGCAAAAGCAGATCGAACGCACGCTGAAGGCGAAGTTTCCGGAGATCGAACGCGTGTTCGCGCGCACCGGCACGGCCGAGATCGCCTCGGACCCGATGCCGCCGAACATTTCCGATGGCTACATCATGCTCAAGCCGGAGAGCGAGTGGCCCGAGCCGCGGCGCACGCGCGACGAGCTGCGGGACGCCGTGCAGCAAGAGGTCGAGAAGCTGCCGGGCAACAACTACGAGTTCTCGCAGCCGATCCAGCTGCGCTTCAACGAGCTGATCTCGGGCGTGCGCAGCGACGTGGCCGTGAAGATCTTCGGCGACGACATGGAGGTGCTGAACAAGACGGCGGCCGAGGTGGCGGAAGCCCTGGGCAGGATCCCCGGCGCCACCGAAGTGAAGGTCGAGCAGACCACCGGCCTGCCGATGCTCACGGTGAACATCGACCGCGGCAAGACCGCGCGCTACGGCCTCAACGTGGGCGACGTGCAGGACGCGGTCTCCATCGCAGTGGGTGGGCGCGAGGCGGGCACGCTGTTCGACGGCGACCGGCGTTTCGGCATCCTCGTGCGGCTGCCCGAGCACCTGCGCACCGACCTGGAGGCGATCAAGCGCCTTCCGCTGGCGCTGCCCATGGGCGCGGGTGCGCAGGCGCAGCAGCGCGCCAGCTTCATCCCGCTCGGCGAAGTGGCCACGCTGGAGTTCGCGCCGGGTCCGAATCAGGTGAGCCGTGAGGACGGCAAGCGCCGCATCGTGGTGAGCGCCAATGTGCGCGGGCGCGACCTCGGCTCCTTCGTGGCCGAGGCCGGGGAAGCGATGCGCAAGGTGCGCATTCCGCCGGGCTACTGGACGGCCTGGGGCGGCCAGTACGAGAACCTGGCGTCGGCCACCGAGCGGCTGCAGGTGGTGGTGCCGGTGTCGCTGCTCCTGGTGTTCACGCTGCTGTTCGCGATGTTCGGCAACCTGAAGGATGGGCTGCTGGTGTTCACCGGCATTCCGTTCGCGCTCACGGGCGGCATCGTCGCACTGTGGCTGCGCGGCATTCCGCTGTCGATCTCGGCGGCGGTGGGCTTCATTGCGTTGTCGGGCGTGGCGGTGCTCAACGGACTGGTGATGATCTCGTTCATCCGCAACCTGCGCGAGGGCGGGCTGCCGCTGGACGCGGCCATCCGCGAAGGCGCGCTCACCCGGCTGCGGCCGGTGCTGATGACTGCGCTGGTCGCGTCACTGGGCTTCGTGCCGATGGCGATTGCCACCGGCACCGGGGCCGAGGTGCAGCGGCCGCTGGCCACCGTGGTGATTGGCGGCATCCTCTCTTCGACCGCGCTGACGCTGCTGGTGCTTCCGCTGCTCTACCGTATCGCCCATCGACGCGATGAAGACGAAGAGGCGGAAGAAGTCCGCGAGCAGAACCACGGCGCACCCCTCGATCCTGCGCAAGGAGTGATGACCCATGGCACATGAACATTCCTACGCGGTGGGCGGCAACGAGAAGGCGCTGCCCTGGGCCTTGCTGCTGGCCACGCTTTATGAGGCTGCTGCGCAGTGCCACTGGTAAATCCGATCCATGACGTATTCCTTGTCGGAGGGACGGACGATAGATCGAATGGCTACTTCGAGGTCATACCCGATGGATATGTTTGCTCTGAGGAGGGTCCCTGCGGCAGCTTCGGGCCCACCAGCGACATTCCGCCCCCTTAACTCATCGCCGCGAAGCGGCCGGTCGTATCGGTACCGGCCCCGACCTGTCATTCCACCATCAGCCGACAGGCGAGCCGATGTTTTACGGAGACGCCAGGAACTCCTGCACGGCCTTCACCGTCGTGTCCGTCGCCTCTTCCATTAGCCAGTGGCCCGACCCTGGAACGACCAGTTCGGTCACCTGCGTCGCTGCATTGCGCATCACCACGGCCTCGTTGGCGCCGAACGACTTCTCGCCGCCGATCGCAAGCACCGGCATGGTCAGCCTGGTCTTGACCGACTCGGCATTGTCTTCGGCATCTTTGCGGATCGACAGGAACTGCGCGAACGCGGCCATCATCGCGCCCGGTCGGGCGTAGAGCTTGGCGTAATGGGCGCGTGTGCCCTCGTCGATCTTCGTGGGGTCGGCGGCGAATTCGTTCCAGAAGCGGTCGAGGTAGATGCGCTCGCGTCCCTTCACCAGGCGCAGCGCATCCTTGCCACCAAAATCGAAGTGCCACAGCGCGGGCGAGCGCACGATCTGCTCCCAAGGCGGGACGCCAGGAACCGGCGCATCCATCACGACCAGCTTGGTGGTCTTGTCGGGATAGCGCGCGGCGTACGCATAGGCCACCATGGTACCGATGTCGTGGCCCACGATGTCGGCCTTGTCGATGCCGAGCTGGTCGAGAACGGCTCGGACGTCGCCGGCCTGGGTCTTCTTGTCGTAGCCGCCTTCGGGCTTGGACGACAGGCCCATGCCGCGCAGGTCGGGAACGACGACGCGGTGATCCTTCGCCAGCGCCGCTGCGAGTGGCGACCACATGTCGCCGGTGTCGCCGAAGCCGTGGATCAGCACGACGGCCGGTCCTTTGCCACCGACGCGGACATGCAGCTTCACGCCATCGGCCTGTACCGACATGGTCTTGAAGCTGGATGGATAGGGCTTGGGCTGTGCATGCGCCGACAGGGTGGCCGCTAGGGAGGTGGCCGCCAGCAGGCCGATCCCCAATGCGCGTTTCAGAGGGCTGAACATGATGTGGTTCTCCTTAGGTTCAGGTGCGGGTGATCGAGACGCCGCCATCGACGAGCGAGGCCGTGCCGGTGACGAAGCTGGCGTCGTCGGACGCAAGATACAGCACGGACCGAGCCAGCTCTTCCGGCTTGGCGACGCGTTTGAGCGCATGCAGGTTGGTGAT
Organism: Variovorax paradoxus; assembly: GCF_030815975.1. Lineage (NCBI taxonomy): Bacteria > Pseudomonadati > Pseudomonadota > Betaproteobacteria > Burkholderiales > Comamonadaceae > Variovorax > Variovorax paradoxus. Next base: position 3,836,400 of record NZ_JAUSXL010000002.1, read on the forward strand.
GAACGACCGCGACTCCGGCGTGTCGTTCATGTCGCGGTACATCGCAGTGTCGACGGCGCCGGGCAGGATCGCGTTGACGCGCACGCCCTGGGGGCCGTATTCCGCTGCCAGGGCTTGCGTCAGTCCGATGAGGCCGGACTTGCTCGCCGCATACGCCGCCACGCCGGGGAAGGCTGCCGTGTAGCCGACGAAGGTCGAGGTGAAGATCACGGAGCCGCCGCCGTTCTTCTGCATCTGCGCAATCTGGTGCTTCGCGCCAAGGAACGAGCCGGTCAGATTGATGGCGAGCGCATCGTTCCAGCCGGCCTCGGACACGCCGGTGCTGGCGCCGCCTTCGCCGAGCGTGCCGGCGTTGTTGAACGCAACGTCGAGGCGGCCGTAGCGCTTCACCGCCAGGTTGACCAGCCCCCGCGCGTAGTCCTCCGAGCGCACGTCGCCGGCCAGCGCGACGGCCTCGCCGCCGGCGGCGTTGATCTCTGTGACCAACTTGTCCAGTTCGGAGGCGCGACGCGCGCCGACGACCAGCTTCGCACCTTCGGCCGCGAACAGCAACGCGGAGGCGCGGCCAATGCCGGAACTTGCGCCGGTGACGATGGCAACCTTGCCTTCGAGTCTCTTGCCCATGATCAGTCTCTTTGAAGTGGTGGGAGTGGATGAATCGATGGGCCCAGTGTGCTCAGGGACGGTTGTTTTGATAAGCCGGCAGGTTGCGGTTCTTTTGTTCGGAAAGGGCGGACAATGGCCTCGAAGCCTGCAACCAGGAGAAGGCATGCTCAAGCTGGATGGGATCTCGAGCTTCGTGGCCATCGCGGAGGTCGGTTCGATCAGCGCGGCCGCGCGGCGGCTCAACCTGTCAAAGTCGGTCGTCAGCGAGCGCCTCGCCGAACTGGAACGCGGCCTGGGCGCACCGCTGTTCCATCGAACCACGCGCAAGCTCAGCCTCACCGAGGACGGCGCAGCCTTCCTGGAGCGCGCGGTGGGCATCGTGCGCGAAGTCGACGATGCGGCGGCCGAGGTGAGCGAACGTCGCGGAAAGCTCACCGGGCCGATGCGTCTCTCCGCGGGTGTCACCTTCGGCCGCATGCATCTGGGACCGGCCTTGTACCCGTTCCTCGCGAAGAACCCGAGCATCTCACTGACGCTGGAACTCGACGACCGACGGGTCGACGCCTCGGCAGACGGCTTCGACGCGGTCATTCGCCACGGCGCGATCGCGGACACGCGGCTGGTCGCGTGGACGCTGGCCACGAGCCGGCGCTGCCTCGTCGCTTCGCCGGAATACCTGAAGCGCAACGGCCGGCCGAAGTCGCTCGCCGACCTTGAACAGCATCGAGCGGTCTACTACCTGAACCGTGGCGTCGCCGACTGGCGCTTCATCGACGTGCGCTCCGACGAGTTCGTGCGCCCCGCAGCGGCACTGCGCGTCAACAACGGCGACATGATGCTCGACGCTACGTTGGCGGGCCTGGGCCTGGCGCTGCTGCCGACCTTCATCGTCGGCGCGGCCTTAAAGGCCGGTTCGCTCGTTAACGTCGGAGTCGGCCAGGCCGCCGCGCAGGAGTTTGTCTACGTCGCTCATCCGGAGGGGCGTCGCGCATCGGCCAAGCTGCGCGCACTCGTCGACTGCCTGCGCGAGGCCTTCGGCGACCCGCCATACTGGGATGCGGTGGGCTGAGCAGGCCCGGCAGGATCAGTGCATCGCGGTGCGATGCCGCGCGAGGTCGTCGCGCACCATCCGGGCGATTCAACGACTTGCGGCTTGCAAGAGTGCATCCGCGAAGCGGACCTTCTTGAACATCAGCTCATGGCCGGCTGTAGCCGGTCGCGGCCAGGCAGCTTCGAGCCCACGAAGCGGTCTTTTGATCTTCGCTGAACCAGACGTTCAACGCCCTTTCATTGAATGGGTGAGAGCACTGTCACGTCCGGCAGCGTGATATTGCGGGGATTTTCAATCCCGGTGTCACAAACGCCTCCCGCTGGACGTCTTCCTCGCATGGACGCCCACGGGGGGCGTTCCTTTTGACTCCCTTTACCGAGGAATCGACCATGAAGATCGTCATCATCGGAGGCTCTGGCCTCATCGGCTCCAAGCTTGCCGCGCGCCTGCGCGACGCGGGCCACGAGGTCAACGCGGCCTCACCCTCCACGGGCGTCAACACGCTCACCGGCGAAGGCCTGAAGGCCGCGCTGGCGGGTGCCAACGTGGTCGTCGACGTCGCGAATTCGCCTTCGTTCGAGGACGAGCCGGCGCTCCGTTTCTTCGACACCGCCGGGCGCAACCTGCTGGCGGCGGCTGCGGAGGCCGGCGTGGCGCACCATGTCGCGCTGTCGGTGGTCGGCACCGATCGCCTGCTGGCCAGCGGCTATTTCCGCGCCAAGCAGCGCCAGGAGGAACTGATCGAGGCCTCGCCCGTGCCTTACACCATCGTGCAGGCCACGCAGTTCTTCGAATTCGTGGCCGGTATCGCCGACGGGAGCGTGCGCGGCGGCGAAGTGCGGCTGTCGAACGCGCTGATACAACCGATGGCGGCGGACGACGTCGCTGCCGCGCTTGCCGCCGTGGTGACCGAGCCGCCCGCGCAAGGCCGGATCGAGATCGCGGGGCCAGAGGCCTTGCCGCTCGACGCGCTGGTGCGCCGCCTGTTCGCAGCGACCGGCGATAAGCGGCCGGTTGTCACCGATGCCGGGGCAAGCTATTTCGGCGTGCAGCTCGACGACCGCTCGCTGACGCCCGGCGCCGCCCCGCGCCTCGGGGCGACCCGCTTCGAGGACTGGCTTGCGCAGCGCGCGCGGGCCTGAGCCGCCGGCTACTTGCCTGTCCATCTATTCATTCATTCATTCAAGGCCCGCGATGCGGGTCGCAAAGGCAACCGATGACCCGCTTTCAGAAGACCTGCATTTCCCTCGGCCTCGCGCTAGGCGCGTTCGCCGCGATGCCCGCCCTGGCGGCACCCGAAGCCGCCGCGACCGTGCTCATGGCGAAGGACCTGGCGGACATGCCCGGCAAGGAGGCGATCTCGTTCATCGTCGACTTTCCACCGGGCTCCGTGGACCCGGTCCACCGCCACGACGCCCATGCCTTCATCTACGTGCTCGAAGGATCGATCGTGATGGGCGTGAAGGGCGGCAAGGAGGTCACGCTGATTCCCGGCCAGACCTTCTACGAAGGCCCGACCGACATCCATACCGTCGGCCGCAACGCCAGCGCCACCAAGCCCGCGAAGTTCCTCGTGACGATGGTCAAGGACAAGGGCGCGCCCTTGCTCACGCTGGTCAAGTAGCGCGCGGCGCCCGGATCGCCGACTTGGGCCTGAAGGCCTTGCAGACCGTGTCGTCCGTTTCCAGGTACGGCCCGCCGATCAGGTCGATGCAGTAGGGCACCGCCGCGAAGATGCCGGGCACGACCTGCACGCCTTCGGTGTCCCTGAGCCCTTCGAGCGTTTCGGCGATCGACTTCGGCTGCCCCGGCAGGTTGATGATCAGGCTCTTGTCGCGGATCACCGCCACTTGGCGCGACAGGATCGCGGTGGGCACGAAGCGCAGGCTGATCTGGCGCATCTGCTCGCCGAAGCCGGGCATTTCCTTGTGGGCCACGGCCAGGGTGGCCTCGGGCGTCACGTCGCGCAGGGCCGGGCCGGTGCCGCCGGTGGTCAGCACCAGCGAGCAGCCGGCGCTCACCAGCTCGATCAGCGTGGCGCTGATGAGGGCCGCTTCGTCGGGAATCAGCCGGGCCTCGAAATCGATCGGGTTCTTCAGCGCCCGGCCCAGCCAGGCCTGCAGCGAGGGCAGGCCCTTGTCCTCGTAGGTGCCGCTGGAGGCGCGGTCGCTGATGGAGACGATGCCGATGCGGACGGAGTCAGGAGTGGTCATGCGTCCTCTTCCCGGTCTTGCGCAGCCGCCGCAGCCGCATGGTCCGCACCACCGTGCACCGCGAGTTGCGCACGCACCAGCTGGAAGATCTCGCGGTAGGCCTTGCCCTGGCGCGGCGCTTCGCCGGCCGGGCCGGCCTTCAGGTCCTTGCGGGCCTGGCGCACCAGGGCGCGCAACTGCTGGGAATCGGTGGCGGGGTGGGTTTCGATCCAGCCGCCCAGCGCGTCGTCGTCGGCAATCAGCCGGTCGCGCCAGCGCTCGGCCTCGTGCAGCGCGGCGGTCTCGGCCGCGGGCACGCTGTTCTGCTCGGTCAGGGCGAGCTTCACGGCCTCCAGCACTTCGGGTTCGAGCTTGCGCATCAGCTTGCCGATGAACTGCATCTGGCGGCGCTTGCCTTCGAAATTGGTGATGCGCTTGGCCTCGGCGACGGCGTCGACCAGTTTTTCGCTCAGCGGGAGCGCGTCGAAGAGTGCGGCGCGCAGGCCGAGCAGTTCGGTGCCGAGCTTCTGCAGTTCGTCGCTCTCGCGCTTGAGGTCGGTGCGGCTGGCGTCGTCGGTGCCCTTGAGCTCGCGCTTGAGCTCCAGGTCGAGTTCGCTGCCTTCGGCGACGAACTGGCCACGGACGAAATAGCCTTTTTTGGGTTTGCGGGACATGGAGTGGATTCTGGGCCGCACCGTGCGGCGTTGCAACGCGTGCAATGCGCAGTGGGAAGTTGAAGGAAAAACGTGAAACAGGGGGCGCAAGTATCATAGCCACCACATGACGACATCCTCCTCGCGCGCCGATTCCGGCTTCGCCTACAGCCGCTCCTTCTTCGAAAACCTGGTCGACACGGCCCTGGCCCACGCCAAAAAGCTCGGTGCCACCGATGCCGGCGCCGAGGCCTCCGAGGGCTGCGGCCTCAGCGTCTCGGTGCGCAAGGGCGAGCTAGAGAACGTGGAGCGCAACCGCGACAAGTCGCTGGGCATCACGGTCTACGTGGGCCACCGCCGCGGCAACGCCAGCACCTCCGACTTCTCCGAGGCCGCCATCGCCCAGACCGTGCAGGCGGCCTACGACATCGCCCGCTTCACCGCCGAAGACCCGGTCAGCGGCCTTCCCGATGAAGAGGATATTGCCAAGGAGCACCCCGAACTCGACCTGTTCCACCCCTGGAGCGTGACCAGCGAAGAAGCAGCCACACTCGCGCTCGAATGCGAAGAGGCGGCGCTTTCGACCGACAAGCGCATCACCAACAGCGAAGGCGCGGGCGTCTCGGCCCAGCAGAGCCACTTCTTCAGCGCCCACACGCACGGTTTCCGCGGCGGCTACGCGAGTTCCAGGCATTCGATGTCGGTGGCGCCCATCGCCGGCAAGGGCGACGACATGCAGCGCGACTCCTGGTACAGCTCCATGCGCTCGGCCGGCGAACTGGCCAGCCCGCAGGCGGTGGGCCGCTATGCCGCCGAGCGGGCGCTGAGCCGGCTCAAGTCGCGCAAGATCAAGACCACCGAATGCCCGGTGCTGTTCGAGTCGCCGCTGGCCGTGGGCCTGCTGGGCGGGCTGGTGCAGGCCGTGAGCGGCGGGGCGCTGTACCGCAAGAGCACTTTCCTGCTCGATTCGCTCGGCAAGCCGGTGCTGCCGAAGCACGTCGACGTGGCCGAAGACCCGCACGTCCTGCGCGGCAAGGGCAGCTCGCCCTTCGACGACGAAGGCGTGGTGACCCGGGCGCGCAAGGTGGTGGACGCCGGCCGGCTCGAAGGCTACTTTCTCTCGACCTATTCCGCGCGCAAGCTTGGCATGAAGACCACCGGCAACGCCGGCGGCTCGCACAACCTGATCCTGAGCTCGCGCCTCACCAAGGCTGGCGACGACCTCGACGCCATGCTCGCCAAGCTCGGCACGGGCCTCTTCGTGATCGAGCTGATGGGGCAGGGCGTGAACTACGTGACCGGCGACTACTCGCGCGGCGCGAGCGGCTTCTGGGTCGAGAAGGGCCGCATTGCCTTCCCGGTGCATGAGATCACCATTGCCGGCAACTTGAAGGACATGCTGATGGGCATCGAGGCCATCGGCGCCGATGCCTACACCTTCGGCGCCAAGACCACGGGCTCGGTCCTGGTCAACCGCATGAAGGTGGCCGGCAGCTGAGAAGGTGAGAATGAACCTGCTGCGCACCCCGATCTCGCATCTGCGGTCCTCACCGTACGCGAGTACGGTTCCGGTCCTCGACGCAAGCTCGGGGCGCTCGCGACGGTTCCTTCACACCTTCTGAGCGCACCACGCTCGTCCTTCAGACGATGCGCACCGACAGGTTCGGCAGGCCGTCGATGTGGATCTCGATCACATCGCCGCGCACCACCGGACCCACGTTCTCGGGCGTGCCCGAGTAGATGATGTCGCCGGGCATCAGCTCGAAAGCCTGCGACAGGCGGCTGATCTGCTCAGCCACCGACCAGATCATGTACTTGAGCGTGGCGTTCTGCTTGGTCTGGCCGTTCACCTTGAGCCAGATCGCGCCGTCGGTGTAGTGGCCGACCTTGGCCACGGGATGGATCGGTCCGATGGGCGCCGAACGGTCGAAGCTCTTGCCGATTTCCCAGGGCTTCTTCTGGTCGCCCATCTCGCGCTGCAGGTCGCGCCGGGTCATGTCCAGGCCGAGCGAATAGCCGTAGACCAGGTCCAGCGCATCCGCTGCCGCGATGTTGCGCCCGCCCTTGCCGAGCGCGACCACCAGTTCCACTTCGTAGTGGTAGTTCTTGGTGAGCGAGGGGTACGGATGGTCGGCCACGGTGCCGGGCGTGACGACCTGGATCGCGTCCGCCGGTTTCTGGAAGAAGAAGGGCGGTTCGCGGTTGGGGTCGGAACCCATCTCGCGCGCATGGGCCGCATAGTTGCGGCCGATGCAGTAGATGCGGCGCACCGGAAACGCCTGCTCGCTGCCGACGATCGGCACCGTGGCCTGCGTCACCGCGAAGGGCGTTTGCGCCGAGCGCGATGCGCCACCGGCAGGCAGCGCGCAGCCGGCCATGGCGCTGGCGGCCACGGCGGCGGAGCCAGCCAGCAGGCCGCGTCGTGAATTGGACATGATCTTTGTCTCCTGGATCTTTGATGAAAAGCGATGAAGGCCGGCCGCAGCCAGCCGGGCCATTCTGGAACGCGCCGCGGCGGCGCTTGCGTACGCATCTACGCAAAAACAGCACGCAGGCAACACGCGATGCCGCCAACAGCTCGGGCAGCGGCTTACCATCGCGCCATGTCGGCCCTTCCATCCAGCAGCCTGCGCCTCTACGGCATGCAGGAGCGCGCGAACCACCTCGACTTCGACATCCGCTTCGAAGGCGCGCGCGACGTGCTCGCGCGGCCGCACCGGCACGAGTATTTCCAGATCCAGGTCAGCATCGACGGCGGCTCGCAGCAGGTGATCGGCGGCGCGGTGCGCCCGTTCACCGCGGGGCACCTGAGCTTCGTGCTGCCTTACCGCGTGCACGTGGTGCCGCATCCGCCCGGCGCGCGCTATGCCATCGTGAACTTCGACCAGGGCTTTCTCTGGCCCGAGCTGGCGGTCGAGGCGCTCGACCTGGAAGAAGTGCCGGCCGCGCGCCAGCCCGAACTCGCGCCCTTCCTGTTCCAGGAATACGTGGACTTTCACTTCGGCGATGCCGATTTCGTGCGCATTCTTGCTTGGCTCGACGAGCTCGCCGTGCTGAACCGGGAGCGGCGCTTCGGCGCCGTGGGCGCGATCCGCGGCATCCTGCTGCAGCTGATGGCGCTGGCCTGCAGCCGGCACGAGGGGCCGCTGCTCGCACAGGCGGCGCTGCAGGGCGGCCGCAGCGCGGGCCACGATGCGCTGCAGCGCGTGATGCGCTACGTGCGCGAGCACCTGGGCGAGGAAATGTCGCTCAACGATGCCGCGGCGGCGGCGATGCTCTCGCCCAACTATCTCGCGCACCTGCTCAAGAAGCAGACCCGCCGCACCTTCACCGAACTGGTGACTGAACGCCGCCTCGAGCGTGCGAAGGAGCTGCTGGTCACGTCGAACGCCCGCATCGGCGACATTGCGCGGCAGTGCGGCTTCGGCGACGCGGTCTACTTCGCCCGCCGCTTCAGGCTGCAGAACGGCGTCACGCCGCGGCAGTTCCGCAGCCAGGCCGATGCCGGGCTGGACAAGGCGGCGCAGGCGCTTTCCAGCCGCTAAGGCCGCGCGCCGCGGAGCGCTTCGGCCATTGCATCCACGACGGCGGCATTGGCCACATCCTGCAGCCGCACCACGCCCACGGGCGGCAGGTTCCACTGCAGGCGCTGGGGCATCACGCGCGCGCCGCTCGCATCGGCCACCTCCTGCGCAATGTCGTCGGGCAGGATGGTGATCGCGTCGGGCATGTGCCGCAGCACCGACACCAGCGTCTTGTGCGCGTAGGCCTCCAGCAGCGGCACCGGCACCGGTTGCCCGGCCGAGGCGAAGATCGAATGGATCATCTGGCGGATCGGCGTGTCCGCCGGCGGGAAGATCCAGTGCAGGGACACGAAGGCCTCCCAGTCCAGCCCGCGCCGCAGCAGCCGCTGGGCGGCCGTGCGCGACACCACGAGGCGCGGCTCCTGCTTGTAGAGGAACTGCTGTGCCAGCCCGGCTTCGGCGCTGGCCGGCGTGAAGCGGCAGATCGCGCAGTCCAGCGTGCGCGCCTGCACGGCCTGCACGAGCGCATGGGTCGTGGCCTCTTCGACCACGAAGCCCAGGCGCGGCCGCACCGCCAGCAGGTGCTGCCAGACGGCGTCCTGCGTGACGCGCGAAAGAAAGGGGATGAGGCCGATGCGCAGCCGCCCCTGCAGCCCCGTGCCGAGCGCCGCCAGGTCCTGGCCCAGCGAATGCGCATCGGCCAGCGCAACCCGTGCCCGTGCCAGCACCAGCAGGCCCGCGGGCGTGGGCTCCAGGCCGCGCCGGCCGCGGGTGAACAGCGGCGCCATGAAGATGTTCTCGATCTCGCCCAGCGCGCGCGTGACGGTGGGCTGGCTCAGGCCGAGGTGCTGCGCCGCGCGGCTGACCGAGCGCTGGCGCTCGAGCTCCGCGAGAAGGGCGAAGTGGCGCAGCTTGAGCCGCGGCGTGAGGTGTTGCAGTGTCGGCGCCGGCATGCCGCCATCCTATGCGAGAGGTATAGCAGCGAATGCATGCATTCATCAGAAAATATGCAGCAGTAGCTATTCGTTATTTCTACACTCGGCCGGATGTTCACGACCCGTCCTGAAATCGCCGGCACCTTCGGCGTTGCCTCTTCGACCCACTGGCTGGCCTCGCAAACCGCGATGGGCGTGCTCGAACGCGGCGGCAACGCCTTCGACGCCGCCGTGGCTGCGGGCTTCGTGCTGCAGGTGGTGGAGCCGCATCTCAACGGCCCCGGCGGCGAGGCGCCGATCCTGCTGTGGAGCGAACGCGAGCGGCGCATGCACGCCATCCGCGGACAGGGCTGCGCGCCGGCCGAGGCCAGCGCCGCGGCGTTCCGCGCCCTCGGCTTCGAGCAGGTGCCGGGCATCGGCCTCCTGGCGGCCACGGTGCCGGGTGCGTTCTCCGCCTGGCTCACCATGCTGCGCGAGCACGGCACCTGGTCGCTCGCCGGGGTGCTGGCACCGGCGATTGGCTATGCGCGCGACGGCTTTCCGCTGGTGCCGCGCGTCGCCGAGGCAATTCTTGCCGTGCGCGGCCTGTTCCTCGAACACTGGCACTCGTCGGCCGAGGTGTGGCTGCCCGGCGGCAAGCTGCCCCAGCCAGGTGCGTTGTTCCGGCTGCCGGCACTGGCCGCCACCTACAGCCGCATCGTCGAGACCGCCGAGCGCGAAGGCAGCGGCCGCACCGGCGTGATCGATGCGGCGATCCGCATCTGGCAGCAGGGCTTCGTGGCGCGCGAGATCGACAGCTACAGCCGCGGCACGGCCGTGCGCGACAGCAGCGGCGAGTCGCATGCCGGCCTGCTGCGCTACGAGGACATGGCCGCATGGCGCGTTGCCACCGAGGCGCCGCTCACGGCGCAGTTCGGCCGCTACACGGTCGCGAAGTGCGGCTTCTGGAGCCAGGGGCCGGCGTTCCTGCAGCAGATCGGCATGCTGCGCCACGCGGGGCTCGAGCAGCATGCACCCGGCACGGCGGGCTTCGTGCACCGCATCACCGAAGCCGCCAAGCTGGCCTTGGCCGACCGGCTGGCGTGGTATGGCGCGGCGTCCGGCGCGCGCGCCGATGCGCAGCAGGCGCTGCTGTCCGACGCCTACCTGCGCGAACGCTGGGCCTTGGTCGATCCAGAGCGCGCGTCCGACGTGCTGCGGCCCGGCGAGCCGCTCGGCCTTGCGCCGCGCCTGCCCGACCTGGACGTGAGTGCGCGAACCCTGCGCACGGCCGACACGCGCTTCGGCGTCGGCGAGCCCACCTTCGCCGCACTGCCGCCGGTCGCCGAATGGGCGGAGCGCGAGATCTTCGTGGGCGACACCTGCCACATCGACGTGATCGACCGGCACGGCAACATGGTCGCGGCCACGCCTTCGGGCGGCTGGCTGTCCTCGAGCCCCGCGATTCCGGCGCTGGGCTTCGCGCTCAACACGCGGCTGCAGATGAGCTGGCTCGACGAGGGGCTGCCCAGCTCGCTCGAGCCGCGCGTGGCGCCCTGCACCACGCTGTCGCCATCGATGGCGCTGCGCGACGGCGAGCCCTACATGGCGTTCGGAACGCCCGGCGGCGACCAGCAGGACCAGTGGTCGGTCGGCTTCTTCCTGCGCCATGCGGTGCACGGCCTCAATCTGCAGCAGGCCATCGACGCACCGGCCTGGCACGTCAAGCACGCCCCCGGCTCCTTCTGGCCGCGCCAAACCACGCTCAACACGCTGACGCTGGAATCGCGCTTCGACCCCGAGGCGCTCGAACAGCTGCGCGCAATGGGCCACCAGGTGCAGGTCGGCGATGCCTGGTCCGAAAGCCGCATGTCCGCCTGCAGCCGCGAACACGACACGCAGGGCCGGCTGGTGCTGCGCGCCGGCGCCAACCCGCGCGGCATGCAGGGCTACGCGGTGGGCCGCTGATTTCCGCCGCCTTCGCTTCATTTCCTCACCTTCGTTCCAAGGACATCACCATGCTCCAACGTGCCTTCCGGGGCCTGCTTCTGCTGGCCCTCTCATGCGCCGCGCAGGCCGCGCTGGCCGCCTACCCAGAGAAGCCGATCACGCTCGTCGTGCCCTGGGCCGCCGGCGGCTCGACCGACATCCTGGCGCGCGCCATTGCCGAGCAGCTCGGCAAGTCGATGGGCCAGCCGGTGGTGGTCGACAACCGTGTCGGCGCTTCCGGCAACATCGGCTCGAACTTCGTCGCCAAGGCTCGGCCCGACGGCTACACGCTGCTGATCGGCTCGATGAGCACGCATGCGATGAACCCCACGCTGATGCCCGGCATGCCCTTCAAGGGCGCGGATGACTTCACGCCCATTGCGCTGGTGGCCAACGTGGTCAACACGATGGTGGTCAACCCCTCGGTGCCTGCGAAGGACCTGCGCGAGTTCATCGCCTACGCCAAGGCCAACCCCGGCAAGCTGGCGTACGCCTCGGCCGGCGGCGGCTCCACCAACCACCTGAGCGCCGAGATGTTCAAGAAGGCGGCCGGCATCGACATGCTGCACGTGCCCTACAAGGGCGGCGCGCCGGCCGTGCTCGACACGGTGGGCAACCAGACCCAGGTCCTGTTCTCCGCCGGCACGCAGACGCTGCCGCACGTCAAGGCGGGGAAGCTGCGCCTTTTGGCCGTGACGGAGCCCAAGCGCTCCGCGCTGCTGCCCGACACGCCCACCGTCGCCGAGACGCTGCCCGGCTACGAGATGAGCGTGTGGTACGCCGCGTTCGGACCCGCGGGCATGCCCGCCGAGCTGGTGACGCGGCTCAATGCCGAAATCAACAAGGCCCTGGCTGTGCCCGAAGTGCGCGCCCGCATGGATGCGATCGGCGTCGAGCTGGTGAAGAGCACGCCCGAGCAGCTGGCCGCAGCGCTCCGCAAGGACACCGAGCGCTATGGCAAGGTCATCAGAGACCTCGGGATCAAGCTTGACTGAGGTGCTGTCCGTCGAAGTGTGCGAGCGGCTGTGCGACGCGCTGCCGCGGGCCGTCACGGTCGATGCCGCGCTGGGGCACATCGAGTCGGCGCGCCGGGCGCTGCTCGGTCCGGGGCTGCTCACGGTGAACCTGAACGCGACGGCCCCGGGCGATCCGACCGACGAAGTGCAGCTGCAGCGCCTCTGGTCGTCCGACCCGCAGGCCTACCCGGTGGCGGGCCGCAAGCGCAAGACGCTCACGCGCTGGACGCAGCAGCTGCTGGTGCGCGCCGAGGTCTTCGTCGGTGAAGGCGAGACGGCGCTGGCCGAGGTGTTCGACGACCACGCGCTCATTGCCACGCTGGGCCTGCGCGCGGTGGTGAACGTGCCGCTGCTGGAAGACGGCCGATGTGCGGCCACCTTCAACGTGCTGGGCACGCGCGCGCGCTGGACGCAGCAGGAGATTGCGCTGGTGCGGCTGCTGGCCCTGCTGGCCACGCCGTGGGTGCTGCGCGCGCGCCGCGATGCCTGGGCATCGCAGCCGGGGCCGTGGGGCTCCCGGCCTCCCTTCACCGTGGCGTAAGTCCTAAGTCCTATAAGCATTCGCAGCGCGCAGACTCGCTCTTGCCGGTCCCCAGGGCCGGCAAAGCACAAGGAGCGGCATGGCTACGCTGGACCGGATGGGCTGTCATCGCTGCGGGCGCGTTCGCCTGCACGCCGATGCGCCATGTCCGGCTTGCGGCGCGGCGCCGATCGCGGGAGCGGCGGCAGCGGGTGCGAACGAGCCCTTCGTCGGCCGCCGCGGCGAGCTGCAGCTGGCGCACGATGCGCTCGGCGGCGCGCTGGCCGGGCGCGGCCGGGTCGTCATGCTGAGCGGCGAGGCCGGCATCGGCAAGACGCGGCTGGCCCAGGAGGTGGCAACCCTGGCCCTGCGGCGCGGCATGCTGACCCTGTGGGGCCGCTGCCTCGAGGAGCCCGGCGCGCCGCCCTTCCTGCCGTGGACGCGCGCGATGCAGGCCTGCCTGCGGGCCTGCCGCGACGAGCGCCTGCCTGCGCTGCTCGGGCGCGAAGCCGCCGCGGCCGTGGAGATTGCGCCCGAACTTGCCGAGCGGCTGCCCCCCGGCACCGCGGTGCCGGCGATCGGCGAGGGCGACCATGCACGCTTCCGGCTGTTCGCCGCGGTTGCGCATTTCTGGCGCCAGGTGGCCGCGTTGCGCCCGCTGCTGCTGATCCTCGACAACCTGCACTGGGCCGATGCGTCGTCGCTGCGGCTGCTGGCTTTCATCGCCCAGGACGTCGGCGAATCCCGCATCCTGCTGCTCGGCTCCTACCGCGAGGCCGGCCTGTCGCGCCAGCATCCGCTGGCCGCGACCCTGGCCGAGCTGTTGAACACCCGGCAGTTCTGCCGCCTGCCGCTGCAGGGCCTGAGCCTCGAAGAAACCGAGCGGATGGTCGCCGCGGCCAGCGCCGTGACGCCGCCGCCCGCCGTCATCGCGACCATGCACCGCCGCACCGAGGGCAATCCGCTGTACCTGGTCGAGACGCTGCGCTTCCTGCATCAGAGGCCCTGCGGCGGCGACCCGCATGCGGCCGCGGCGCGGGTCGAAACCGTGCCGAGCGGCATCCGCGCGGTGATCGGCCGGCGGCTCGACCAGCTCTCGGCGCCATGCTGCGAACTGCTCGCGATCGCCGCGTGCATCGGCCGCGACTTCGACCTGCCGCTCCTGGCCGAGCTGGCCGGCGCCGGCGGCGAGGCCGCGCTGCTGGGCCGGCTCGACGAGGCGCTGGCGCAGCGCGTCATCGAGGCCGTGCCGCCCGGGCCGCAGTACCAGTTCAGCCACGTGCTGATCCGCGAGGTGCTCTACGACGAGCTGACCGCGTCGCGCCGTGTCGCGCTGCACGGGCGCATCGCCGAGTCGCTCGAGGCGCGCCACGCCGGCGGGCTCGATGCGGTGCTGGCGCAGCTCGCCTACCACGCGGCCGCGGCCCTGCCCGTGGGCAGCGCGGCGCGCGCACTGGACATTGCGCAGCAGGCCGCCGCGCGGGCCGTCGCCTTGATGGCGTACGAAGAGGCCCTGCGCTGCTACCGGCTCGCACTGCAGCTGCAGGAGCGCTGGCTGCCGGCCGAGCGCGCGCGGCATGGCGCACTGCTGCTGGCGCTCGGCGCGGTGCAGACCCACGCCGGCGAGAACGACGCCAGTGCCGCCACCTTTCTCGAAGCGGCCACGCTGGCGCGCGCGCTCGGCGATGCGGACCTGTTCGCGCAGGCAGCGCTCGGCTTCGAGAACAACGGCTGGCGCATCAGCCGCCCGGGCGAGCAGGCGGCGGCCCTGCTCGAAGAGGCGCTGGCGGCCTCGGACGGCTTCGATGCCGCGCTGCGGGTCGATCTGCTGGCCGCGCTGTGCCGCGCCTGCATCTTCTGCGGGCGCCAGCCGCAGGCCAACGCGGCGCAGCGCCGCGCCGTGGCACTGGCGCGCGAGCTGGCAATGCCGCAGCCGCTGTTCAAGGCGCTGGCGGCGATCCTGCCGGCGCGCGCCGATCCCGCCCAGCTCGACGAGCGCCTGCGCTGCGCGCGCGAGGCACTCGAAGTGGCCGAGCGTGCCGGCCACATGGAGTGGGTCGACGCGCTGACCGGCTGGTACTTCGGCGATCTGGTCGAGAAGGGCGAACTCGCCGCGGCGCGCCCGCTGGCGCAGGTCCACGCGCGGGTGGCGGACGCGATCCGCCAGCCCTTCATGCAGGCCATGGGGCTGGCCAGCCTGACCCTGCTCGCCGCCTACGAAGGCCGCTTTGCCGATGCCGAGCGGCTGGCCGGCGAGACCTTCGCGATCGGGCAGCGCTTCCTGCCCGGCAACGCGCAGGGCGCCTACAGCCTGCAGATCTTCGTGCTGCGGCGGCACCAGGGCCGTCTTGGCGAGGTATTGCCGGTGCTGCGCGGCCTGGTCGGCAGCGTGCCGCGCGACAGCCTCTGGCAGCCCGGGCTCGCGCTGATCTGCACCGAACTCGATCTGCACGAGCCGGCGCGCGAAGCCTACGAGGCGCTTGCGGCCGACGGCTTTGTAGGCATCGCGCACGACGGCATGTGGTTGACCAACATCGTCTTCGCGGCCGAGGTCTGCGCCCGCCTCGGCGACCGGCCGCGCGCAGCGCTGCTGTACCGGCTGCTCGAGCCCTACGCCGGCCGCAACGTGGTGACCGGCACCAACATCGCCTGCTTCGGCGCCGTGGACCGCTACCGGGGCATGCTGGCCGCGCTGGCCGGCGACGATGCAAACGCCGCGGTGCACCTGCAGGCCGCGGTCGCGCTGGACGAGCGCTGCGGCGGCCGTCCCTGGCTCGCGCACAGCCGCTTCGAATGGGCGCGCTGGTTGGCCGGGCAGGGCGGCAACGCGGCTGCCGCGAAGGCGCAGCTCGACGCGGCGCTGGCACTCGGCCGCGAACTGGGCATGGCCGCCCTGGCGCGGCGCTGCGAGGCGCTGCAGCGCGAACTGGCAGGCGCCGGCGCGGCACCGCCCGCGGCCCCCGAGGGCCTGAGCCGGCGCGAGCTTGCCGTGCTGCGGCTGCTCTGCGCCGGCCACAGCAACCAGGCGATCGCCGAGCGCCTGTTCATCAGCCCGCACACGGTGGCGCACCATGTGCGCCACATCCTCTCGAAGACCGACTGCCGCAGCCGCACCGAAGCCGCGGCCTGGGCGCACCGCCATCGCGTCGCAGCCGAAAGCCAGGAGCAACTCTGAGCGCCTGGGCGGCGCGGTACGAAATGGTCAATTCGGGCGATGCGCGGCCGCGCGCCGAAGCCTAACTTCGGGTTTCAGGCTCGGCGCCGCCGGCCCCCCAACCCGAAGGAGTGCTCCCCATGCCCGCAACCCTCTACGAACGACTTGGTGGTGAGGAGCGCATCCAGCGGCTCGTCACCGACGTCATCGAGAACCACTACGCCAATCCGCTCATCCGTTCCCGCTTTGCCAACAGCAACCGGGCCGAGGTCGAGCGCCACGTCGTCGAGTTCCTTTGCGCCGGCAGCGGCGGCTCGCAGTGCTACACCGGCAAGGACCTGGTGTCGGCCCACAAGGGCATGAACATCAGCGAGCAGGAACTGGTTGCCGCGATGGACGACATCGTCGCGGCCATGACCAAGAACGGCTACGACCAGGCCGAGAAGAACGAGGTGGTCGCGATTCTCTATTCGCTGAAGGGCGACGTGGTGCGGCTGTAGACGCAGCGGCCGGTCTCGCCCACGCCCCGGCGGCGCTTCGCCGGTGAACGGAAAGAAAAGGAACCTGACCATGACACGCCAACCATTTGCCGCCTGGGCGATCGGCGCAGCCCTGATCGCAGGCATCGCCACCAGCTGGGCCCAGTCCGGCGACCATCGGATGATCTCGCCGGCCGACCTGAAATGGGCCGACGTTCCGTCGCTGCCGCCCGGCGCGAAGCTCGCGGTGATCGAAGGCCCCATGAGCGAGGCCGTGCCCTTCACGGTGCGCATCAAGGTGCCGGCCAACTACCGGATTCCGTCGCACTGGCATCCGGCCGTCGAGCGGGTGACCGTGCTCTCGGGCACCTTCCACATGGGTCTGGGCGACAAGCTCGACATGCAGAAATCGATGCCGGTGGTCGCGGGCGGCATGATGATCCTGCAGCCCAAGACGCCGCACTTTGCCTGGACCAGCGAGGAAACCGTGGTGCAGCTGCATGGCACCGGCCCCTGGGGCGTCACCTACGTCAACCCGGCGGACGACCCGCGGGCGAAATGAACGGACGCAGAACGCCGCGCGCCGCCGGTTCAGGCTGACACGAGGTCGGCCGGCAGCGGCGGCGGGCGCAGTTCGCCGACCTCGATCACCACGTCGGCCGGCAGCCCGTTGCGCCGCGCCGCCTCGCGGATCGGCTCGACGCCGGGGGCTTCGTACAGGCAGTACGTCTTCTTCTTGTCGGCACTCAGAAACGAATACAGCCAGCGCACGCCGACGTCGTCGTTGACGCGGATGATGCCGGCCGCGGCCTCGGGCGAAACCTCGAGTTGATCTGCGAAATTGCGCTCGATCAGATAGAGAGGCATGGCGGCTCCTTCGTCGTGATGGTGCATCCATCGTAGTACGGCGGGCAGCAAAAATCTAAGATGTGCCCCTCATGGACACATACCCCGACAACCCGACACGCCCGCGGATCTACCTTGCAGGCCCGGACGTCTTTCGTCCCGACGCCAGGGACCACTTCGTGCGGCTCGCGGCGGCCTGCGACGCGCGGGGGCTTGCGGCCCTGCTGCCGGCCGACGGCAACGAGGAACCGGATGCGCAGGCGCCGGAAATGCAGATCTACCAGGCCAACATGCAGCGCCTTCGCGGCGCCGACGGCGTGGTGGCCAACCTCGCGTGCTTCCGCGGCCTCGAGCCCGATTCGGGCACGGTGTTCGAGGTAGGCGCCGCGGTGGCGCTGCAGATTCCCGTGGTGGCCTACGGCGTGCCCGAAGGCAGCTATGCGGACCGCGCCCGGGCCGCGCTGCAGTGCGCGCCGGATGCGGCCGGGGTGCTGCGCGAGCACGGCAGCGGCACCGCGGTGGAAGATTTCGGCCAGCCGCTGAACCTCATGCTGGCCTGTTCGATCCACATCGCGCCGACGCCGGAAGCGGCGCTGCAAAAGATGGCGGAACTGCTCGCCGTACTTCGGCGCTGAGCCGCCGCGGGGAAGGGCGCTGCGGCTACTTCGCCGTCGCCTGTTCCACCGGCGCCACCAGGTGCTCGAGCATGCGCCGCGCATTGAGCGGCAGCTCCTGCGACGAGCGCACGCAGGCCATCAGCGTGCGCTCGGCCCAGGTGTCGCCGAGCGCGGCGCGCGCGATCTTCATCGAGCGGGCGCAGCGCTCGGCCGCCGTCTGCGGCACGATGCCCACGCCGATGCCGTTCTCCACCATGCGGCACACGGCCTCGAAGTTGCCCACGCGCACGCGGTAAGCCAGGTGCTTGCCGAGCGCGCGGGCATGCTGCGTCAGCAGCAGCTGCAGCGCGCTGTCGGCGGGCAGGCCGACGAATTCGCTGTCGATCACCTCGGCCAGCATCACCCGCCGCCGGCCGGCCAGCGCATGGCCGCGCGGCATCACCAGCACCAGGTCGTCGCGGCGGAACGGGTGGCATTCGAGGCCTTCGGTGTCGATGGCGTCCGAGACGATGCCGATGTCGCAGCGGCCGCCGCGCAGCGCGTCGACCGTGTCCGGGCTGGGGCGCTCCTCGAGGTCGACCGAGATGCGCGGATGCTGCATGAGAAAGCGGCTCAGCACCTCGGGCAGGTGCTCGGTCAGCGCCGAGGTGCCGCACATGAACCGCACGTGGCCCTTGAGCCCCTGGCCGTATTCGCCGAGCTCGCCGCGCAGGCGCTCCATCTGCTGCAGCACGACGCGCGCATGGTGCAGCAGCGTGCGGCCGGCCTCGGTGGGGCGCACGCCCTGCGCGTGGCGCGTGAGCAGCGGGCTGCCGAGGGCGTCTTCCATGCCGCGCACGCGCTGGCTGGCCGAGGCGAGCGTCATGTGCGAGCGCGCCGCACCGGCCGTGAGGCTGCCGGCCTCGACCACATGGAGAAAAAGCCGCAGGTCGGTGAGATCGAATCGCATGGTCCGCAAGGTAGCACGCGAGCCTCAGCCTGTGCCTGAGGCCGGCTGCGCAAATGCCGCATTTTCAGGCGCGGCCCCCGTCGGCAGACTTCGCGCCGATGACGATCCCGAACGAACTGGCAGGCCACCGGGCGGCTGCTGCCCTGGTGTTTCTCTTGGCTGGCGTGGTCAAGGGCGTGATCGGGCTCGGGCTGCCGACGGTGTCGATGGCGCTGCTCGCGCTCTGGATGCCGCCGGTGCGCGCGGCGGCGCTGCTGATCGCGCCGTCGCTGGTCACCAACCTGTGGCAGACCGGGCCGCGCGCGAGCTTCTGGCAGGTGCTGCGCCGCATCGGCGGCATGCAGGCGGGCATCGTGGCGGGCACCCTGGGCGGCGCGCTGTGGCTCGGCGTGCCGGCCGGCACCTGGGCTTCGATCGCGCTGGGGCTGGCGCTGGTGGCGTATGCGCTCTGGGGGCTCACCGGCCGGCAACTGCATGTGCCCGCGGCACACGAGCGCTGGCTCGGGCCGGTGGTGGGCGCAGCCACCGGATTGGTGACGGCGGTGACCGGGGTGTTCGTGGTGCCGGCCGTGCCCTATCTGCAGGCCCTGGGCTTCCAGCGCGACGCGCTGATCCAGGCGATGGGAATCTCGTTCACCACCTCGACCGTGGTGCTGGCCATCGGGCTCGCGGGCAACGGCGGCTATCCGATGGCGGCGGTGGGAGGATCGCTCGCCATGCTGGTGCCGGCCCTCGGCGGCATGGCGATCGGCACATGGTTGCGCAAACGGTTGCCGGTGGCGGTGTTCAGGCACTGCTTCCTGGCCGGGCTGGCGCTGCTGGGACTCTACATGGTGGCTCGCGCGTTGGCATGAGCCCTCCCTGCCTGCGGCAGGGCTTCATCAGGCCGCGAGCAGGGCGATGCGAACGCGCTCGATGGCCTGCCGATAGGGCAGGGCGAAGTTATCGATGCCGTCGCCGGCCGCCAGCCAGCTGAACGAGAACACCAGGCCGTCTTCCTCGGGGCTGCCCATGGCCACGTGGTCGAAGGTTTCGGGCAGCGGGCCATCGGCGCGCATCAGGAACAGATGCCACAGCTGCGGATGGCGCAGCGTATTGCCTTCGATGCCGGCTTCGCAATCGCGCTGCAGGGTGCCGAGCGATTGCAGTTCGCCCACGTGGTCGATGCCCGATTCCTCCAGCAGCTCGCGGCGCACCCCGCCTCGGGCGACTCGCCGGGCTCGATGGTGCCCTTGGGCAGCTGCATGTTCCCGTCGCCGGGATGGCGGAACACCAGCAGCCGGCCCCTCGCGTCGACCAGGCAGGCGCAGGCCTTCAGGATCGCGGTGGCGCAGCCGCTGCTGTCGCTCATCAGGCGTTCGCGAGGGCGGCCTTGACCGCGGCGCTTACCTGGCCCATGTCGGCCTTGCCCGCGAGGCGGGTCTTGACCGCGCCCATCACCTTGCCCATGTCGCCGGGGCCCTTGGCGCCCAGTTCGGCCACGATGGCCTTCACTTCGGCGGCCACTTCGTCGGCGCTCATGCGCTGCGGCAGGTAGACCTCGAGCACCTTGATCTCGGCCGATTCCTTGTCGGCCAGGTCGATGCGGCCGCCGGTCGTGAACGCGGCGATCGAGTCCTTGCGCTGCTTGACCATCTTGTCGACGATGGCAACAACCATGGCGTCGTCGAGCTCCACGCGCTCGTCCACTTCCTTCTGCTTCAGTGCGGCCAGCAGCAGGCGGATGGTGCCCAGGCGCTCCGAGTCCTTGGCGCGCATCGCGGTCTTCATGTCTTCGGTGATCTGTTCTTTGAGAGTCATTCGGCACAACCTTTCGGAAAAAACAAAAGCCGCGGCAGGTTTCCCTGGCGCGGCTGGGGCAACGGAGCGCTGGCGGTGACTTTCGTCGATGGCCGCCAGGCCCGGGTGTTGCTTAGTACAGCTTCTTGGGCAGCTGCATGCTGCGCACGCGCTTGTAGTGGCGCTTGACGGCGGCGGCCTTCTTGCGCTTGCGCTCGGCGGTCGGCTTTTCGTAGAACTCGCGGGCACGCAGGTCGGTCAGCAGGCCGAGCTTTTCGATGGTGCGCTTGAAGCGGCGCAGGGCGACGTCGAAAGGCTCGTTTTCTTTAACGCGGATGGTGGTCATTGATGAATCGTTGAACTGAAGTTGGCTCGGGGAGATCGAGGCCCCAAGCCGGGGTTCCTCAACTGAAAAATTTTTGCGGCCGTTGAGGGAAGGCCAAAGTTAGCCCGCGATTATAGCGCGGTTGCGCACGCATGCGCGCTGGCCCAGGCCCATTGGAAGTTGTATCCGCCCAGCCAACCCGTCACGTCGACCACTTCGCCGATGAAATACAGGCCCGGCTGCTTCGATTCCATGGTCTGGGAGGACAGATCGCGGGTGTCGACGCCGCCGGCGGTGACTTCGGCCTTTTTATAGCCCTCGGTGCCGCTGGGGGTGATCTGCCAGCGGGCAATGCGCTCCGCCAACGCCGCCAGGGCCTTGTCGGCCGCCTCGTTGACGGGGCGCTGCAGGGCCGGATCCTGCCCGACCCAGGCATCCGCCAGCCGGGAGGGCACCAGCGCGGCCAACTCGTTGGCGATGTGCTTTTTGGAGCGCAGCTTGGCTTCGCCCAGGGCTTGCGCCACCTCCACGCCGGGTGCGAAATCGAGCGTGAGCGGGCTGCCGGGCTTCCAGTAGCTCGAAATCTGCAGCACGGCCGGGCCCGAAAGGCCGCGGTGGGTGAACAGCAGGTCTTCGAGAAAGGCGGTCTTTTCCTTTTTGGCCCCGGTCTCGATGCGCACCGGCAGCGCCAGCCCGGCCAGTTCGGCATACGGCGCCCAGGCTTCGCCGCCGAAGGTCAGCGGCACCAGGGCCGGACGCGGCGCGACCACGCGCAGGCCGAACTGCTCGGCCAGGCGGTAGCCGAAATCGCTGGCGCCGATCTGCGGAATCGACAGACCGCCGGTGGCGACCACCAGCCTGGGCGTTTCGATGGGGCCCTTGGTGCTATCGATCTGGTAGCGACCCGCGCCGGTTGCATCGGCTCCAGAGGCCGAAAACACGATCTTTCCGAGCTTGCACGGCTGCCAGCGCGTGACGCTGCCCGCGTCGCACTCCGCCAGCAGCATGTCGATGATCTGCTGCGAGGAGCCGTCGCAGAACAGCTGCCCCTTGTGCTTCTCGTGGAAGGCGATGCCGTGCTTCTGCACCAGCTCGATGAACTGCTGCGGCGCATAGCGCGACAGCGCCGAGCGGCAGAAATTCGGGTTGTCGCCGATGAAATGGCGCTGCGGGGCGCGCACGTCGAGGTCGCGGTTGGTGAAATTGGCGCGGCCGCCGCCCGAGATGCGGATCTTCTCGCCGATCTTTTCGCTGTGATCGACCAGCAGCACCTTGAGTCCGCGCTGGCCGGCCAGTGCGGCACAGAACAGGCCCGCGGCACCGGCGCCGACCACGACGGCGTCGAAATAATGAACCGAAGAAGAATTGCTCAAGGCGGTCAGGGGCCGTCCGCGGCAAGCAGCGGCGGCGGGTTGTATTTGAGATGCCCCACATAGCGCAGCGGCTGCGTGGCGGCAATCGAGGGCACGTCGCCCTCGCGCATGTGCAGCAGGTCGGCCGGGCTCACCCAGCGCGGATCGGCGTCGGTGATCGGCAGGCCGGCCCGCCGGTAGGCCTCGAGCACGAACTGCGAGCAGAAGAATTGGTCGTCGCGGCTCGCACCCAGCTGCACCATCGCCATGCCGCTGATGCAGTAGTGGCTGACGGCGGAGGGAACGAGCGGCAGCTCGCACAGGCGCCGGTTCAGCACGAAAGGCGCATTCAGCAGCACGCCGGTGGTGTTGTAGCGGATGCCCACCTGCGAGTTGGCCCAGGTGCGGAGCTTTTCTACACCTGCAGCATCGAGCCCGGGCACGCGAAAGGCCACGACCATCTGTTCTTCGTCCACCACGTCGGCCAGCGGCCGGGCGCGCACGCCGCTGCCTACCGCCTCGGCGATCAGGCCGTCGCCCAGATACAGCACGGCGTGGCTCACGGGCGAGAAGGTGCCCAGCCGGATGCCGAAGGAATTGACCGTGGCGATGGAGGTCAGCAGGATGTCGCCGGGCTGCAGCGCGTCGGCGGCAATGAGCTCGCCGCCGTTGCCGGGCGCGATGACCGAGCTCTGCACGCGCAGGCGCAGGCCCGCGTCTTTCGATGGCAGGTCGACGCGCGTGGCGCAGGCCGACAGCAGCAGCAATGCGGCAGCACCGAACGCCGCTGCGCGGAGATGGCGCCTCGTCATCATCCTTTCCAGACGAATGGAAACTTCAACTGCTTGAAGAAGCCGTTGGGCACGTAGTCGCCGAGCACGCCGTACTTCTCGGGCCAGAGTTTGGTGCTCTTCACCGCGGTGCCGAAGAGATAGTCGAGAAAGGCGTAGTGCGCCGAATAGTTCTTGTCGAGCGCCTCCACGTCCTGGCTGTGGTGCCAGTGGTGGAAGTTGGGCGTGACGATGATGTAGCGCAGCGGCCCGAGCCGCACGCTCACGTTGCAGTGGTTGAACACCGCCTGGAAACCCACCACCACGATGTACGCATCGATCACTTCCTTGGAGAAGCCCAGCACGTAGATGGGCGCCAGCACCAGCGTGCGCGTGATCAGCAGCTCGAGGATGTGCTGGCGCGAGCCGGCCATCCAGTCCATGCTCTTCACGCTGTGGTGCACCGCGTGCAGGCGCCACAGCACCGGCACCTCGTGGTAGGCGCGGTGGGTCCAGTACTGCACCAGGTCGGCCACCAGGACGATCAGCAGCAGCCCGGCCCAGAACGGCAGGTTGCCCACCCAGCCGCGGATGCCGTCGTTGGCGGCCCAGCCGAAGAACTTGTGCACCATCAGGTTGGTGGCCAGCAGCACGAAGCCCACGATCATGTGGTTGACCACGAAATGGTGGAAGTCGGTCTGCCATTCCTCGCGGAACACCGGCTGGTCCTTGCGCAGCGCGAACAGCTTCTCGATGAAGATGAAGATCAGCGAGGAGCCCAGCAGGTCCAGGATGAACCAGTCCAGGCCGATGTAGGGCGTGTTGTCGGCAAAGTCGTTCACCGGCACCTTGTGCCCGCCCAGCAGCGCGGCTGCGGCCACCAGCAGGAAGGCGGCCGAAGAGAGCCAGCGCGACCGGTTGAAGATGATGTTCACCAGCGCCAGCCCGCCCGAGACGACCATGGCCGCCAGCAGGATGAAGCGCATCACGTCGACGTTGTAGCTCTTGCGCAGCTCGGGCGTGGTGAGGTACTGCGGAAAGTGGAAGGCCAGCACGCCGAGGAAGCACAGGATGCCCAGGCTCAGGGCAATGGTTCCGGTGACGAGGCCGCGGCCGCGCTGCAGCTGGCCGTGGCTGCCCGTGAAGTCGTTCAGTTTGTCGAGCATGTCCGCCTCTCTCTCTCGCTTGCGCTTTTGTTGGAGCGCGATTTTAGGCGGCCGCAGGAAAACGCCCGCATCGACCAAAAGTCCTAGGCGTGCCGCCAGCTTTGGTGTCAGCGCGGCCGCATGGCGCGCCGGCGCAGCAGCGCGGCCGTGCCCAGCGCCATGGCCATGACCAGCAGCGAAACAACGGTGGTCACCGTGCCCAGCGCATAGATGGAAGGCGTCGTGACGGTCGAGGTCAGGCCCTGCAGTTCGAGCGGCAGCGTGTTGACGTCACCGATGGCTTGCGAGGTGCGGGCGATCTCGTCCCACGACAGGGTGAAGCCGAACATGCCGATGCCCACGATCGACGGGCCGATCAGCGGCAGCACCACGAAGCGGAAGGCCTGCCAAGGCGTGGCGCCGAGGTCGCGCGCGGCTTCCTCGTAGGCCGGGTTGAAGCGATTGAACACCGCGAACATGATGAGCAGGCCGAACGGCAGGGTCCAGGTCAGGTGCGCGCCGAGCGCGGAACTGAACAGGCCGAGCGCGGTGCCGTAGCCTTCGAGCAGCGCAGTGGCGTCGACTGCCGTCAGCACGCTCTTGATGCCGGTGTCGAGCAGCCGGAACTGCAGGCCGATGCCGAGCGAAATGATGATCGACGGCATGATGAGGCTCGCCACGGTCACGAAGAACAGGGCGTTGCTGCCCTTGAGCTTCTTGCGGAACGCGAGGCCGGCCAGCACCGACAGCACCACGGTGAAGCCCATCACCACCGCGCCCAGCGCCAGCGAGCGCCTGAACGCCGCGCCGATGTCGACGGTGCCCAGGCCCTCGGCCAGCTTGTGGAACCAGTGCAGCGAGACGCCGCGCAGCGGAAAGGTCAATCCGCCCTCCGGGCCCTGGAAGCTCAGGATGAAGATCGTGATCATCGGGCCATAGAGGAACAGCACGAACAGGGCGAATACCGTGGCCAGGGGCCAGAAGCCGGGGCTGCGTTGTTCGCCGATGCGTTGGCTCATTTGTCTTCTTCCTTCAGGGCGTGTGCACAGGACACCGGGTACTCTCCTCCGCGAATGTCCCCCGGCCTGCGGCCTCCTCCTTGATTTCGCTGCGGGGAGCACCCGATGCCCTGTGCACCAGGGCACGCTCTTGGTGTACAGCTGATCAACGACCGCTCTGTCCAACGCTCCCGTCGATGGGGTGCCTTGCGCAGCGAAATCAAGGGGGAGGCCGCAGGCCGGAGGACATTCGCGGAGCAAGGTACCCCGTCGGCGGGAGCGCGCCCTGAACAACTGCGCCCAAACACAACGCGACGACAAACAGAAAAACAAGGTCCCATCTCAGAGCTCCTTGCGAATATCGACCAGCTGCGTGAGACCCCAGATGATCATCAGCACCACCGCCAGCAGGATCATCGCGTTGGCCGCGGCCAGCGGAAATTGCAGGTACGAGGTCTGCACCTGGATGATCTTGCCGATCGATGCGATCTGCTGGCCGCCCATCACGCCGATGGTGACGAAGTCGCCCATCACGATGGTGATGACGAAGATCGAGCCGATCAGAATGCCGGTGCGCGACAGCGGCACCACCACGTTCCAGAGCGTCTGCCAGCCCGAGGCGCCCGCGTCGCTGGCGGCTTCGAGCAGCGAGCGGTCGATGCGCATCATGCTGTTGAAGATCGGCACGATCATGAACATCGTGTAGAGGTGCACGAAGGCGAGCACCACTGAGAAATTGGAGAACAGCAGCCACTCGACCGGCTGGTCGACGGCGCCCAGGCCCATCAGCGCCTGGTTGACCAGCCCGTTGCGGCCCAGGAGCGGCACCCACGAGATCATGCGGATCACGTTGGAGGTCCAGAAGGGCACCGTGCACAGCACGAACAGCGCCGTCTGCATGCCCGGCGAGCGCACGTGAAACGCCAGAAAGTAGGCCACCGAAAAACCGACCAGCAGCGTGATGCCCCACACCAGCAGGCAGAACTTGAAGGTGCTCAGGTAGGTGTTGAGCGTGACGCACAGGTCGCCGTTGTCGGTGAGCTGCGAGCAGCCCTCGAACAGGCTCTGGTAGTTGCGCAGCGTGACCGCCGGGATCAGCTCGTACTCGTTGAAGTTCCACAGGCTGACCATTGCGACCAGCGCCAGCGGAACCAAAAAGAACAACAGGAACACCAGCGCGAACGGCGCTGCCTGCCACCAAGCCTTGACCGTCAAAGCTCGCCCCCAGTCTTCGCGCACTTCGTGTCGCTACGCCAACCCCCTACCGGGGGCAACACCAGCGGCCCGGCAAAGCCGGTTCCGCGGTGTTTCACGAAAGGGGCTCGCATGTTCAAGCTGCGACGAACTCGTTCCATTTCTTCACCATGTACTCGTTCTCGTCCATCACCGCGTTCCAGCAGGCGATGCCGCCCATGCGCTGCTCGTAGCTGCCGCCGTCGCGCACCGCGCCGGCCTTGGCCAGCAGGTCGCCGTTCGGGCTCTTGATGTCCTGCGAGGCGGGCTTGCCTTCCATCCAGTAGGCCCATTCGTAGGCTTCCATCTTGGCCTTGGCGGTGTCGAGCACTGCGCTGTAGTAGCCCTGGCGGTTCAGGTAGGCGCCGGCCCAGCCGTCGAGGAACCAGTTGATGAATTCGTAGGCGCCGTCGAGCTTCTTGCCCGACAGCGTGGCCGGCAGGCCGAAGCCGGCGGCCCAGGCGCGGTAGCCTTCCTTCAGGGGCTGGAAGTTGCAGGCGATGCCCTTGGTGCGCACGGCCGTCACGGCCGGCGACCACATCGACTGGATCACCACTTCGCCCGAGGCCATCAGGTTGACCGACTCGTTGAAGTCCTTCCACAGCGCGCGGAACTGGCCGGCCTTCTTGGCCTCGATCAGGGTCTTGATCGTGAGGTCGATCTCGGCCTTGGTCATGTTGCCCTTGTCGGCGTACTTGTGGATGCCCTTGGCCTCCACCACCATCGCGGCGTCCATGATGCCGATCGACGGAATGTTCAGGATCGCCGCCTTGCCCTTGAACTCGGGGTTCAGCAGTTCGGCCCACGAGCCGATGGGCCGCTTGATCAGGTCGGGGCGGATGCCCAGCGTGTCGGCGTTGTAGACCGTCGGAATGAGCGACATGAACTGTGTCGGCGTGGTCGCGAACTTCTTGCTCTTCTCGCCCTCGAGATAGATCACCTTCTTGGGCGCGGTGCCCTGGTCGCCCACCGCCTTGCCGGCGACTTCGCCCTTGGTGAAGAGCGTGGTGATCTTGTCGGCGTTCTTGATCTTCCGGGTGTCGATGCCCTTGAGGTTGCCGGTGGGCACGATCTTCTTGAGCGAGAAGAACTCGGTGTCGATCAGGTCGAAGCTGTTGGGCGCGGTGACGGCGCGCTTGGTCACGTCGTCGGTGGTCACGGCCACGTACTGGATCTCGATGCCGGTGTCGGCCTTGAACTTCTCGGCGATGGCCTTGTCCTGGTTCACCGCGGTGCCCAGGTAGCGCAGCACGATCTTTTCCTGCGCATGCACGAAGGGCGCGATGCCCGTGGCCAGGATGCCGGCGGTGCCTTGCAGCAGGGTGCGACGCTGGAGGCCGGCGGACGAGTCGATGGGGTCGGTCATGGAAGAGTCTCCGTGGAAAAAGGCAGGGAAAGGAACGTGGAAAAAAACAAACGGAAATGCAGGCAGTGCATGAACGGCCGCGCGCTCACAGCGGCATGCTCGCGAGTGCGGCCAGGTCGTCGCGCGCGAGGCGGCTGCTGCCGTTGTCGACCGGTGCCGGCGCCCGCTCGGCGGGCGGCTTCGCGCCGGGGCCGAGCGCGCGCGCATCGGCCTCGGCCCAGGACAGGCGCACCGCATCGCCCGGCGCATGGGGGCTCGCCAGAAAGGCGGCCTCGCCCAGCAGCACCGAGACGCTGCCGCGGCCGGGCGCGGCGTCCTGCAGCACAAGGCCGAGCAGCACATAGGTGCCCTGGTACTCGACGTCGGTGACCGTGGCGGCCAGGCCGCCGCTCGCATCGCCACGGGCGATCTTCATGTGGTCGTTGCGCACGGCGACGGGGCCGGCGGGCGTGTCGAACACGTTGTGGCCGCCCATGAAGCGCGCCACGAACTCGCTCGCCGGATGGTTGTAGACCTGGTGCGGCGAGCCGACCTGCTCGATCACGCCGTGGTTCATGACCACCATGGTGTCGGCCAGTGCCATCGCTTCTTCCTGCGAGTGCGTGACGTGCACGAAGGTCAGCCCCAGCTCCTTCTGCCAGCGTCGCAGCTCGGCGCGCATCTGGATGCGCAGGAACGGGTCGAGCGCCGACAGCGGCTCGTCGAGCAGCAGCACGCGCGGCTCGGTGATGAGTGCGCGCGCCAGCGCCACGCGCTGCTGCTGGCCGCCGGAGAGCTCGCCGGGCTTGCGCGCGGCCAGGTGGCCCATCGCCACGCGCTCCAGCAGGTCGCGGGCGCGCTTCTGGCGCTCGGCCTTTCCGATTCCCTTCATCTTGAGGCTGAAGGCCACGTTGTCCGTCGCCGACAGGTGCGGGAACAGCGCGAAGCTCTGGAACATCATCGCGGTGCCGCGCGCGGCCGCGGGCAGGTTCGTGATGTTGCGGTTGTCCAGCAGGATGTCGCCGCTGGTGACCGACTCGTGGCCCGCGATCATGCGCAGCGTGGTGCTCTTGCCGCAGCCCGAGGGGCCCAGCAGGCAGCAATAGCTGCCGCTCGCGATGCGCAGGTCGATCTGGTCGACGGCGGCGGGCGTGCCCGCGGCGTAGCGCTTGCTGAGCGCAACGACTTCGATGGCGGCGGGCGGGGGCGCGATGGCGGCGGTCATCGACGGGCGCCGGGCGCGGGAAATGATCGGAAGACGGGCATGCTGGCGTTAAGCACGCTCCATGCCACGTTGGTGGCCAAGGTTGCAAGGCCTCGGGTGGCGATGCCCGGCGGCCTTCGCCGAGTCTTGGAAGCCTAGGTGCCGAAGAGGTTCGCGTCCGCCGGCAGCGCCGCTGCGGCGAGTCCGCGCAGTACGTCGCCCACCACGATCACCGCGGGGCTCGCGATGCCGGCTTCGGCAATGCCGGCCTGGAGCTTGTCGAGCGTGGTCGCGAGCTGGCGCTGCTGCGGAAGGCTTGCATGCTGCACCACGGCCACCGGCGTGTCGCCGGGCAGGCCGTGCAGCAGCTCGCGTTCGATGTGGCCCGCGCCCGCCACGCCCATGTAGATCACGAGCGTGAGCCGCGCGCTGTGCGCGGTGGCGGCCAGGGCGCGCCAGTCGGTCGGGTCTTCGGCCGCGCCGGCGCCGGTCTTGGCATGGCCGGTGACGAACACCACGCCCTGCGCGTGGTCGCGGTGGGTGAGCGGCACGCCCAGCGAGGTGACGGCCGCAAGCCCGGCGGTGATGCCGTTGACCACCGTGCATTCGATGCCGGCTTCGCGCAGGTGCTCGACCTCTTCGCCGCCGCGGCCGAAGATGAAGGGGTCGCCGCCCTTGAGCCGGACCACGGTTTCGCCTTCATGCACCGCGGTGATCATGAGCCGTTCGATGAAAGCCTGGGGCGTGCTCTTGCAGCCGCCGCGCTTGCCCACGTGCACGATGCGCGCACCGGGCCGCGCATAAGAGGCCAGGATGCTCTCGCTCACGAGGTCGTCCACCAGCAGCACGGTCGCGGCCTGAATCGCCTTGACGGCCTTGATGGTGAGCAGTTCGGGGTCGCCGGGGCCGGCGCCCACCAGCGTGCAGCTTCCGGCGGCGGATGGAGAAGTGGCTTTGGTCATGCGTGGGATGCCAGTTGCGTGATGTGCCTCACCTGCGTGGCGATGGCTTCAGGCACGGGAAGCTCGCCATCCAATACGCGCCGCGTGTACTCGGCCGTGGTCGCGACGTCGATTTCTTTCGGCAGGCCCGGCACCTCGCTCGCCGTGCCGCTTTCCTGGGCCTGCAACTCGCTGCGCACGCCGCGCACGAAGCCGTCGATCTGTGCGGTGCGGCGCGGGTCGGACACCACTTCGCCCTCGAGGCCGCGCGAGAGCAGGGCGGTCATGCCCATGAGCTCGAAGGTTTCGCCCATGGTGCGCGCGTATTCCGGATGCGTGTAGCTAGCCACGATCACGCAGGGGCCGGTGGTCGGCTGCATCAGCTTGACCACGCTGTGGCCGGGGTTGCGCAGGCCCACCACGCGGCGCACGTCGAGCAGCCGCTTGAGCGCGGGGTTGAGCAGCTCGGTCGGCGCAAAGCCCACCTCGCCGGACGGGATTTTTCGGATGGCCGACAGCGCCGGCACGTCGAGCGCTTCCAGCACGTTCGATGCGAGCACGCGCGATGTTTCAGTGGCGCTGCCGTGCACCAGCACCGGCAGGCCTTCGCGGGCCAGCAGCAGCGCCAGTAGCGGCGTGAGCACCGGCAGCTTGCGCGCGCCGTTGTAGCTCGGCAGCACGACGAGCGGGCGGTCGGCGGCGGGCAGGAGGTTGAGCCTGGCGTGCGTGGCATCGAGAAAACCCGCCATCTCCTCGGGCGTTTCGCCCTTGATGCGCATGGCAAGGCAAAAGCCGCCGATCTCCAGGTCGGTGACAGTGCCGTCCAGCACCTGGCCGAACAGGTCTGTGGCCTGCTCGCGCGTGAGCGGCTTGGCGCCTCGCGCGCCGCGGCCGATTTCCTTGATGTATTGGCTGATTCCCATGGGTGCGCCGATTGTCCCGCAATGCTTATGCCGGAATGCAAGTCGGCTTATGCACCCTCCGCCACGGTCTCGGCGGGCGTCGCGCGCACCATGCGCTTGAGCTCGGGCAGGCAGGAGCCGCAGTTGGTGCCGCATTTCAGCGCGCCCTGCAGCGCAGCCAGGCGCTCGTCCGGCGTGCCGGTGCAGCGGCCCAGTTCGGCCTGGATCGCCAGGTCGGTCACGTTGAAGCAGGTGCAGACCGGATGTCCGCGCGACTGCACCGCCACCGGCGCGCGCGCGCCGGGCGACAGCAGCAGCCGGCCGTAGATCTGCGCCGGGATTTCCTCGCGCAGCAGGGTGCCGATCCAGGCTTCGGCGCTGGTATCGCCGCCCAGCAGAAAGGCTTCGAGGCCGGCGTTGCCGTCGGCGCGCCGCACCAGCCGCGCCACGCGGCGCTGGCCGCGCCGGCGGTCGATGTAGCGCAGGGCATCGCTGCCGCGCAGGCCGAGCAGGCCTTCGATGCGATCGATGGTTTCGTCGTCCGGCGCGTCATGCGCGGCGGCGCGGAACAGGATGCCGCTGCGTTCCTCGCCCGGCGTGTTGCCCGAGAACGGCACGCAGGTGGCAAACGGAAACATCGCCATCATCGGCTTGAGCGCCTGGTGCGCGGCCAGCGCGGCATCGGGCGGCAGCCAGGCCATCGCCAGAAGCGCCCACGGCAGCTCGGCCTTGAGAATCTTGACCGGCGTGTGCTTGAGTTCGGGCTGCTTCGAGCTGGGGCAGTAGGCCGGGGAGGTCAACGCGTTGATGCCGGCCAGGGGCGTGCCGGTCGAGGAGCAGCCGCTCAGGTATTCCTCGCCCCAGTGCATGGCGACGAAAGCCTGGCTCAGGCCGATCTCGGCGCTCGCCTGCGCGGGCAGCAGGATGGAGCCGCGCTTGGAAGTGAGGTGCACCAGGTCGCCGTCCTTCAGCAGGCGGCGCGCCATGTCCTGCGCGTTCATCTGCACCACCGGCTCGGCCACGTGGCCGAACAGCCGGCCGACCGTGCCGGTGCGGCTCATGCCATGCCACTGGTCGCGCAGGCGGCCGGTGTTGAGCGAGAACGGATAGCGCGCCTCGCGCGCCTCGGCCACTGGCTTGTAGACCGTGTCGACGAAGCGTGCGCGGCCGTCCGGTGTGGGGAAGATGCCGTCTTCGTAGAGACGCACGCGGCCGGTGGCCTCGCCTTCCTTCAGCGGCCATTGCTGCGGGCCCGCGGTGTCGAGCATCGCGTAGCTCATGCCGGTGATGTCGAGGTCGCGCCCGCGCGTGGATTCGCGGTGCTCGTTCCACACCCGTTCGGCGGAGTCGTACGGAAACAGCGTGTCGGCGCGG
This sequence comes from Variovorax paradoxus, assembly GCF_030815975.1. Classification (NCBI taxonomy): domain Bacteria; kingdom Pseudomonadati; phylum Pseudomonadota; class Betaproteobacteria; order Burkholderiales; family Comamonadaceae; genus Variovorax; species Variovorax paradoxus. The sequence continues at coordinate 3,868,278 of NZ_JAUSXL010000002.1, forward strand.
CCGAGCCGCTGTTCGAGCCGGCGCGCGAAGTCGACCGCGATCGACCAGTCGTGCCGCGCCTCGCCGGGCGCCGGCACGGCAGGCCGCACGCGCGAGATGCGGCGCTCGCTGTTGGTCACGGTGCCTTCCTTCTCGCCCCAGGTGGTGGCGGGCAGCAGCAGGTCGGCGAAGGCGCAGGTGGCGGTGGTCGAAAAGGCTTCCTGCACCACCACGAATTCGGCGCGCTCGAGGGCGCGGCGCACGGTGGCCTGGTCGGGCATCGACTGGGCCGGGTTGGTGCACGCGATCCACAGCGCGCGGATCTCGCCGTCGGCCGCGGCCTGGAACATCTCGACTGCGGTCTTGCCGGGCTTTTCGGGTACCGAGGGCACGTTCCATAGCGCCGCCACTTCGGCCCGGTGCGCGGGATTGGCCAGGTCGCGGTGCGCGCTCAGCAGATTGGCCAGGCCGCCCACTTCGCGCCCGCCCATCGCATTGGGCTGGCCCGTGAGCGAGAACGGGCCGGCGCCGGGCTTGCCGATCTGGCCGGTCGCAAGGTGCAGGTTGATCAGCGCCGCATTCTTCGCGGTGCCGCTGGACGACTGGTTGAGGCCCTGGCAATAGAGGCTCAGCGTGGCGGGCGAGGTGGCGAACAGGCGCGCCGCGGCGAGCAGGTCGTCCTTCGAGATGCCGCAGATCTGCGCCACCTTGTCGGGCGTGCATTCGCGCACCGTGGTCTTCAGCGCATCGAAGCCGCTGGTGTGGGCCGCGATGTAGCCGTTGTCGGTCCAGCCTTCCCACAGCATCAGGTGCAGCATGCCGTTGAACAGCATGACGTCGGTGCCGGGCTGGATCGGCAGGAACAGGTCGGCAATTTCGACCGTGTCGGTGCGGCGCGGATCGGCCACGATGATCTTCAGATCGGGGTTCGCGGCCTTCGCGTCCTCGATGCGGCGAAACAGGATCGGGTGCGCCCAGGCCGCGTTGCTACCGACGATGAAGAGGCAGCTGGCGTGCTTCAGGTCGTCATAGCAGGCCGGCGGCGCGTCGGCGCCCAGCGTCTGCTTGTAGCCGGCCACCGCGCTGCTCATGCACAGGCGGGAGTTGGTGTCGATGTTGTTGGTGCCGATCAACCCCTTGGCGAGCTTGTTGAAGACGTAGTAGTCCTCGGTGAGCAGCTGGCCCGAGACGTAGAAGCCCACGGCATCGGGGCCATGGTCGCGGATGACCTGGGCGAACTTGTCGGTCGCCATGTCGAGCGCGCCGTTCCAGCCGATGGCTTCGGGCGCGGCGCCGCGCTCGGCGCGCCGCATCGGTTGCAGCAGCCGCGTCTGGCGCGTGACCGTGGCCGTCGCCGTGAGATGCAGCGTCGAGCCCTTGGTGCACAGGCGCCCGAAGTTGGCGGGATGATCGGGGTCGCCGCGCACGCCGGTGATCTGCGCGCCATCGGATTCGATGATCACACCGCAGCCCACGCCGCAGTAGGGGCAGGTGGAGCGAGTTTCTTCCATGGGGGGTGCCTTGGTTTCGCGCCTAGCTGCTGTGCGGCGCCTGCACGTCGAAGGTCTCGTCGCCCAGCTTGCCGGCCGTTGCGGCGCCGGGGCCGGCGCGCGGCGGCGCCAGATCGAGCGCATGCGTTTTCAGTTCGAGCACGCTCATCATGACCTGGCCATCTTCGACCTTCACCGCAAACCGCGGCGTGCACCCCTCGTCGGGCGACTTCGCACACCCGTCATCGAGCCCGATGGCCCAGTTGTGCAGCGGGCAGGCCACGCTGGTGCCGAACACGATGCCCTGGCTCAAGGGCCCGCCCTTGTGCGGGCAGCGGTCCAGCAGTGCAAAGACCTGGTCCTCGGCATTGCGGAACACCGCCACGTTCACGCCCACCGGGCGCGCCACGCGGCGGGCGCCCAGCACCGGGATGTCCTCGACGCGGCAGATCACCTTCCATTCGCTGCTGGTGCCGTGGTTGCTGGTGTCGTGATTGTTGTTGTCGTTGCTCATGGCTTGTTGCTCCTTGTCCTTCACGCGGCCTGCGTGGCCTTGTCCGCCACGTCGTCCACCACCGCCACCGGCGTGAACTGCCGCACATCCACCTGCGCCTGGCTCGATTCGAACCACGGATCGGGCTCGCCATCGAGGGCGAACTGCAGCCGCTCCCACAGCGCCTTGCGGCCTTCCGCGTCCTCCAGGATCTTCTTCTTCACATAATCCAGCCCCACCCGCCCGATGTAGTGCACCGTGCGCTCCAGGTACCAGCCTTCCTCGCGGTACAGCTGCAGGAAGGCGCCGGTGAACTCCATCACCTCGGCGGCCGTCTTCACCTTCACCAGGAACTGCGCCACCTCGGTCTTGATGCCGCCGTTGCCGCCCACGTACAGCTCCCAGCCCGAGTCGACCCCGATCACGCCCACGTCCTTGATCCCGGCCTCGGCGCAGTTGCGCGGGCACCCCGAGACCGCCAGCTTGACCTTGTGCGGCGAGTACATCGCCCACAGCGCCCGCTCCAGGTCCTTGCCCATCTGGGTGGAGTCCTGCGTGCCGAAGCGGCACCATTCGCTGCCCACGCAGGTCTTGACCGTGCGCAGGCTCTTGGCGTAGGCAAAGCCCGAGGGCATGCCGATGTCCTTCCAGACGCCTTCCAGGTCCTCCTTCTTCACCCCCAGGAGGTCGATGCGCTGGCCGCCCGTGACCTTGACGGTCGGGATCTGGTACTTGTCGGCCGCGTCCGCGATGCGCCGCAGCTCGTCGGGCGTGGTGTGGCCGCCCCACATGCGCGGAATGACGGAATAGGTGCCGTCCTTCTGGATGTTGGCGTGGCTGCGCTCGTTGATGAAGCGGCTCTGCGGATCGTCCTTGGCCTCCTTGGGCCAGGTGCTGATCAGGTAGTAGTTGACCGCCGGGCGGCAGGTGGCGCAGCCGTTGGGCGTGCGCCAGCCCAGGTTGCGGTAGACCTCGTCGTGCGTGAGGTAGTGCTCGCGCCGGATCGCGTCGCGCACGTCCTGGTGGTTGGCGTCGGTGCAGCCGCACACGGCCTTCTTCTTGGGCGTGGCCGAGTAGTCGCCGCCGGCGGTGAACATCAGGATCTGCTCCACCAGCCCGGTGCACGAGCCGCAGCTGGCGCTGGCCTTGGTGTGCTTCTTGACCTCGTCCAGCGTGAACAGGCCCTTGTCCTTGATGGCCTTGCAGATGGTGCCCTTGGTCACGCCGTTGCAGCCGCACACCTCGGCCTCGTCGGGCATGCTGGCGGCCTTGCTGTGGCCCTCGTGGCCGGTGTCGCCGATGTTGGATTCGCCGAACATCAGCTTGTCGCGGATGTCGCCCACGCTGCGCCCGTCGCGCAAGAGCTTGAAGTACCAGCTGCCGTCCACCGTGTCGCCGTACAGGCAGGCGCCCACCAGCTTGTCGTCCTTGATGACCAGTTTCTTGTAGACCCCGCCGAAGGGGTCGCTCATGACGATCTCCTCGGTGCCCTCGCCGCCCATGAACTCACCGGCGCTGAACAGGTCGATGCCCGTGACCTTGAGCTTGGTGGAGGTGAGCGACCCGAGGTAGCGCCCGATGCCGAACTGGGCCAGGTGGTTGGCCGCGACCTTGGCCTGCTCGAACAGGGGGGCGACCAGCCCGTAGGCGATGCCGCGGTGGGCCGCGCATTCGCCCACCGAGTAGATGCGCGCATCGGTCACGGTCTGCAGGGTGTCGGTGACGACGATGCCGCGCTGGCAGTGCAGGCGCATCTTCTCGGCCAGCTCGGTGTTGGGGCGGATGCCGACAGCCATGACGACCAGGTCGGCGGGCACTTCGGTGCCGTCCTTGAAGCGGATGGCCTTGACGCGGCCATCCTTTCCCTCATTGCTGTCGCCGACCAGTTCCTGGGTCTGGGCGCCGATCAGGAACTTCAGGCCCCGGTCTTCGAGCGACTTCTGCAAGAGCTTGCCGGCCACGTCGTCGAGCTGGCGCTCCATCAGCCAGGGCATGACATGCACCACGGTGACGCTCATGCCGCGCAGCATCAGGCCGTTGGCCGCCTCCAGCCCGAGCAGGCCGCCGCCGATGACGACCGCGCTCTTGTGGGTCTTGGCGGTCTCGATCATGTAGTCGGTGTCGGCGATGTCGCGGTAGGCGATGACGCCCTTCAGGTCCTTGCCGGGCACGGGCAGCATGAAGGGGTTGGAGCCGGTGCACATCAGGAGGCGGTCGTAGGGGGCTTCGGTGACGCCACCTTGCGAATCCTCGGCGCGCACGATGCGCTTGACGCGGTCGACCTCGACCACCTTCTTGCCGGCGTGCAGGGTGATGTGGTTGTCGGCGTACCACGCCCAGCTGTTGAGCACGATCTCCTCCACGGTCTGCTCGCCCGCGAGCACGGGCGACAGGAGGATGCGGTTGTAGTTGGGGTGCGGCTCGGCACCGAAGACGGTGATGTCGTACAGGTCCGGGGCGAGCTTCAGGAGCTCCTCGAGCGTGCGCACGCCGGCCATGCCGTTGCCGACCATCACGAGTTTGAGTTTCTTCATGGGGTGGGGCCTTTCAACGAATCAAGCAATGGGAAGCGCACGGTGCTGCGCGTGGAAAAGCACGTGGAGAATGGCGCCATGAGCTTTGAAGTGGACATCGGCTACAGCAGCCAGCGCGGACCGCGCGACGTGAACGAAGACTTTGCCGGCGCCGTGAACGCACCGCCGGGCGACGAGTCGCGCGGACTCATCGCGGCCATTGCCGATGGCGTGTCCACGGGCGGCCGCGGCCTGGAGGCGGCGCAGACCACCGTGATGGGCCTCTTGGCCGACTACTTCGCGACGCCCGACACCTGGGAGCCGACCGCCGCGCTCGACCGCCTGGTTGCCGCGCAGAACGCCTGGCTGGCCGACCACAACCGCCGGCGCCAGGGCAGCGCCACCGCACTCACCACGCTGACGGCGCTGGTGCTCCACGGCCAGAGCTACACGCTCGCGCATGTGGGCGACACGCGCGCCTGGCGCGTGCGCGCCGGCGGCGAGCCGGCCACGCCGCTGACCCAGGACCACGCCTTCGAGCATCCCGACATGCGCAGCCGCTTGACGCGCGCCATCGGCCTGGACGACCAGGTGCGCGTCGACTACGCGCAGGGCGACGTGCGCGTGGGCGACTGCTTCGTGCTCACCACCGACGGCGTGCACGGCGTGCTCAAGCCGCAGCGCCTGGCCGCGCTCGCCTTGCAGGGCAGTGCCGAGGAAGCGAGCGAGGCGCTGGTGCAGGCGGCGCTCGATGCCGGCACGCGCGACAACGCGACCGCGCTGGTCATTCGCGTCGTCGGCCTCGACGTGCGGCAGCTCGACGACGAACTCGGCGACGGCCGCCGCCTGGCGCCGCCGCCCTTGCTGAAGGTGGGCGACGCGCTCGACGGCTATGTCGTCACCGGGCTGGTGGCCGACACCGGCGTGCATCTGCTCTACCAGGCGCGCAATGCGGCCACGCGCGAACTGGTGGCGCTCAAGACGTTGCATCCCTCGCGCGCCAGTGATCCGCAGGAGCGCGCAATGCTCGCGCACGAAGCCTGGCTGGGGCAGCGCGTGGGCAATGGCGGATTCGTGCGCGTGCACGAACGCGCCGAGAACGCCAGCGCGCTCTACATCGTGTTCGACTGGCACGGCGGGCGCACGCTGGAACAGATGCGCAAGGCTGGCGCGCGGGGCGCGGTGGCCGAGGTGGTTTCCGCGTCCATCGAGGTAACCAAGGCCCTGGGCCGGCTGCACCGCCACGGCGTGGTGCATCGCGACATCAAGCCCGGCAACCTGCACCTGGGCGACGACGGGCGCTGGCGCATCCTCGACCTGGGCGTGGCGCTGTCGGGCCGCGAAGGCGCGGCCCAGCGGGAGCTGCATGCCGGCACGCCCAGCTACATCAACCCCGAGCAGTGGGAGGGCGCCGAAGCCGACACCGCGAGCGACCTGTTCGCGCTCGGCGTCACGCTGTACCAGTGGCTCGGCGGCCATCTGCCCTACGGCGAGATCGAGCCCTACCAGGTGGCGCGCTACCGGCGCGATCCGGCCGCGCTCTCGCGGCTGCGGCCCGACGTGCCCGTGTGGCTCGACCACCTGGTGCGCAAGGCCGTCGCGCGCGATCCGCGGGAGCGCTTCGAAACCGCCGAGGAAATGCTGCTCGCCCTGGAGCGCGGCGCTTCCCGCCCCGTAAGCGCGCCCGCCGCCACGCCGCTGATCCGCCGCGATCCGGCCGCGCTCTACAAGATCGCGCTGGCCGTGTCGCTGCTGTTCAACGCACTGCTCGTGGTGTGGCTGCTGTTCTTGCCACGTTGAGGGCGGGCGGAGGAAGGTCATGGCCGCGCCGTCTTCCTCGCAGGGGGCACGTACTTGGCTTCGGCAGCGTCGGGCGAGGTGCGCGCGCGGCCACCTTTCTCGGCCCAGGTGCGGGTCCAGCGGATCTGCATCACGCGCATGACGCCCAGCATCACCAGCGACAGCGCGCCGAAGAACACAAAGCCCCAGACGTAGCTGCCCAGGTACTGCTTCGACAGGCCCATGGCATTGGGCACCAGGCCGCCGCCGAGCGCGCCGATCTCGCCGATCATCGAACCGGCCACCGCGGTGCTCGTGGGCCAGCGCAGCGGCACCAACTGGAACAGCGCGCCGTTGCCTGCGCCCAGCGCGGCAAAGCATGCGATCAGGAGCAGCGTGGTGAGCGCGAGCGATGACGACGAGACACCCACCAGCACCAGGCCCACGGCCACCACCAGCAGCACCACGGTCAGCGTGTTGACGCCGCCCCAGCGGTCGGAGATCCAGCCGCCGACGATGCGCACCGCGGCGCCCATGAAGGCGGCCAGCATCGTGAGCTGTCCGGCCTGCACCTTGCTCACGCCGAACTGGTCGTAGTAGTAGGAGGGCAGGAAGGTGATGAGCCCGATGAAGCCGCCGAAGGTCACGCCGTAGATCAGGCTGAACACCCAGCCGTCCTTCTCGAACAGGCAGGCGATGTGTGCGCGGAAGCTCGCATGGCTGTCGACGTCGGGCGGCTCCTTGGCGAACACGATCATCACGATCATCGGCACCAGGATCGCGCCGGCCGCCACGCCGTACACCGCCTGCCAGCCGAGCCACTGCGCGAGCGGCGGCGCCACCAGCACCGACACCGCCGTGCCCACGTTGCCCGCGCCCACCAGGCCCATCGCGAGGCCCTTGTGCTGCGGCGGGAACCAGCCCGAGCCCAGCGACAGCGCCACGCCGAAGCTCGCGCCCGCAATGCCCAGCAGCACGCCCATGGCGAGCAGCTCGTTGAAGCTCTTCACGAAGAAGAAGCCGAACAGCATCGCCACCGCGATCAGGCCCATCTCGACCAGCGTCGCGTTCTTGCGGCCGATGTACTGCGACAGGATGCCCAGCGGAAAGCGCATCAGCGCGCCCGCGATGATCGGCACCGACAGCATCAGGCCCTTCTGCGCGGGGGAGAGGTCGAAGGTCTCGCCAATGAAGGGTGCCATGGCGCCGTTGAGCACCCAGATGCAGCACGAAAACGTGAAGTACAGAAAGGCCGAAAACAGCGTCGGCGCGTGGCCGGAATGCAGAAAGGTCTTGAAGCTGGACATGGCGTTCAATCGTGCGAAATGCCGCGGCGCGGCCTTTCGGGAGCCGTGTCGACGGACGGGGTTGGGGCGGGATGCCGGCAGCGGACGCTGTCGGCGTGGGGGTGCTCCCCGGCACGTGCAATGCCAGGACGGATGCAGGAGCCTGCAGCCTCACCAAAGCGGTGCTTCGTTACACCGCACCCCGATCGATGCAAGAGGCGTGCCTGCGAAAACGCGCGGGCGTGGCCTATGCTTGCCATGCTCTTCCTCACCCCGCCATGATTTCTCTTCTCGCCGTTCTGCCCAATGAATCCGCGGGCTCCGCGCCCTTGCCGGACCTGCCGGAGCCATTGCGGCTGGCGCTGGAGGATGCGAATGCCACCGTGCTCGGAGGGGCTACCTGCCACACGCTGGTGCAGCAGGTGGGGGCGCTTGCACCGCAACAGGCCCTGGTCCATCTGCCGGAGCCGGCGGGTCAGCTGCAGGCGCTCGTCGAGGCATTGCAGGCGTGGGGCGGGGTGCCGCCTTGCGCGCTGAGCCTGGCCAGTGCGCCGCTGGCACCCGAGCAGCACGAAATGCTGGCGGCGCTCGGCGTGCATGCGTGGGCCCCCGTCGACACCCTGGACGGGCTTTCGCTCGCGGCGCTGACCGCTCGTGCGCAGGCCCGCTGGCAGCGCGAGGCCGCGCTGCGCACCGAACTCGACGCCCTGCGCACGCGCATGGACGAGCGCAAGTGGGTCGACCGTGCCAAGGGCCTGCTGATGTCGGCGCGCGGCATTGGCGAGGACGAAGCCTTCGGCCTGCTGCGCGGCGCCGCGATGCATGCCAACCTGCGGCTGGGCGAGGTGTCGCGCTCGGTCATCGAGACTGCGCAGTGGGCCGACGCGATCAATCGCGCCGGGCAATTGCGCATGCTCTCGCAACGGCTGGTGCGTGTGGCGGCGCAGCTGCTGGCCGGCATCGACGTGCAGCGCGCGCGGGTCCTGCGCACGCAGTCGACCGAGCGGGTGCAGCAGAACCTGGATCATCTGGCCACCCTCGAGCTGGGTGCGGCCGGCGTGCTCGCGCTGGGCGAGGTGCAGGCGGCCTGGAACGGCTTGGCCGCCTCGCTGGCCGCGCGTCCGGCCAAGCAGGGGCTGGCCGAGATCGACGCGCGTGGCGAGGCCTTGCTGTCGGCCGCCGAAGCCATGACGGAGGCGCTGGAGGCGTCGGGCTCGCGGCGTGCACTGCGCATCGTCAACATCTGCGGGCGCCAGCGCATGCGCGCGCAGCGCCTCGCGAAGGACGCGTTGCTCGCATCGACCATTGCGGCAGAGGCGTCGCGCGAGCGGCTGCTGCCGACCATGAACGAGTTCGAAGCCGCGCTGCTGGAACTGGAGCGCGCGCCCCTCAGTTCACCCGAGATCCGCGCCGCGCTGGTAACCGCGCGCGACGAATGGCTGCGCCTGGTCGGCGGCGTGCAGGCGCAGGGCAGCCCCGAAGGCCGCGCAGCGCTGGTGCGTTCCAGCGAGGCGCTCGTCGACACCTTCGAGCGCCTCACGGGTTGGTACGAGCACAGCCTGCAGGTCATCATGTCATGACGCCGGTCGTGCCGCGCCTGCTGGGTCAGGCCGCAACCTTCTCCACGTGCGCCTGGCGCGTGTAGAGGAAATCGATCACGGCCTTGCGGGCATGAACGTAGGCCGGGTCTTCGGCCAATTCGACGCGGTTGCGCGGGCGCGCGATATCGACCGCCAGAATCTCGCCGATGGTGGCGGCCGGGCCGTTGGTGAGCATCACGATGCGGTCGGAGAGCAGCACCGCCTCGTCGACGTCGTGCGTGACCATGACGACGGTGCTTTGCGTCTTCTGCACGATGGCGAGCAGCTCGTCCTGCAGCTTGGCACGGGTCAGTGCATCGAGCGCGCCGAAGGGTTCGTCCATCAGCAGCACCTTGGGTTCCATCGACAGTGCGCGCGCAATGCCCACGCGCTGCTTCATGCCGCCGGAGATTTCGCCGGGGCGCTTCTGCGCGGCGGCCGAGAGGCCGACCATCGCGAGCGCGGCATCGGTGCGCGCGCGCAGTTGCGCCTTGCTTTCGGTGGCGGCAAAGACGCGCTCGACGGCCAAGTACACATTCTCAAAGCAGGTGAGCCAGGGCAGCAGCGAGTGGTTCTGGAACACCACTGCGCGCTCCGGTCCCGGCCCCTTGATTTCCCTGTTCGCGCACAGCAGCACGCCTTGCGTCGGCGTGGTCAGGCCGGCGATGAGGTTCAGCAGCGTCGACTTGCCGCAGCCCGAATGGCCGATCAGTGTGACGAACTCACCCTTGGCCACGTTCAGGTTGACGCCCTGCAGCGCAAGGAAGCTGCCCTTGGCCGTCTTGAAGCGCTGCTCGACGTTGTGGATCTCGATGTACTTGGAATCATCGTTCATTGGAAACCTCCGCGCAGCAGCGCTGCGGTATTCGCCTTCGGAACGGCCGTGCGGCTCATGATTTCACCTCTTCGAACGTGAATGCAGTGGCAAGCTTGATGAGCGCGAACTCCAGCACCAGGCCGACGATGCCGATCACGAAGATCGCGATGATGATGTTGGCGACGTTGAGGTTGTTCCACTCGTCCCACACCCAGAAGCCGATGCCGACGCCGCCGGTCAGCATTTCGGCCGCGACGATCACCAGCCAGGCAGTGCCCACGGCCAGGCGCACGCCGGTCAGCATGTAGGGCAGCACGGCCGGGAACAGGATGCGGGTGAAGATCTTCCACTCCGACAGGTTCAGCACCTTGGCCACGTTCATGTAGTCGCTCGGAACCCGCTGCACGCCGACCGCGGTGTTGATCACCATCGGCCAGATCGAGCAGATGAAGATGGTCCAGATGGCCGCCGGGTTTGCACCCTTGAAGACGAGCAGGCCAATCGGCAGCCACGCCAGCGGCGACACCGGCCGCAGCAGGCTGATCAGCGGATTGAACATGCGCGCAAGAAACTCGAAGCGGCCGATCGCAAAGCCCGCCGGAATGCCGACTGCCGCCGCAAGGCCGAAGCCCAGCGCCACGCGCTGCAGCGACGAGAGCACGTTCCAGCCCACGCCCTGGTCGTTGGGCCCCTTGCTGTAGAACGGATCGCTGAACACCGTGAGCGCCTGCTGCCAGGTGGCCAGCGGCGACGGAAAGCCGGTGGTGCTCTTCATCGCGACCAGTTCCCAGACCAGCACCAGCAGGCCGAAGCCCACGAGCGGCGGCAACACGCGCATCCAGAAGGCGCGCAGGTCGATGGGCAAACGCGGCTTTTTCTCCCTCTCCACTCTGGGGAGAGGGTTGGGGTGAGGGGTGGCCTCGGCGCGGGGCACACCCTCACCCCGACCCTCTCCCGCACGCGGGAGAGGGAGAGATGCGTCCATCGGCGAATGAAATACAGCGCTGACCATGGTGTGTTTCTCCTCAGGTATCAGACATGCAACTTGAACGAATCGGCGTACTTCTTCGGGTCCTTGCCGTCCCACACCGTGCCGTCGAACAGCTTGCTGGTGCGCAGCAGATCCTTGGGCACGGGCGTCTGCGTGGCGGCGGCGGCCTGCTTGTAGATGTCGATGCGGTTGATCTCGGTGGCCACCTTCAGGTAGTCGGGGTGCTCCTTCAGCAGGCCCCAGCGCTTGTGCTGCGTGAGGAACCACATGCCGTCCGACAGGTAGGGGAAGGTCACGGCGCCGCCGTTGTAGAACTTCATGTGGTTGGGGTCGTCCCAGCTCTTGCCCAGGCCGTTGGTGTAGCGGCCGAGGATGCGCTGGTTGATCGCGTCCACGCTGGTGTTGACGTAGCTCTTGTCGGCGATGGTCTCGGCCATCTTGTTCTTGTTCTGCAGGCCGGTGTCGATCCACTTGCCGGCCTCGATGATGGCCGCGGTTACGGCGCGCGCGGTGTTGGGGTACTTCTTGACGAAGTCGGCCGTGGTGCCCAGCACCTTCTCGGGGTGGTCCTTCCAGATGTCCTGGGTGGTGATGCCGGTCACGCCGATGCCGTCCATGATGGCGCGCTGGCCCCAGGGCTCACCCACGCAGTAGCCGTCCATGTTGCCCACGCGCATGTTGGCGACCATCTGCGGCGGCGGCACGGTGATGTTCTTGACGTCCTTGAACGGATCGATGCCGGCCGAGGCGAGCCAGTAGTACAACCACATGGCGTGCGTGCCGGTGGGGAAGGTGTGGGCGAAGGTGTATTCGCGCTTCTCGCTGGCAATGAGCTTGGCGAGCGATGCGGCATCGACCGCGCCCTTGTCGGCCAGTTTCTTCGAGAGCGTGATCGCCTGGCCGTTGTTGTTGAGCGTCATGAGCACGGCCATGTCTTTCTTTGCGCCGCTCACGCCCAGGTGCACGCCGTAGACCAGGCCGTAGAGCACGTGCGCCATGTCGAGTTCGCCGTTCACGAGCTTGTCGCGCACGCCGGCCCAACTGGCTTCCTTGCTGGGCACGATCTTCACGCCGTACTTCTTGTCGATGCCCAGCACCGAGGCCATCACCACGCTGGCGCAGTCGGTCAGCGGGATGAAGCCGATCTTCACTTCCTCCTTCTCGGGCTTGTCCGAGCCCTGGGCCCAGACGGCGGCGCGCAGCGCGGGATCGATGGCCACGGCGCCAATGGCGGCGGCTTGCAGTACGCGGCGGCGGCTGAGGCGGGTTTTCAGCGGGTCGGTCATGTGGCGGGCTCCGGTGAGTGAAGGAAGAACGAACAAAAGCAAAACAAAAAAGGCGTCCGCACCGCGCAGGGGCTGCTCGAAAACGAGCCCTTGCGGGATGGGGACGCCTTTGTCCGGTTTCGGTGGACAACACCCGCCGTTGGGTGCCGCCTGCCTGGGACCCATAGGTCCATGTACTACTTCAGCAAACTGTGTGCCAGCTTTTCTGGCTATCGATTGCTATCAAATCGGCAGCATGAGAGCAGTTGTCTGCGTATGCGAAAGAGCCGCGAGGCGGAAATCCGGATTCACGCACGGTTGTTGTGCACTGCACCAATCCGAACTTGTTTCGCGCGGCCTTCAGCGCCGGGGTGCAGCATCGAGCGGCAGGTAGTCGGCCATGGCGAGCATCGATTCGGCCACGTCGACCAGGCGGCGCTTCTGGTTCATGGCCGTCTGCAGCAGCATCTTGTGCGCCTCGTTCTCGCTCATGCGGCGGTGCGCCATCAAGAGGCCCTTGGCGCGTTCGACCAGCTTGCGCTCGTTGAGGGAGGCGCGCACGGTTTCAAGTTCGTCGCCCATGGCCTGCAGCCGGCGCGACTGCTCCTGGACCATGTCGAGCACCGAGCGTTCGAGGTGGCGGCCGTACTGGGCGGGCTCCGTGGCCTGGGTGCCGGCGTCGTCGAAGAACGCCGCGCCCTCGGGCTGCGGCAGAAGGGTGCCGAGCACCTGCTGGTATCGCAGCAGCTCGCTGCGCGCCTGTGCAGTCTTGCGGGCGCAGAGCTCGCGCAGGTCGGCGGCCAGCCGGTCTTCGACGGTTTTCATGGCATCGATGCGGCGCGTGCACCAGTCGAACCAGGCCTGGCTCAGCCGCGGATCGGGAACGGAGGACACGGCCGCCTGGGCCGAGGTCACGCTCATGCGGCGCTGGCGCTCGATCTCGGCCATGACGGCGTCGGACTGGCCTTGATGCCACAGCACCAGCACGCCGCTGCTTGAAAAATCGGTAAAGACCTGGAAGCAGCGCTCCTGCAGTTCGATGAGATGCAGCCATTGCTGGCGCTGCGCTTCGTCGCTGCGTCCCAGCGCCAGCGAGGCGGCGCCGAAGGCGCGTTCCTGTCCGGCAAATTCCTTGCCCTGCATGAAGTTGAACATCGCCACCAGAAGACGGGAGATTTCGGGGTCGGTGGCGCCATCGGCCGCCTCGAACACCACCGCCAGCAGGCCGGCAACGAGTTTTACGAAGGCGGCAGTGGCCTGAGCGGGCGTCAGCTCGAGCGCGCCGATGCGGCGGCGCAGGGCAGGCAGGCCGTCCAGCCCGGGAAGCACCCAGGCAATGCGGCTGAAGAGGCGGGCGCTGTTGCCTGCGGTGGCGCCGGGGCGCGCTTCGGTCTCGAGCTGGTCGAACCCGGCGCGCACCTCCTGCTCGAGCGCCAGGCACTCTGCGATCTGCGGGTCGCGCTGCTCGGCGAAGCGGCCGCCGCGCGAGGCGAGAAACACATTGGACATGCCGCGCTCCCGCTGCAGCGCGTGGACGAGCCGCGCGATCAGGCCGACCAGTTCGCTGGTGCGCGCGAGCTGGTCGAGCTCGTCGATTTCGCACCTTCTGGCGGCGATCAGGAAATTCAGTCCGGATTTCATGGTGGGGAGGGGAAGCAAAGCGCTTGCTGCAACATCCGTGCCGCACGGGCATTCTTCGCCGCCTACACTCCCGGGCATGCTTCTCCTGGGAATCGAATCATCCTGCGACGAAACCGGCGTGGCGCTGGTGGAAACGCATGGCAACGCGCTGCCGCTGCTGCGTTCGCACGCGCTGCACAGCCAGATCGCCATGCATCAGGCCTATGGCGGCGTGGTGCCCGAGCTGGCCAGCCGCGACCACATCCGCCGCGTGCTGCCGCTGACCGAAGCCGTGATGGCCGAGGCGGGGCGTTCGCTGGCCGAGATCGATGTGGTCGCCTACACGCGCGGCCCGGGCCTGGCGGGTGCCTTGCTCGTGGGCGCCGGCGTGGCCTGCGCACTGGGCGCCGCGCTGGGCAAGCCGGTGCTCGGGGTGCATCACCTCGAAGGGCACCTGCTGTCGCCTTTCCTGAGCGCAGATTCGCCGGAGTTTCCGTTCGTGGCGCTGCTGGTGTCAGGCGGCCATACGCAGCTGATGCGGGTCGATGGCGTCGGTCACTACCAACTCCTGGGCGAAACCATCGACGATGCGGCCGGCGAAGCCTTCGACAAGAGCGCCAAGCTCATGGGCCTGCCCTATCCGGGCGGCCCCTGGCTGGCCAAGCTGGCGGAAGCGGGCGATGCCGCGGCGTTCAAGCTGCCGCGGCCGCTGCTGCACAGCGGCGACCTGGATTTTTCGTTCGCCGGCCTGAAGACCGCGGTGCTCACGCAGGCCAAGAAGCTCGGCGCCGGACTCGAGGCGAACAAGGCCGACCTGGCCGCGTCCACGCAGGCGGCGATCGTCGAGGTGCTGCTGAAGAAGTCGCTGGCCGCGCTCGAGCAGACGGGCCTCCAGCGGCTGGTGGTGGCCGGCGGGGTGGGTGCGAACCGAAGCCTGCGAGAGCAGTTGAACGCCGCCTGCGCCCGGCGCGGCGTGCGGGTGCACTATCCGGAACTGCACCTGTGCACCGACAACGGCGCCATGATTGCCATGGCGGCCGCCATGCGGCTGCAGTCGGGCCTGGCGCAGGCCAGCGAGCGCTATGCCTTCGACGTCAAGCCGCGATGGCCCATGGCTTCGCTGATGGTGCCGTCCGAGGCGCTGCGGCCGGTGCCCGCGTAGCCGCCGGGCGTGGCCGGCCGAGCGACGGCAGCGGCAGCACGTCGAGCACGTTGCGCCAGAGCTGGCGCCACTGCGGCCAGTCGTGGCCGCCCTCGGTCGTGAAGACGCGGCCTTCGGGCAGGGCGTCCGCCAGCAGCTTGTGATTGCTGGCAAAGCGGTCGCTGAGGCCGAACCCGAGATAGAGCTGGGGCAGGCTCTGGGACTTGTGCGGCTCCAGGTACTGCTGGAACCAGGGCCACAGCTTGCGGTCGACTTCCTCGTCGGGCAGGGGGCCGGCCGGCGCCTGCCAGGTTCGCAGGCCGCCGGCTTTCAGGATCTCGGCACCCAGGACGCGCCGCCCCAGATAGGGCGCCAGCGCGACGATGCCGTCGACCGAGCCCGGCCGCGACAGTTCATGGACCAGCGCGCCGAAGCCGCCAATGGAAATCCCGACCAGCCAAATCGACTTGTAGCCCTTGGCGCGCTGCGGCTCGATGACGTCGGCATGCAGGCGCTCGCTGAGCGTCTGGTCGTAATAGTAGGAAACGTCGGCATCCACCAGCAGCGAGTCGGCCGCCAGGTGGCGTTCGCGCACGGCGCTGATGAAGCCTTCGCGCTCGAACTCGTCGGGTTTCAGGTAGGCGCCCGGCAGGAAGACCAAGAGCGTATCGGACCGTTCATTGTCTTTGGCTGACTTGAGGTGCGTGATCATGGCGTGCCTTGAGGGGCACCCGAATCCGCACCGTCATGGATTCGGTGCGTCTGTCGAAACGCCCACGAAGAAAGGAAAATGTGAATACGTCACATGATGTGACGTTATTCGCTGTCGTATTGTGATTAGGGAGCGTCTTCAAAGTCAAAAACAATACATAACGACACTTTCCTCTTGTGGGCTTTGCAGGCTCAGTTGATCGGCAGCTGCGCAACCTGGCTGACCGGCACCTGCTTGCCCAGCTTCAGCGTCAGCACGCCGTTCTCGAGCCTGGCCTCGCTCGAAGCCACGTCGATGTCCAGCGGCAGTTCGTAGGCCGCCTTGAACTGGCGCCTGGCTTCCGCCTTGCTGTCGATGCGCACCACGGCGCCCTCGATGCCGATGGCCAGGTCTTCGCGCGAGAGGCCCGGCACGTCGATGGAAAGCGTCCAGCTCTTGTCGTCCTGCTCGACGAGCGGCGAGGGGCGCGTTCCGGCGAAGGCGTCGTTGACGAAGCGCTCGAAGGCGCGGTCGTACGAACGGGGTGCAAAGCGGGCGGTGCGAAGGGTCGGTGCGAAAAACATGTGAGAACTCCTGAATGAACACAATGGGGACAAGGAATGTGTGTCCCTTACACTGCGCGGCCATTCAATCCTGAGTGCCGCTTGACACCTCATCTAGGCACAGCGGCATCCGTTTCAAGACAATGACCCCCCCCTTTATTTGGCGTCGCAAGGCCTTGAAATTTGCGGCGCTGGCGCTATGCGCGGCCCCCTTCGCAGCGCCGGCGCAGACACCGCCCGTGCCCATCCGTCTCGCGCTGATCGAAAGCATGAGCGGGCCGTTCGCCAATACCGGCGAGGCGGTGTTTCGCAATCTGCTGTGGGCCGTGGAACGCGTGAATGCGCGCGGCGGCGTCAAGCTGCCGGGCGGAGCGCGGCCGCTGCAGCTCGACCGCTACGACAGCAAGGGTCAGAACGAAGAAGCGCTGTCGGCGCTGCGCGCGGCCATGGACGACGGCGCGCGCATCGTGCTGCAGGGCAATTCGTCGGCCACCGCCGCGGCACTGGTCGATGCCATCGAGAAGAACAACGAGCGCGATCCCGCGCGGCGCGTGATCTTCCTCAACTACGCGGCGGTCGATCCGGCGCTGACCAACGAGCGCTGCAGCTTCTGGCACTTCCGCTTCGACGCGCATGCCGACATGCGCGTGGCCGCGCTCATGGAAGTGGTGAAGGACGATGCGGCCATCAAGCGCGCCTACCTCATCGGGCAGGACTACAGCTTCGGGCAGGCGGTGCTGCGCGAATCGAAGCGCCAGCTCGGCGTGCAGCGGCCTGACGTGGAGATCGTCGCGGAGGAGCTCCATCCGATGGGCAAGGTGAAGGACTTCGCGCCCTATGCCAGCAAGATCATCGCGAGCGGTGCGCAAGCGGTGTTCACCGGCAACTGGGGCAACGACCTCACGCTGCTCGTGAAGGCTGCGCGCGAGGCCGGCTTCAATGGCAGCTTCTATACCTTCTACGGCAACGCGCTGGGCGCGCCCGCGGCCATCGGCGACGCCGGCATCGGCCGCGTGATCGCGGTGGCCGACTGGCTGCCCAACGTGCAGACCGCGCAGTCCGAGGCCTTCTACCGCGCCTTCCGCACGCGCTTTCCCAAACCCGCCGACGACTATGTGCACATGCGCATGCAGCTGCTCGTGGAGTCGCTCGCGCAATCGATAGCACGCGCAGGAAACGTCGACGCGGTGGCCGTGGCGCGCGCGCTCGAGCAGGCCGACGTGAGCCTCTACGGACAGCGCGGCCGCATGCGCGCGGCGGACCATCAGTTCCAGCAGCAGCTGGTGGTCGGCGTGATGGACAAGCAGGGCAGGCCGGGCGTGCAGTTCGATGTCGAAGGATCGGGCTACGGCTTTCGCGTGATCAAGACCATCGCGGCCGAACGCGCCGAACTGCCGACCACCTGCAAGATGAAAAGAATCTAGGAAACCCACATATGCGTGAAGCCATCCACAACCTCGAAGCCTCCAAGATCCGCGAGGTTGCCAATGCCGGGCTCGGCCGCGACGACGTGCTTGCGTTCTGGTTCGGCGAAAGCGACGAGGTCACGCCCGAGGTGATCCGCCAGGCGGCCATCGACTCGCTGCAGCGCGGCGAAACCTTCTACGCGCACAACCTCGGGCTGCCCGAACTGCGCGAAGCCATTGCGCGCTACACCAGCGCGCTGCATCCCGCGGTCGATGCGTCGCGCATCGCCGTCACGTCCGGCGGTGTCAGCGCGCTGATGCTCGCGGTGCAGGCACTGGTCGACGCGGGCGACGAAGTGGTCGCGGTCACGCCCGTGTGGCCCAACCTCACGGCGCAGCCTGCGATCCTCGGCGCCCGGGTGCGCACGGTGCCGCTGGTGCCCGCCGATGGCGAATGGACGCTCGACCTGGCCGCGCTGCGCCAGGCGGTCACGCCAGGGACCCGGCTGCTGATCGTCAATGCGCCCAACAATCCGACCGGCTGGACCATGACGCGCGAAGAGCAGCAGGCCGTGCTCGACCACTGCCGCGAAACCGGCACCTGGATCCTGGCCGACGAGGTGTACGAGCGGCTGTATTTCGAGTCCACGCCCAACGGCTGCGCGCCGAGCTTTCTCGATATTTCCCGGCCCGACGACCGGCTGGTGGTGACGCACAGCTTCTCGAAGAGCTTCCTCATGACCGGCTGGCGCCTCGGCTGGCTCGTGCTGCCGCCCGCGCTGGTCGACGGCATCGGCAAGCTGATCGAGTTCAACACCTCCTGCGCCAGCGTCTTCACCCAGCGCGCCGCGGTCGCCGCCATCGAGCACACCGCGGACATCACGCCGCGCGTGGTGGCGCACCTGAAGCAATGCCGCGACACCCTCGTGCCCCTGCTGGCCGCGCTGCCCGGCGTGCAGGTGGCCCCCGCCAAGGGCGGCATGTACGCCTTCTTCCGCCTCGAAGGCTTCGGCGACTCCCTCGACCTGGCCAAGCGCCTGGTCGTCGAAGCCGGCCTCGGCCTCGCGCCCGGCAACGCCTTCGCGCCCGAGGCCCAGGGCTGGCTGCGCTGGTGCTTTGCCTCGAAAGATCCGCAGCGGCTGGTGCAGGGCGTGGAGCGGCTGCGCGGCTGGCTGCTGAAGCAGAAGGCCTGAAGGAGGCCGCATGCCGCCGAAGCCTGCGCCGGTCGATGCCGTGCGTGTCCGCGGCTCGGCGCTGGCGGGCCTGCAGACCATCGCGGCCGAGTCGAACCGCAGCTTTCCGCGCCACATGCACGACGTGTTCGGCATCGGCGTGATCGATCGCGGCGGGCAGCGCTCGGCAAGCGGTCGCGGCGCCGTCGAGGCGGTGCGCGGCGATGTGATCACGGTCAATCCGGGCGAAGTGCATGACGGCGTTGCGATGCTCGGCGAGGCGCGGGCCTGGCGCATGCTGCATCTGGCGCCCGCGCTGCTGGCCGATGGCGCTGCGGGT
Source organism: Variovorax paradoxus (assembly GCF_030815975.1). Lineage (NCBI taxonomy): Bacteria > Pseudomonadati > Pseudomonadota > Betaproteobacteria > Burkholderiales > Comamonadaceae > Variovorax > Variovorax paradoxus. The sequence goes on from NZ_JAUSXL010000002.1 coordinate 3,887,404, forward strand.
TTCGAACTGACGCAGCCGGTGGTCAGCGACCCGGCGCTGCGCCTGGGCGTGGACCGGCTGTTCGCCGCCGTTGCGCAGGGCGACGAGGCGCTGGCCTTGGAGCAGGGCGTGCTGCAGCTGCTGCGCAATGCGCCCGGCATGCGGACCCTGGAGCCGCCGCGGCGCTTCGCGCCCACGGCGATGGAGCGTGCACGTACGCGCATTGCCGACGACTGCATCCATGCCCCGACGCTCGCCGAACTGGCGCGCGAGGCCGGCCTGAGCCGCTACCAGCTGCTGCGCGGCTTCGCGGCCGCCTTCGGACTGCCGCCGCACGCCTGGCTGCAGCAGTGCCGGCTGTCGCGCGCCCGCCGGCTGATCGCGCAGGGCAGGACGCTGGCAGATGCCGCGGCCGGCGCGGGCTTTGCCGACCAGAGCCACATGACGCGGGCCTTCGTGCGTTTCCTGGGTTTCACGCCCGGGGCGTATGCCGCGGCGCGCAGCGGCTGAGCCCCTCTTTTCCTTCGCCTGCAATTTCGTTCAAGACCGCAGGGGCTGCGGCGGGCGACGCTCGCGCCTTCTCCACACGAAAGCGAAGGCAACAGGAATGTCGGAACGAAGCAAGGGAATGTGGCTGTGCGCGCTCGCCATGGTCACGGTCGGCAGCACGGTGGTCGCAAGCAAGCTCATTGCGAGCGGGCTGCCGCCGTTCACCGCGACCGCGCTGCGCTTCGCGCTGGCGCTGCCCGTGTTCGCGGCGCTCATGGGGTTCATGCGCGTCCCGTGGCCGCGTCCCGGCCGCCACGACGCCGTGCTGCTGCTGTGCCAGGCGGCGGCGGGCAGCGTCGGCTACACGGTGCTGCTGATCCTGGGGGTGCGCTGGGCGCCGGCCGCCGATGCCGGCGTGGTGGCCGGCACCCTGCCGGCCATGGCCGCGCTGGTGGCCGTGCTGGCGCTGCGCGAGCGGCCGGGGCGCTACCTGGTCGGCGGGATCGTGCTCGCGAGCCTCGGGGTGCTGGCGATCACGCTGCGCCCGGGCGGCGAGGCCGGCCATCGCACGCCGGCCGCGCTGATCGGCAATCTGCTGGTGCTCGGCGCGGTGGCGCTCGAGTCGCTGTTCATCCTGCTCAACAAGCGGCTGCGGGTGCCGCTGGCGCCGCTCGTTCAATCGACGGCGATGGTCGCGCTGGGACTGCTGCTGTCCGCGGTCCCGGCCCTGCTGGAGCGGGCGTGGCTCCAGCCGGTGCCGGCTGCGGCGCTGGCGGGCGTGGCCTACTACGCGCTGGTGCCGACGGTTGCGGGCTTCCTGCTCTGGTACGCGGGCGCCGCCCGGCTGCGCGGTGCCGAGGCGGCGCTGTTCACCGCGCTGATGCCGGTGTCGGCGCTGGTGCTGGCCGCGTGGTGGCTGGGGGAGGCGGTGGGCGGGGCCCAGGTGGCCGGCGCCGCCTGCGTGCTGGGGGCGGTGGGCCTGGTCTCGCTCGACGGGCGGCAGCGTGAGGGGGCGGCCAGGCGGGCCGATGTATAATCCCGGAGCTTTGCATGCCGCAAGGCGCACGGTGAGGGCAGTTCCAGCGCTCACCGCAAGTCAAACATCCCGGAACAAAGGAAATTCAATGATCGCAGCCTCCATCAAGGCCGAAGTCGTCAAGGACAACGCCCGCGCCGCCAACGACACCGGCAGCCCGGAAGTGCAAGTTGCACTGTTGACCGCCCGTATCAACGAGCTCACCCCCCACTTCAAGACGCACGCCAAGGACCACCACGGCCGTCGCGGCCTGCTGCGCATGGTGAGCCGCCGCCGCAAGCTCCTGGACTACCTCAAGTCCAAGGACGCCGACCGCTACACCGCGCTGATCGCCAAGCTGGGTCTGCGCAAGTAAATCGAATCGCATGAAAAAACGCCTGGGTTAGTCCGCTAGCTCAGGCGTTTTTTACTTCGCGATCCACTTTCGGAGTGCCAAAACAGAGCGAAGCTGTGTCATTCCAATGAAGTTCCCGCCGAGCTTCGCTGGAATGGCATCGTGTTCTGAGAAGCCTCCGTCCCTGCGGAACCTGTGCCGAATGCAGGTCATCCGCTCTCAAAACAGGAGCAAAACATGAGCCTCTTCAACAAAGTCACCAAGTCCTTCCAATGGGGCGACAAGACCGTCGTCATGGAAACGGGTGAAATCGCCCGCCAGGCCGGCGGCGCCGTGGTGGTCGACATCGACGGCACCGTGATCCTCGCGACCGTGGTCGCCTCCAAGACCGCCAAGCCGGGCCAGGACTTCTTCCCCCTGACCGTCGACTACATCGAGAAGACCTACGCCGCGGGCAAGATCCCCGGCAGCTTCTTCAAGCGCGAAGCCAAGCCCAGCGAACACGAAACCCTGACCAGCCGCCTGATCGACCGCCCGATCCGTCCGCTGTTCCCCGAAGGCTTCCTGAACGAAGTGCACGTGGTCATCCACACGCTGTCGCTCAACCCCGAAGTCGACGCCGACATCGCCGCCATGATCGGCGTGAGCGCCGCCCTGTCGATCTCCGGCATTCCGTTCAGCGGCCCGATCGGTGCCGCGCGCGTGGGCTACATCAACGGCCAGTACGTGCTGAATCCGGGCCAGACCGCCCGCAAGGATTCGCAGATGGACCTCATCGTGGCCGGTACCGAAGCCGCCGTGCTGATGGTCGAGTCCGAAGCCCTGCAGCTCAGCGAGGAAATCATGCTGGGCGGCGTGGTGTTCGGCCACGAGCAAGCCAACGTCGCGATCAACGCGATCCATGAACTCGTGCGCGACGCCGGCAAGCCGGTGTGGGACTGGCAGCCGCCGGCCGAAGACGAAGCCTTCGTTGCCAAGGTCAAGAGCCTGGCCGAGGAAAAGCTGCGCGCCGTGTATCAAATCCGCAGCAAGCAGGCCCGCACGCAGGCCCTGCGCGAAGCCAACGCCAGCGTGATGAACGCGCTGAAGGAAAGCGGCGAGCCCTTCGACGCCGGCAAGGTCAACGACCTGCTGTTCTCGATCGAAGCCAAGATCGTGCGCAGCCAGATCCTCTCGGGCGAACCCCGCATCGACGGCCGCGACACGCGCACCGTGCGTCCCATCGAGATCCGCAACTCCGTGCTGCCGCGCACCCACGGCTCGGCGCTGTTCACGCGCGGCGAGACGCAGGGCCTGGTCATCACCACGCTCGGCACCGAACGCGACGCGCAGCGCATCGACGCGCTGATGGGCGAGTACGAAGACCGCTTCCTGTTCCACTACAACATGCCTCCCTTCGCCACCGGCGAAGTGGGCCGTATGGGCTCGACCAAGCGCCGCGAAATCGGCCACGGCCGCCTGGCCAAGCGCGCGCTCGTCGCCGTGCTGCCGACCAAGGAAGAATTTCCGTACACCATTCGCGTGGTGTCGGAAATCACCGAATCCAACGGCTCCTCGTCGATGGCATCGGTGTGCGGCGGCTGCCTCTCGATGATGGACGCCGGCGTGCCCATGAAGGCCCACGTGGCCGGCATCGCCATGGGCCTGATCAAGGAAGACAACCGCTTCGCGGTGCTGACCGACATCCTGGGCGACGAAGATCACCTGGGCGACATGGACTTCAAGGTGGCCGGCACGACCAACGGCATCACCGCGCTGCAGATGGACATCAAGATCCAGGGCATCACCAAGGAAATCATGCAGGTCGCCCTGGCCCAGGCCAAGGAAGCGCGCATGCACATCCTCGGCAAGATGCAGGAAGCCATGGGCGAAGCCAAGACCGAGGTGTCGCAGTTCGCTCCGCGCCTGACCACGCTGAAGATCAACCCCGAGAAGATCCGCGACGTGATCGGCAAGGGCGGCGCGGTCATCCGCGGCCTGCAGGAAGAAACCGGCACGACGATCAACATCGACGAAGACGGCACCATCACCATCGCCTCGACCGATCCGGAAAAGGCCGAGTTCGCCAAGCGGCGCATCGAGCAGATCACGGCCGAAGTCGAAATCGGCAAGGTCTACGAAGGCCCGGTCACCAAGATCCTGGACTTCGGCGCGCTCATCAACCTGCTGCCCGGCAAGGACGGCCTGCTGCACATCAGCCAGATCGCGCACGAGCGCGTCGAGAAGGTGACCGACTATCTGAGCGAAGGCCAGATCGTCAAGGTCAAGGTTCTGGAAACCGACGAAAAGGGCCGCGTCAAGCTGTCCATGAAGGCCCTGACCGAGCGTCCGGCCGGCATGGAATACAGCGAGCGCCCGCCGCGCGAAGACCGTGGCGACCGCGGCGGCGACCGCCGCGAGCGCTCGGACCGTGGTGACCGTGGTGGCGATCGCGGCGACCGTGCTCCGCGTTTCGGCAACGAGCAGCAACAGCAGCCGCGCCACGAGCAGCCGCAGGCGCCCGTCGGCGAGCAGCCGTACGCACCGCGCGAACCGCAAGAGTAAGAAGGAAGGGCGCAACGGCAGCCATGCCGTTGCCATCTTCTGGATTCGCTAACCACGCCCGGCGACGGGCGTTGCAGGCCAAGGACCATGAAAGCCATTGAAATCACTTCGTACGGCGCCCCCGAGGTGCTGCGCGCCGTGGAGCGCCCCGATCCGGTGGCCGGCGTGGGCGAACTGCTGATCCGCGTCGCGGCCAGCGGCGTGAACCGTCCGGACGTGCTGCAGCGCAAGGGCCACTACCCGGTTCCGCCGGGCGCCTCCGACCTGCCGGGCCTCGAAGTGGCCGGCGAGATAGTCTCGGGCGATGCCGCGGCCTTGGCCGAGGCGGGTTTCAAGATCGGCGACCGCGTCTGCGCGCTGATTGCGGGCGGCGGCTATGCGCAGCTGTGCGTGGCGCCCGTGGCGCAATGCCTGCCGGTGCCCAAGGGCTGGAGCGACATCGAGGCAGCCTCGCTGCCCGAGACCTTCTTCACCGTCTGGAGCAACGTGTTCGAGCGCGGCCGCCTGCAAAAAGGCGAGACGCTCTTGATCCAGGGTGGCTCCAGCGGCATCGGCGTGACGGCCATCCAGATCGCCAAGGCGCTGGGCGCCACCGTGATCGTCACGGCCGGCAGCGACGACAAGTGCGAGGCCTGCAAAAAGTTGGGCGCCGACCACGCCATCAACTACCGCACGAGCGACTTCGCCGAAGAGGCGAAGAAGCTCACCGGCGGCAAGGGCGTGGACGTGATCCTGGACATGGTCGCGGGCGACTACGTGGCGCGCGAGATCGAGTGCATGGCCGAAGACGGCCGGCTCGTGATCATCGCGGTGCAGGGCGGCGTCAAGAGCGACTTCAATGCGGGCCTGGTGCTGCGCAAGCGGCTGGTGATCACCGGCTCCACGCTGCGGCCGCGGCCGGTGGCATTCAAGGGTGCCATCGCCAAGGCGCTGCGGAAAAAGGTCTGGCCGCTGCTCGAAAGCGGCGCGGTCAAGCCTGTGATCCACAGCACCTTCGCGGCGGGCGGCGAACCCAGCGGCGCGGCACAGGCGCATGCGCTGATGGAATCCAACCAGCACATCGGCAAGATCGTGCTGACATGGTGACGGATAACAACACGATGACGACCAAAAAGAAGCTGATCGCCGGCAACTGGAAGATGAACGGCAGCCTGGCTGCCAACGAGGCGCTGGTGAAGGCCCTGCAGCAGGGCCTGGCCGCGGCGCCGGCCAGCTGCGACATTGCGCTTTGCGCACCGGCCCCCTATTTCGCCCAGCTGCAATTGCTGCTGGCCGGCTCCGGCGCCATGGCGCTGGGCGCGCAGGACATTTCGGCGCACCCGCAAGGCGCGTTCACGGGCGAGCAATCGGCGGCCATGCTGAAGGATTTCGGCGTGCGCTATGCCATCGTCGGCCATTCGGAGCGCCGCCAATACCACGGCGAAACCGACGATGCGGTGGCGGCCAAGACGGCGGCTGCGCTCGCGAACGGCATCACGCCGATCGTCTGCGTGGGCGAGACGCTGGCCGAGCGCGAAGCAGGGCGCACCGAAGAAATCGTCAAGCGCCAGCTGGCCGCGGTGATCCACCTCAATGGCCATTGCATCAGCGAGATCGTCGTGGCCTACGAGCCGGTCTGGGCCATCGGCACCGGCAAGACGGCCACGCCGGAGCAGGCGCAGGCGGTGCATGCCGTGCTGCGCGCGCAGCTGCACCATGCCGCGAGCGAACATGCCGCCGGCATCTGCATTCTTTACGGCGGCAGCATGAACGCGGCCAATGCGGCGCAGCTGCTGTCACAGCCCGACATCGACGGCGGCCTGATCGGCGGCGCTTCGCTCAAGGCCCCCGACTTTTTGCAGATCATTTCCGCCGCTTCCCGCTGAACGCGGGCAGTGGCCGACATCAATTAGGAGTAAGAACGAATGAATGTGGTCCTCAATCTTCTGGTCGGCGTGCAAATGCTGTCGGCGCTTGCAATGATCGGGCTGATCCTGATCCAGCACGGCAAGGGCGCCGACATGGGCGCGGCCTTCGGTAGCGGCAGCGCGGGCAGCCTGTTCGGCGCCAGCGGCAGCGCGAATTTTCTTTCGCGCACCACGGCCGTGCTGGCGGCCGTCTTCTTTGCATGCACCCTGCTGCTGGCCTACTTCAGCCATGCGCGGCCTGCGGGCGGCGGCAGCCTGCTCGAGCGCGCAGCCATCGGCACGCCGGCAACGCCCGCCTCTGGCGCGGCGGGGCAGATTCCTGGCGGTACCTCGGGCGCGGCGCCTGCCGGTGCACCTGCTTCGGCGCCTGCCGCACCTGTTTCGGGCGCGGGTCAGATTCCGAACAAATAATCAGGTTGTTTTCGTGAAGCCGCCAGTGAGAAACTGCTTTCATTTCAGGGTAAACTCTAAAGCTGTTCGGAAAGCCAAACACCTTTCCAGGTACCTCATGCCATCCGAACAAAAAACCGCGGTCGTGGTGAAATTGGTAGACACGCTATCTTGAGGGGGTAGTGGCGAAAGCTGTGCGAGTTCGAGTCTCGCCGACCGCACCAAATCTCATCGGCAGAAAACCTCATCCAGAGTGTTTTCCTGCCGGTGGCAAGCGGTGAAAAATCTCCCGATGAACCTCGATTCCTATCTTCCCGTCCTCTTGTTCATTTTGGTCGGTGTCGGTGTAGGCGTCGCACCGCAAGTCATCGGCTACATCCTGGGGCCCAACCGGCCCGACGCAGCGAAGAACGCTCCGTACGAGTGTGGCTTCGAGGCCTTCGAGGATGCGCGCATGAAATTCGACGTGCGCTATTACCTCGTCGCCATTCTCTTCATCCTGTTCGATCTCGAGATTGCCTTTCTCTTTCCATGGGCCATTGCGCTCAAGGAAATCGGCGCCGTCGGCTTCTGGGCCATGATGATCTTTCTGGCCATCCTCGTCGTGGGCTTTGCCTACGAGTGGAAAAAAGGCGCGCTCGACTGGGAATGACAAGGAATCGACAAAATGGCCATTGAAGGCGTCATGAAGGAAGGCTTCGTCACCACCACCTACGACTCGGTGGTGAACTGGGCGAAGACCGGATCACTTTGGCCGATGACTTTCGGTCTGGCCTGCTGTGCCGTCGAAATGATGCACGCAGGCGCGGCCCGCTACGACATCGACCGTTTCGGCATGCTGTTTCGGCCCAGTCCGCGCCAGTCCGATCTGATGATCGTGGCCGGCACGCTGTGCAACAAGATGGCGCCGGCACTGCGCAAGGTCTACGACCAGATGCCCGAGCCGCGCTGGGTGCTCTCGATGGGCTCATGCGCCAACGGCGGTGGCTACTACCACTACAGCTATTCGGTGGTGCGCGGCTGCGACCGTATCGTGCCGGTCGACGTTTACGTGCCGGGTTGCCCGCCCACCGCCGAAGCGCTGCTTTACGGCATCATCCAGCTGCAGCAGAAGATCCGCCGCACCAACACCATTGCCCGCGCCTGAGGGATTGCCGACGATGACTGACTTTGCAATTTCGCCGGAGGTGCTGCGCGCCACCATCGCCGAGACGCTCGGCGCCAGGGCCAGGAGCGTGACGCTCGCGCTGGGCGAGGTGACCGTGGTGGTGGGTGCAGCCGACTACATCGAGGCGGCCACGCTGCTGCGCGATGCGCCAGGCTGCCGTTTCGAGCAGTTGATCGACCTCTGCGGCATGGACTATTCCGACTACCGCGAAGGCGAGTGGCAGGGCGAGCGCTATGGCGTCGTCACGCACCTGCTGTCGGTGAGCCTCAACCAGCGCGTGCGCCTCAAAGTGTTCGCGCCGAACGAAGACCTGCCCGTGGTCGATTCGCTCCAGCCCGTGTGGAGCGCCGCCACCTGGTTCGAGCGCGAAGCCTTCGACCTCTACGGCATCGTGTTCGAAGGCCACGACGACCTGCGCCGCCTGCTGACCGACTACGGCTTCATCGGCCATCCGTTCCGCAAGGACTTCCCGGTGTCGGGCCACGTCGAAATGCGCTACGACGAAGAGCAGAAGCGCGTGGTCTACCAGCCGGTATCGATCGAGCCGCGGGAAATCACGCCGCGCGTGATTCGCGAAGACAACTACGGCAGCGGTCTGCATTGACACATATGGCCGAAATCAAGAACTACACCCTCAACTTCGGTCCCCAGCATCCGGCAGCACACGGCGTGCTGCGCCTGGTGCTCGAGCTCGACGGCGAAGTGATCCAGCGCGCCGATCCGCACATCGGCCTCTTGCACCGCGCGACCGAGAAGCTTGCCGAATCGCGCACTTTCATCCAGTCGCTGCCCTACATGGACCGCCTCGACTACGTGTCGATGATGTCCAACGAGCACGCCTACTGCCTTGCCATCGAGCGGATGATGGGCCTCGATGTGCCGATCCGCGCGCAGTACATCCGCGTGATGTTCTCCGAGATCACCCGCCTGCTGAACCACCTGCTGTGGCTCGGCGCGCACGGCCTCGACTGCGGCGCGATGAACATGCTCATCTACTGCTTCCGCGAACGTGAAGACCTGTTCGACATGTACGAAGCCGTGTCAGGCGCGCGCATGCATGCGGCGTACTTCCGCCCGGGCGGCGTCTATCGCGACCTGCCCGATACGATGCCGCAGTACAAGGTCAGCAAGATCAAGAATGCGAAGGCGATCGAGCGTCTCAACGAGAACCGCCAGGGCTCGCTGCTCGACTTCATCGACGATTTCTGCAAGCGCTTCCCCGGGATGGTCGACGAGTACGAAACGCTGCTCACCGACAACCGCATCTGGAAGCAGCGCACCGTGGGCATCGGCGTGGTCACGCCGGAGCGCGCGCTGAACCTCGGCTTCACCGGCCCCATGCTGCGCGGCTCGGGCGTCGAATGGGACCTGCGCAAGAAGCAGCCCTACGACGTCTACGACCAGATGCAGTTCGACGTGCCGGTCGGCAAGACGGGCGACTGCTACGACCGCTACCTCGTGCGCGTGGAAGAAATGCGCCAGGCCAACAAGATCATCCAGCAGTGCTCGGCCTGGCTGCGTGCCAACCCCGGCCCGGTGATCACCAGCAACCACAAGGTCGCCGCGCCCGCGCGCGAATCGATGAAGGCGAACATGGAGGAGCTGATCCACCATTTCAAGCTCTTCACCGAAGGCTTCCACGTGCCCGAAGGCGAGGCCTATGCCGCCGTCGAGCATCCGAAGGGCGAGTTCGGCATCTACCTGGTGAGCGACGGCGCCAACAAGCCGTATCGCCTGAAGATCCGCGCGCCCGGCTTCCCGCACCTCGCCGCCCTCGACGAAATGTCGCGCGGCCACATGATCGCCGACGCTGTCGCGGTGATCGGCACGATGGACATCGTGTTCGGCGAAATCGACAGGTGAGAAAGAGCGAATGACGACTTCCTCGACCCACCATGACACGGCGCCCTCGGCGCCTTCTGCTCCTCTGAAGCCTGCGATTCTCGAGCGCTTTGCGCGCGAGGTCGCCAAGTACCCCGAAGCGGGCAAGCAGTCGGCCGTGATGGCCTGCCTGGCGATCGTCCAGCAGGACGAAGGCTTCATCAGCATGCAGCGCGAGCGCGAGATCGCCGAGTACCTCGGCATGGCGCCCATCGCCGTGCACGAGGTGACGACCTTCTACAACATGTACAACCAGCATCCGGTGGGCAAGTTCAAGCTCAACGTGTGCACCAACCTGCCGTGCCAGCTGCGCGACGGCGTCACCGCGCTGGTCCACCTCGAGAAGAAGCTGGGCATCAAGATGGGCGAGACCACGGCCGACGGCCTGTTCACGCTGCAGCAGAGCGAATGCCTGGGCGCCTGCGCCGATTCGCCTGTGATGCTGGTCAACGACCGCACCATGTGCAGCTTCATGAGCAACGAGAAGCTCGACCAGCTCATCGACGGGCTGCGCTCGTCCACCGGCACCGCCAAAGGGGAGGCCGCATGATGTCGCCCGAACAAGTGCTCCAGCAATTCCAGGCCACGGGCGTCCAGACCTGTTTCCATGGCCGCCACATCGAGCCGCAGATCTATGCCGGCCTCGACGGCACCAACTGGCGCCTGGCCGACTACGAGGCGCGCGGCGGCTACAAGGCGCTGCGCAAGATCCTCACCGAAGGTCTCACGCCCGACCAGGTGATCGCCGAAGTCAAGGCCTCGGGCCTGCGCGGCCGCGGCGGCGCGGGCTTCCCCACGGGCCTGAAGTGGAGCTTCATGCCGCGCCAGTTTCCGGGCCAGAAGTACCTCGTCTGCAATTCGGACGAAGGCGAGCCGGGCACGTGCAAGGACCGCGACATCCTGCAGTTCAACCCGCACATCGTGATCGAAGGCATGGCCATCGCCGCGTATGCAATGGGCATCAGCGTGGGCTACAACTACATCCACGGCGAGATCTTCCAGAGCTACGACCGCTTCGAGGAAGCCCTCGAAGAAGCACGCGCCGCCGGCTACCTCGGCGACAAGATCATGGGCAGCACGTACAACTTCCAGTTGCACGCGGCCCACGGCTTCGGCGCCTACATCTGCGGCGAGGAAACCGCGCTGCTCGAATCGCTCGAAGGCAAGAAGGGCCAGCCGCGCTTCAAGCCGCCGTTCCCGGCGAGCTTCGGCCTCTACGGCAAGCCCACCACCATCAACAACACCGAGACCTTCGCGGCGGTGCCCTGGATCATCAACAACGGCGGTCCGGCGTATCTCGAATGCGGCAAGCCGAACAACGGCGGCACCAAGATCTACTCGGTGAGCGGCGACGTCGAGCTGCCCGGCAACTACGAAGTGCCCATGGGCACGCCGTTCTCCAGGCTGCTCGAGCTGTGCGGCGGTGTCCGCAAGGGCCGCACGCTCAAGGCGGTGATCCCCGGTGGATCGTCGTCGCCGGTGCTGCCCGCTTCCATCATGATGGAATGCACGATGGACTACGACTCCATCGCCAAGGCCGGCTCCATGCTGGGCTCGGGCGCCGTCATCGTCATGGATGACAGCCGTTCGATGGTCGAGTCGCTGCGGCGCCTCTCGTACTTCTACATGCACGAGTCCTGCGGCCAGTGCACGCCGTGCCGCGAAGGCACGGGCTGGCTCTACCGCGTGGTGGACCGCATCCACAACGGACAGGGCAAGGCGTCGGACATGGACCTGCTCAACTCCGTGGCAGACAACATCCAGGGCCGCACGATCTGCGCGCTCGGCGACGCGGCGGCCATGCCGGTGCGCGCCATGATCAAGCACTTCCGTCGCGAGTTCGAGGCCCTGATTCCGGGTTACGTCCCGAAAGCGCCCGTCCAAGCCTGAGCGCGAGAAGAAACATACTCATGATCGAAATCGAACTCGACGGCAAGAAGGTCGAAGTGACCGAAGGCAGCATGGTGATGCATGCGGCCGACAAGGCGGGCACGTACATCCCGCACTTCTGCTATCACAAGAAGCTCAGCATCGCGGCCAACTGCCGCATGTGCCTGGTCGACGTGGAAAAGGCGCCCAAGCCGATGCCGGCCTGCGCCACGCCCGTCACGCAGGGCATGATCGTCCGCACCAAGAGCGAAAAGGCCATCAAGGCCCAGCAGTCCGTCATGGAATTCCTGCTGATCAACCACCCGCTCGATTGCCCGATCTGCGATCAGGGCGGCGAGTGCCAGCTGCAGGACCTGGCCGTGGGCTACGGCGGTTCTTCTTCGCGCTACGAAGAAGAAAAGCGCGTCGTCTTCCACAAGGACGTCGGCCCGCTGATCAGCATGGAAGAAATGAGCCGCTGCATCCATTGCACGCGCTGCGTCCGCTTCGGCCAGGAAGTGGCCGGCGTGATGGAGCTCGGCATGACCCAGCGCGGCGAGCACTCCGAAATCGAAACCTTCCTCGGCGATTCGGTCGACTCCGAACTGTCGGGCAACATGATCGACATCTGCCCGGTCGGCGCGCTCACGAGCAAGCCCTTCCGCTACAGCGCCCGCACCTGGGAGCTGTCGCGCCGCAAGTCGGTGAGCCCGCACGATTCCACCGGCGCCAACCTGATCGTCCAGGTCAAGAACAACCGCGTGATGCGCGTGGTGCCGCTCGAGAACGAAGAAGTCAACGAGTGCTGGATCGCCGACCGCGACCGCTTCTCGTACGAAGCCCTCCACGGCCCGGAACGCCTCACGCAGCCCATGCTCAAGCAGGGCGGCCAGTGGCGGCAGGTCGACTGGCAGACCGCGCTCGAATACGTGGCCAATGGCCTCAAGCAGATCAAGGCCGACCACGGCGCGCAGAGCATCGGCACGCTCGCGAGCCCGCACAGCACGCTCGAAGAACTGCAGTTGGCCGCCATGCTCACGCGTGAGCTCGGCAGCGACAACATCGACTACCGCCTGCGCAACGCCGAATTCACGGCCTTCGAAGGCGTGCGCTGGCTCGGCACCTCGATTGCATCGCTCACGCAGCTGCAGCGCGCACTGATCATTGGTTCGAACCTGCGCAAGGACCACCCGCTGTTCGCGCAGCGCATCCGCCAGGCCGTGCGCAAGGGCGCCGCGCTGTCGGTGATCACCTCGGCCAGCCTGATGGCCGACCGCGATGCATGGGCCATCAGCGTGGCGCAATCGTCCATCGTCGAAGCCGATCAGTGGGTCGAGGCACTGGCTGCCGTCGCTGCCGCCATCGGCCAGACCAACGGTGCAGCCGCGCCGCTGGCACCGAAGAACGAACCCGATGCCGCCGCCCAAGCCATCGCAGCCTCGCTGCTGAGCGGCGAGCGCAAGGCCATCCTGCTCGGCAATGCCGCCGCCCACCACGCGCAAGCCGGCAGCCTGCTGGCCCTCGCGAACTGGATCGGCGCGCAGACCGGCGCGACCGTCGGCTACCTGACCGAAGCCGCCAATACCGTGGGCGCGCAGCTCGTCGGCGCGTTCCCGAAGAACGGCGGCCTCGATGCCGGCCGCATGCTGGCTGCGGGCTCGGGCCTCAAGGCCGTGCTGCTGCTCAATACCGAACCGGTGTTCGACTCGGCCGCGGGCGCCGCAGCCGCCGATGTCATCGGCAATGCGCAGATGGTCGTCACGCTGAGCCCCTTCAAGGCCAACCTCGAATTCAGCGACGTGCTGCTGCCCATTGCGCCGTTCACCGAAACGCCGGGCACTTTCGTCAATGCCGAAGGCCGCATGCAAGGTTTCCATGCCGTCGTGAAGCCGCAGGGCGAGGCGCGTCCGGCCTGGAAGGTGCTGCGCGTGCTGGCCAACCTGCTGGGCCTGCCGGGCTTCGCGTTCGAATCGACCGCCGACGTGCTGCGCACCATCGGCGACAACGGTGCCGTGCCGGCCAATGCCCTGAGCAATGCCACCGCCGCGAAGGCTGTTGCTTCCACTGGCGCCGTTGCCGCGCCCGTGGTCGCAAGCATCTATCAACTCGACTCGATCGTGCGCCGCGCTCCGTCGCTGCAACTCACCGCCGATGCGCGCAACGCGCCGGCAGCACCGGCCCGTGCCGAGGAGGCATTGGCATGATCGACGCAGTGCATGCATACGGCCAGGGGCTGGTCCACGCGGGCTGGTGGACGGCCGCGGCCTGGCCGGTGATCTGGACGCTGATCAAGATCATGGTGGTCGTGCTTCCGCTGATGGGGGCCGTGGCCTACCTCACGCTGTGGGAGCGCAAGGCGATCGGCTTCACGCAGATCCGCATCGGCCCGAACCGCATCGGACCGCTGGGGCTGCTGCAGCCCATTGCCGACGCGCTCAAGCTGATGACCAAGGAAATCATTCTTCCGACGGTCGCCAACAAGGGCCTGTTCCTGCTGGGCCCGATCATGACCATCATGCCGGCGCTCGTCGCATGGGTCGTGATTCCCTTTGGTCCCGACGTGGCGCTGGCCAACATCAATGCCGGCCTGCTGTTCGTGATGGCCATCACCTCGCTCGAGGTCTACGGCGTGATCATCGCGGGCTGGGCGTCCAACTCCAAGTACGCCTTCCTGGGCGCGCTGCGCGCCTCGGCGCAGATGGTGAGCTACGAAATCGCGATGGGCTTCTGCTTCGTCGTGGTGCTGATGGTGTCGGCCAGCCTGAACATGACCGACATCGTGACAGGGCAGGGCAAGGGTACCTTCGCATCGATGGGCATCGGGTTCCTGTCGTGGAACTGGCTGTCGCTGCTGCCGATCTTCGTCGTCTACTTCATCTCGGGCCTGGCAGAAACCAACCGCCACCCGTTCGACGTGGTCGAAGGCGAGTCCGAAATCGTTGCGGGCCACATGATCGAGTACTCGGGCATGAGCTTCGCAATGTTCTTCCTGGCCGAGTACGCCAACATGTGGCTGGTCTCGATCCTGTGCGTCGTGCTGTTCCTCGGCGGATGGCTGCCGCCGTTCGAGTTCCTGAGCTTCATTCCGGGCTGGATCTGGCTCGGTGCCAAGACCTTCTGCGTGGTCACCATGTTCCTGTGGGTCCGCTCGACGTTCCCGCGCTTCCGCTATGACCAGATCATGCGGCTCGGCTGGAAGATCTTCATTCCGGTCACGCTCGTGTGGCTGGTGGTGGTCGGTGCGTGGATGCAGACCCCGTTCAATATCTGGAAATAACTGGAAGCGCCAACATCATGACTGCTGCGCATACCGCCGGCGCGCTCGCGCGCCCTTCCAAGCTTGCGTCCGCGCCGTTCTCGCTCAAGGACTTCCTGGGCAGCTTCATGCTGTTCGAGCTGTTCAAGGGCCTGGCCATCACCGGCAAGTACGCCTTCGCCCGCAAGATCACGGTGCAGTTCCCCGAAGAGAAGACGCCGCTCTCGCCGCGCTTTCGCGGCCTGCACGCGCTGCGCCGTTATGAGAACGGCGAAGAGCGCTGCATCGCCTGCAAGCTCTGCGAAGCCGTGTGCCCCGCGCTGGCCATCACCATCGAATCCGATGTGCGCGACGACGGCTCGCGCCGCACCACGCGCTACGACATCGACCTGACCAAGTGCATCTTCTGCGGCTTCTGCGAAGAGAGCTGCCCGGTCGACTCGATCGTCGAGACCCACATCTTCGAATACCACGGCGAAAAGCGCGGCGACCTGTACTTCACCAAGGACATGCTGCTGGCCGTGGGCGACCGCTACGAAAAAGAAATTGCAGCGAACAAGGCGGCCGACGCCAAGTACCGCTGAGCCAGCCCGGCCCGAACCCCGTACCCATTCGAATTCCATGGACGTCAAGACCGGTCTGTTCTATCTGTTTGCCGTGGTGCTGCTGTTCGCAGCCTTCCGCGTCATCACCGCCCGCAATCCCGTGTACGCCGCGCTGTACCTGGTGCTGGCCTTCTTCCAGGCTTCGGCGATCTGGCTCTTGCTGCGCGCCGAGTTCCTGGCGATCGCGCTCGTGCTCGTCTACGTCGGGGCAGTGATGGTGCTGTTCCTGTTCGTCGTGATGATGCTGGACATCAACGTCGACGGGCTGCGGGAGGGTTTCTGGAAGCACTTTCCGCTGGCAGCCGGCGTGGGTGCGCTCATCGCGCTCGAAATGGCCGCTGTGCTGATGGGCGGCTTCCGCCTGGCGGAAGCGCCGCGCGGCACGGGTGCCATGGCAGCCAACAGTTCGAACACGCTCGAACTCGGCAAGCTGCTGTATTCCGAGTACCTGTATCCCCTCGAAATCGCGGCCGTCATCCTGCTGGTGGCGATCGTGGCCGCCATTGCGCTGACGCTGCGCACCCGCAAGGACAGCAAGTACGTCAACCCGTCCGACCAGGTGCGCGTGAAGGCCCGGGACCGCGTGCGCATCGTGCAGATGCCGGTCACGCGCGCCGCCGAGCCCGTGGTGCAAGCACCCGCAGATGCAGATGCAGCAGCGGCAAAGGAAAACAAGGCATGACGCTCACGCTCGGACACTTTCTATCGCTCGGCGCCATGCTTTTTGCGCTGTCGGTGATCGGCATCTTCCTGAACCGCAAGAACCTCATCGTGCTGCTGATGGCCATCGAACTGATGCTGCTCGCGGTGAACATGAACTTCGTGGCGTTCTCGTACTACCTGGGCGACATGCACGGCCAGATCTTCGTGTTCTTCATCCTGACGGTGGCTGCGGCCGAGTCGGCCATCGGTCTCGCGCTGCTGGTCCTGTTGTTCCGCAACAAATCCAACATCAACGTGGACGAACTCAACTCACTCAAGGGTTGAAAGCAGTATGAGCGCAACCCTTTCCGCATCCACCCTGCTGGCCGTGCCGCTGGCACCCCTGGTCGGCGCCGTCGTCGCCGGCCTGTTCGGCACCAAGTTCGGCGGCAATCACATCGGCCGCAAAGTCACGCATTCGCTGACCATCCTCGGCGTGCTGGTCGCCTTCATCATCTCGGCCATGACGCTCAAGAGCGTGGTGGCCGACGGTGCCCGCTTCAACGCCACCCTCTACGAATGGATGGTGGTGGGCGGCCTGAAGATGGAAATCGGCTTCCTGGTCGACGGCCTCACGGCCATGATGATGTGCGTGGTGAGCTTCGTCTCGCTGATGGTGCACATCTACACCATCGGCTACATGGAAGAAGACGAGGGCTACAACCGCTTCTTCGCCTACATCTCGCTCTTCACCTTCTCGATGCTGATGCTCGTCATGAGCAACAACATGCTCCAGCTGTTCTTCGGCTGGGAGGCGGTGGGCCTGGTGTCGTACCTGCTGATCGGCTTCTGGTTCAACCGGCCGACCGCGATCTTCGCGAACATGAAGGCCTTCCTGGTCAACCGCGTGGGCGACTTCGGCTTCATCCTCGGCATCGGCCTGATCGCCGCCTACGCCGGCACGCTGAACTACGGCGAAGCCTTCGCCAAGGCCAATACGCTGGCCGGCATCACCTTCCCGGGCACCGAGTGGATGCTGATCACCGTGATCTGCATCTGCCTGTTCATCGGCGCGATGGGCAAGAGCGCGCAGTTCCCGCTGCACGTGTGGCTGCCCGACTCAATGGAAGGCCCGACACCCATCTCCGCGCTGATCCACGCGGCAACGATGGTCACAGCCGGCATCTTCATGGTGGCGCGCATGTCGCCGCTGTTCGAGCTCAGCGACACGGCGCTGTCGTTCATCCTGGTGATCGGTGCCATCACGGCGCTGTTCATGGGCTTCCTGGGCATCATCCAGAACGACATCAAGCGCGTGGTCGCGTACTCGACGCTCTCGCAGCTGGGCTACATGACGGTGGCGCTCGGCGCCTCGGCCTATTCGGTCGCGGTGTTCCACCTGATGACGCACGCGTTCTTCAAGGCGCTGCTGTTCCTTGGCGCGGGTTCGGTGATCATCGGCATGCACCACAACCAGGACATCCGCTGGATGGGCGGCGTGCGCAAGTACATGCCGATCACCTGGATCACTTCGCTCGTGGGTTCGCTCGCGCTGATCGGCACGCCGTTCTTCGCCGGCTTCTACTCGAAGGACAGCATCATCGAAGCGGTGCACGAGAGCCACCTGTGGGGCGCGCAGTTCGCCTACTACGCGGTGCTGGCCGGCGTGTTCGTCACGGCGTTCTATTCGTTCCGCATGTACTTCCTGGTGTTCCACGGCAAGGAGCGCTACGACCAGAATCCCGACGCGCACCACCATGCGTCGGACGAGGAGCCCGACCATGGCCACCACGCCGACCACGCCAAGCCGCACGAATCGCCTTGGGTGGTGTGGCTGCCGCTGGTGCTGCTGGCGATTCCGTCCGTGGTGATCGGCTTCATGACAATCGAGCCGATGCTCTTCGGCGAGTTCTTCAAGGGCGCCATCGCGGTCGACGCGAACAAGCACCATGCCATGAAGGAACTCGAGGAAGCCTTCCACGGCCCCGTGGCCATGGCGATCCACGGCCTGCAGGCTGCGCCGTTCTGGCTGGCGCTGGCAGGGGTGGTGCTCTCGTTCTACATGTACATGGTGAATCCCGCGCTGCCGGCCGCCATCAAGCGCGCCTTCGGCCCGGTCTACCGCCTGCTCGAGAACAAGTACTACCTCGACTGGTTCAACGAGAACATCGTCGCCCGCGGTACGCGTGCCTTCGGCACGGGCCTCTGGAAGGGCGGCGACCAGGCGCTGATCGACGGCGCTCTGGTCAACGGCTCCTGGAAGGTCGTCGGCCGCATCTCGGGTGCGGTGCGCTGGCTGCAGTCGGGCTACATCTATCACTACGCCTTCGCGATGCTGCTCGGGATCTTCATCCTGATGACGTACTTCGTCTGGTTCAAGCGCTGAGCCAAGCGCCGGAGAAAAATAAAAATGGGTTTGTTGAGCCTTGCCATCTGGGTGCCGATCGCATTCGGTGTCGCGTTGCTGGCGTTCGGCCGTGACGAGCATGCCAGGGGCGTGCGCTGGGTCGCGCTGGTCGGCGCGATCGTGAGCTTCCTGGTGACCGTGCCGCTTTACACGGGCTTTCAGAACGGCACCGCCGCGATGCAGTTCGTCGAAAAGGGCAGCTGGATCGCGCGCTTCAATGTCAACTACCACGTCGGCATTGACGGCCTGTCGCTCTGGCTGGTGCTGCTGACCTCGTTCACCACCGTGGTGGTCGTGATCTCGGCCTGGGAAGTGATCACCGAGCGCGTCAACCAGTACATGGCCGCGTTCCTGATTCTTTCGGGCTTCATGATCGGCGTGTTCGCCGCGCTCGACGGCATCCTGTTCTACGTGTTCTTCGAGGCCACGCTGATCCCGATGTACCTGATCATCGGCATCTGGGGCGGCCCGAACAAGATCTACGCGGCGTTCAAGTTCTTCATCTACACCCTGCTCGGCTCGCTGTTGATGCTGGTGGCGCTGATCTACCTGTACAACAAGTCGGGCGGCAGCTTCGACATCCTGAGCTGGCACAAGCTGCCGCTGGGTTCGACGGCACAGACCTTCCTGTTCTTCGCGTTCTTTGCCGCCTTTGCCGTCAAGGTGCCGATGTGGCCGGTCCACACCTGGCTGCCGGACGTGCACGTCGAGGCGCCGACCGGCGGCTCGGCCGTGCTGGCCGCGATCATGCTGAAGCTCGGAGCCTACGGCTTCCTGCGCTTCTCGATGCCGATCGCGCCCGACGCCTCGCACGAATGGGCCTGGCTCATGATCGCGCTGTCGCTGATCGCGGTGATCTACGTCGGCCTGGTGGCACTGGTGCAGGAAGACATGAAGAAGCTCGTGGCTTACTCGTCGGTCGCCCACATGGGCTTCGTGACGCTGGGCTTCTTCATCTTCAACGAGCTGGGCGTGTCCGGCGGCATCGTGCAGATGATTGCGCACGGCTTCGTCTCGGGCGCGATGTTCCTCGGCATCGGCGTGCTGTACGACCGCGTGCATTCGCGCCAGATCGCCGACTACGGTGGCGTGGTCAACACCATGCCCAAGTTCGCCGCGTTCGCGCTGCTGTTCGCCATGGCCAATTGCGGCCTGCCGGGCACCGCCGGTTTCGTGGGCGAGTGGATGGTCATCCTGGGTGCGGTCAAGGCCAACTTCTGGATCGGCATGGGGGCGGCCACCGCGCTGATCTTCGGCGCGGCCTACACCCTCTGGATGTACAAGCGCGTGTACCTCGGCCCGGTCGGCAACGACCACGTCAAGGAACTCGCCGACATCAATGCCCGCGAGTTCCTGATGCTGTCGCTGCTGGCCATTGCCGTGCTGTGGATGGGCATCCATCCGAAGCCGTTCACCGACGTGATGGACGCTTCCGTGACGGAGCTCCTGCGCCATGTGGCAACGTCGAAACTGCCCTTGCCCTGATTCCACGCTGAAGAAGAGAACGAGATGATTGACAAACTCAGCTGGGTCGCGATCTACCCCGAAATCGTGCTGCTGGTCATGGCCTGCATCATTGCGCTGGTCGACCTGTCGACCACCGACGCCCGCCGCACGCGCACCTACATCCTGACGCTGCTCACGCTGGCCATGGTGGCCGTGCTGACCGGCATTGCCGCCAACGATGGCAAGACGGTCTACGGCTTCGGCGGCATGGTCGTGAGCGACCCCATGGGCAACTGGCTCAAGTGCTTTGCCACGGTGGCCCTGATGGTCACGCTGGTCTACGGCCGGCCCTATGCGGCGGACCGCGAGATGCTGCGCGGCGGCGAGATGTTCACCATCAGCATGTTCGCGCTGCTGGGCATGTTCGTGATGATCTCGGGCAGCAACTTCCTGCTGATCTACCTGGGGCTCGAACTGCTCACGCTGTCGAGCTATGCGCTGGTGGCGCTGCGCCGCGACAACGCGGTGGCCAGCGAGGCGGCCATGAAGTACTTCGTGCTCGGCGCCATGGCCAGCGGCTTCCTGCTTTACGGCCTGTCGATGCTGTACGGCGCGACCGGCTCGCTCGACACCAATGAAGTGTTCAAGATCATTGCCAGCGGCAAGGTGAACCACCAGGTGCTGGTGTTCGGCCTCGTGTTCATCGTGGCGGGCCTGGCCTTCAAGGTGGGGGCGGCGCCTTTCCACATGTGGGTGCCCGACGTGTACCAGGGCGCTCCGACGGCGGTCACGCTGCTGATCGGCGCGGCGCCCGAACTGGCCGCCTTTGCCATCATCATCCGCCTGCTGGTGGAAGGGCTGCTGCCGCTGGCCATCGACTGGCAGCAGATGCTGGCGCTGCTGGCCATCGCCTCGCTGCTGGTGGGCAACCTGGCCGCCATCGCACAGACCAACCTCAAGCGCATGCTGGCCTACTCGACCATTGCGCAGATGGGCTTCATGCTGCTCGGCCTGGTGGCGGGCGTGGTCAACGGCAACACCTACAACGCACAGTTCGCCTACAGCGCCTCGATGTTCTACATCGTGACCTATGTGCTGACCACGCTGGCGAGCTTCGGCATCATCCTGCTGCTGGCGCGCGAGGGCTTCGAAAGCGAAGAGATCACGGACCTGGCCGGCCTGAACCAGCGCAGCCCGCTGTACGCCGGCGTGATGGCCATCGCGATGTTCTCG
Source organism: Variovorax paradoxus (assembly GCF_030815975.1). Taxonomy (NCBI): domain Bacteria; kingdom Pseudomonadati; phylum Pseudomonadota; class Betaproteobacteria; order Burkholderiales; family Comamonadaceae; genus Variovorax; species Variovorax paradoxus. The sequence goes on from NZ_JAUSXL010000002.1 coordinate 3,908,590, forward strand.
CTCGCGGGCCTGCCGCCGCTGGTCGGGTTCTACGCCAAGCTGGCGGTGCTGCAGGCGCTGATCGCGTCGGGGCAGGCGCTCTACATCGGGCTGGCGGTGTTCGCGGTGATCACGTCGCTGATCGGCGCGTTCTACTATCTGCGCGTGGTCAAGGTCATGTACTTCGACGCTCCCGTCACGGCCAGTACCGTGTCGGCGCCGCGCGACGTGCGCACCGTGCTGTCGATCAACGGCTTGCTGATTCTCGTGCTGGGCATTGTTCCCGGCGGCCTCATGACGCTCTGCGCCAAGGCCATCGTGGCCACGCTGGCGAACTGACCGCGGCGCGCCACGGTGTCGCAAACCGCATCGGTCTGGGTCGTTCTTGCGGTGGCGCTGCTGGCGGCCAACCTGCCGTTTTTCAACGACCGGCTGTTCGGCGTCGTGCCGCTGGCCACGCGTCCCAAGCCACTGCCCGTGCGGCTGGCCGAACTGGTGGTGCTGTATTTCGCCGCGGGCGGCGTGGGTTTGCTGTTCGAAAGCCGGGCAGGGCAGATCGCTCCGCAGGGCTGGGAGTTCTATGCGGTGACCGGCGCGCTTTTCATCGTGCTGGCCTTTCCAGGGTTTACCTGGCGCTACCTCATGAAGCACAGGCACGGATGACCGACATGACTTCTTCTCCCATCGCCGATTCGCACCTGAAGGAAGAACGCACGGCCAGCGAGGTTCTGGTCAAGGGCAATTTTCTCCAGGTCTGCCGCGACACCGTGCGCCTGCCCGACGGCCACAGCGCCACGCGCGAGTACGTGATCCACCCGGGCGCGGTGGTGGTGATTCCGCTGCTCGACGACGGCCGCGTGGTGCTGGAGCGCCAGTACCGCTATCCGGTCGGGCATGTGATGGTCGAATTTCCGGCCGGCAAGCTCGACGCGGGCGAAGACCCGCTGGTCTGCGGCCAGCGTGAACTGCTCGAGGAAACCGGCTACACCGCGCGCGAATGGGCGTATGCCGGCGCCATGCACCTGGCCGTGGCGTATTCCACCGAGATCATCCACATCTACTTTGCGCGCGGCCTCTCGCTCGGCACGCGCCAGCTCGACCACGGCGAGTTTCTCGACGTGTTCACGGCCACGCCGGCAGAAGTTGCGCTCTGGTGCCGCGACGGCACGCTCACCGACGCCAAGTCGCTCACTTGCACGCTCTGGCTGCAGAACGTCCTTTCGGGCGCGTGGGCACTCGACTGGCAAGCCACCGCTTCACAAGGCGGCGCGGGATAATCCGCGCATGAAGGTTCTCGATCTACGCTGCTCGCATGGCCACGGCTTCGAAGGCTGGTTTGCGTCCAATGAAGCCTTCGAAACCCAGCTCGCTGCCGGACTGGTGGAATGTCCGGTGTGTGCCGACACGCGCATCGTCAAGCTGTTGAGCGCGCCGCGCCTGAACCTGGGCAACGCAAAGGCGCCGACGGAGACCGCTGCATCATCGTCTGCGGAGCCGGCCAAGGCCCAGCTGCCCGCCGAACTGTCGTCTCCGGAGGCACGCTGGATGCGCGCCGTGCGCGAGGTTCTCGCAAAGACCGAGGACGTGGGCGACCGTTTTGCCGACGAGGCGCGCCGGATGCACTACGGCGAAACCGAAGAGCGTGGGATCCGCGGCCAGGCGACCCGCGAGCAGACCGAAGCGCTGCTCGACGAGGGCATTCCGGTGCTGCCGCTGGCCATTCCCGCGGCGCTCAAGGAAACGCTGCAGTAACCGCCTGCCGATTCAAGCCGTGAACTGCAGTGCGGCCAGGCGGGCATAGACCCCGCCTTGCGCCACCAGCGTGGCATGCGTTCCCTGTTCGACGATGCCGCCGTGGTCCAGCACCACGATGCGGTCGGCCTTTTGCACAGTGGCCAGGCGGTGCGCGATCACGAGCGTGGTGCGGCCTTCCATGGCCGATTCGAGCGCCGCCTGCACCATGCGCTCGCTCTCCGCGTCGAGCGCGCTCGTGGCCTCGTCGAGCAGCAGCAGCGGCGGGTTCTTGAGAATGGCGCGTGCAATTGCGATGCGCTGGCGCTGTCCGCCCGACAGGCGCACCCCCCGCTCGCCCAGGAAGGTGTCGTAGCCCTCGGGCAGCGCCTGCAGGAAATCGTGCGCAAAGGCCGCGCGGGCGGCGGCATGCACTTCGTCGGCCGTCGCGTCGGGGCGGCCGTAGCGGATGTTCTCGAAAGCGCTGGCCGAGAAGATCACGGCGTCCTGCGGCACCAGGCCGATGCGGGTGCGCAGGTCGGGCAGCGCGAGCGAGGCCAGCGGGGTGCCGTCGAGCAGCAGTTGGCCTGATTGCGGATCGTAGTAGCGCAGCAGCAACTGGAACACCGTGCTCTTGCCCGCGCCGCTCGAACCCACCAGCGCCACTGTTTCGCCCGGAGCGATGTCGAGGCTGAAGTTCTTCAGCGCCGGTGTGCCGGGCCGCGAAGGGTAGTGAAAAGTCACGGCGTTGAACGTGATGGCACTTCCCGCCGCCGGAATCTGTGCCGCAATCGGGCTCGACGGGGAAACGATTGCCGCCGGCGCATGCAGCAGTTCCATCAGGCGCTCGGTGGCGCCCGCGGCCCGCAGCAGGTCGCCATAGACCTCGCCGAGCACGGCGGTCGCGCTGGCAAGGATGGCCACGTAGACCACGGTCTGGCCCAGGTGGCCGGCCGTGATGTCGCCGCGCAGCACCGCCTGCGTGCCCTGGTAGAGGCCCCAGAGCAGCGCCGCCGAGGTGGCGATGATGATGAAGGCCACCAGCACCGAACGTGCCTTGGTGCGGCGCACGGCGGTTCGAAAGGCGTTTTCGGTCGAGGCATTGAAGCGGCCGGCCTCGCGCGATTCGGCCGTGTAGCTCTGCACCACCGGGATCGCGTTGAGCACCTCGGCCGCGATGGCGCTCGAATCGGCCACCCGGTCCTGGCTCGCGCGAGAGAGCTTGCGCACGCGGCGGCCGAACCACATGCTCGGCAGCACCACCAGCACCAGGATGCCCAGCACCTGGACCATCACATAAGGATTGGTCCAGACCAGCACCGCCAGCGCGCCCACGCCCATGACCGCATTGCGCAGGCCCATGCTCAGCGACGAGCCGACCACGGTCTGTACCAGCGTGGTGTCGGCCGTGAGGCGTGACAGCACTTCGCCGGTCTGCGTGGTTTCGAAGAACGCCGGGCTCTGGCGCAGCACATGGCCGTAGACCGCGTTGCGCAGGTCGGCCGTGACGCGTTCGCCGAGCCAGCTCACCGTATAGAAGCGTGCCGCCGAAAAGAGGCCGAGCGCCACGGCCACCGCAAAGAGGGCGCCGAAGTGCTCGCGCAGCGCCATCGTCTGCGCGCCCTTGTCGGCGCTGACCAATCCGCCGTCGATCAGGCTGCGCAGCGCCAGCGGAAACACCAGCGTGGTGACGGCGGCCATCACCAGGAAGATGCCTGCCAGAACGATCTGGACACGGTAGGGCCGAAGAAAAGGGCTCAGGCCCGACAGCGATCGGGGCGAGCCCTTGGCCGGTGAAGACAGAGGGGAAGAAGCCATGGCGCGGATTCTACCGACCCTTGCCTCCGCAAAGGCGGCCTTGACAATAATTGCCCGGGCAATTAATATTTAGGCCATGAGCGATGCAGATACCCCGCAAGTCCCGACGGCCTCCGGCGATGCCGAGCGCCGGCCGGCGGACTTCTACCGTGCCGAGACCTACCAGGCCGAGGAAAGCATCGGGTATTTGATGCGCCGCATCCTGGGTGCGGTGGCCCAGGCGGTAGAAACCCGCATGTGCGAGCCCGGCGGTCCGACCTTTCCTCAATGGCTGCCGCTGTACAAGCTGCACGTCGGCGCAGCCACCACGGTGGCCGAACTCGCCCGTGCCTGCGAGCTCGACGCCGGTGCCATGACGCGCCTGCTCGACCGCCTCGAAGCCAAGGGCCTGTGCCGCCGCGTGCGCTCGCTCGAAGACCGCCGCGTGGTCAACATCGAGCTCACCGAAGAAGGCCGTGCCGCCGCCCAGGAAGTGCCGTACGTGCTGAGCCGCGTGCAGAACGAGCACCTGGCGGGTTTCAGCAAGGAAGAGTGGGAGCAACTCAAGGGCTACCTGCGCCGCATCCTCGACAACGCACAAGCCCTTGCGGCCCGTGGAGATAAAAATGACTGAATCCCTTGCCGCGCGCGCATTGCGCCGCACCCCCATTGTTGCCGCCGTGCTGCTGATGGCTGCACTGGCCGGCTGTGCCGACATGGCCGGCATCGGCTCAGAGGCCAGGCTGCGCGATGCCTCGTCGCTCGGCATTGCCGCGGACAGCAGCGCTGCCGCCGTGCCGAGCGTCGAGCGCCAATGGTGGCTGGCCTTTGGCGACGCGCAACTCAACACGTTGATCGACCAGGCCGTGGCCGGCAACCCGAACCTGCAGGTCGCGCGTGCGCGGCTCGTGCGCGCGCAGGCTTCCGCGGACATCGCCGAGTCGGCCCTGAAGCCCAAGGTCAATGGCGAGCTCGACCTGAAACGCCAGAAGTTCAACAGCAACTACATCTATCCCGAGCCGCTCGGCGGCTCCACGCAGAACATCGGCCTGCTGCAGCTTGGCGCGAGCTGGGAGCTCGACTTCTTCGGCAAGAACCGCAGCGCGCTCGATACCGCCATTGGCGCGGCCAACGCTGCCGCGGCCGATGCCGATGCCGCGCGCGTGCTGCTGGCCAGCAATGTGGCGCGCAGCTACTTCCAGTGGGCGCGGCTGAATGAGCAGCTCGGCGTGGCCCAGCGCACGCTGGCGCAGCGCGACGAAACGCTCAAGCTGGTGCGCGACCGGGTGTCCGCTGGCCTCGACACCCGGCTGGAGCTGCGGCAGAGCGAAGGCGGCCTGCCTGAAGCGCGCCAGCAGATCGAAGCACTCAACGAACAGATCGCGCTGCAGCAGCACGCGCTCGACGCGCTCGTGGGCCAGCCCAATGTGTCGCAATCGCTCAAGCCGCCGATGCTGGAGGCCGTGAAGCCGATGGCGCTTGAGGCCAACATTCCGGCCGACCTGCTGGGCCGCCGCGCCGACATCGCCGCCGCGCGCTGGCGCGTCGAGGCCGCCACCAGCGACGTGAAAAACGCCAAAACGCTTTTCTATCCGAACGTGAACCTCACGGCCTTCGCGGGCTTTCAGAGCCTGGGTTTCGGCAAGCTGCTCAAGTCGGGCAGCGAGCAGTGGGGCGTGGGCCCTGCCATCAGCCTGCCGATCTTCGAAGGCGGCAAGCTGCGCGCCAACCTGCGCGGCAAGTCGGCGGACCTCGACGTGGCCATCGAAAGCTACAACGCTGCCGTCATCGATGCCGTGCGCGATGCGTCCGACCAGGTCGCGAGCGCCCAGTCGATCACGCGGCAGCAGGCCGAGCAGCGCGCCGCGCAGACCGCCGCCGAAGGGGCCTACGACATCGCCGTGCAGCGCTACCGCGCGGGCCTGGGCAACTACCTCAACGTGCTGACTGCCGAAACCGCCGTGCTCGCGCAGCGCCGGCTGGCGGTCGACCTTGCCGCGCGCGCACTCGACACGCAGGTGGGCCTGGCGCGCGCGCTCGGCGGCGGCTGGCAGCCGCCGGCAACCGCCACCGCCACGGCGCCCGCTTCATCGGCACTGAACTGAACCGACTTTTTCTTCTTCGGAAAGAACTTCATCATGAGCGACAACAACACTCCGACGCCCGCTGCACCGGCAGCCTTCGCCGCAACCGAAGCACCCGCCGGCAACGGCAAGCGCCGCCGCGCACTGATCGCGCTGGCGGCCGTGGTGATCGTGGCCGGCGGCGGCTGGGGCCTCTACGAATGGCTGGTGGCCAGCCACTATGAGGACACCGACAACGCCTATGTGCAGGGCAACGTGATCCAGATCACGCCGCAGATCGGCGGCACCGTCATGGCCATCAACGCCGACGACACCGACTTCGTGAAGGCCGGCCAGCCGCTGGTGCAGCTGGACCCCGCCGATGCGAAGGTGGCGCTCGAGCAGGCCGAGGCCGCGCTCGCCCAGGCCGTGCGCCAGGTGCGCACGCTCTATGCCAACAACGGTTCGCTGGCCGCGCAGGTCACGCTGCGCCAGGCCGACATCGTCAAGGCGCAGAGCGATATCGCCAAGGCGCAGGACGACCTGCAGCGCCGCCGCGCGCTCTCGGGCAATGGCGCGGTCTCGAAGGAAGAGCTCAACCACGCCGAGACGGCACTCGACAATGCCAAGAGCCAGCTCGCGGCGGCGCAGGCCGGCGTGGTGGCCGCGCGCGAAGCACTGGCCAGCAACCAGTCGCTGACCGAAGGCACCAGCGTGGCCCAGCACCCGAGCGTGCAGGCCGCCGCCGCCAAGGTGCGCGAGGCCTACCTGGCCACGCAGCGCGTCGCCATGCCGGCGCCGGTCGACGGCTATGTCGCTAAGCGCACGGTGCAGCTCGGCCAGCGCGTGGCAGCCGGCACGCCGATGATGTCGATCGTGCCGCTGAACCAGCTGTGGGTCGACGCCAACTTCAAGGAAGTGCAGCTGCGCAACATCCGCATCGACCAGCCCGTGAAGCTCAGGGCCGACGTCTACGGCAAGAAGGTGGAATACACCGGCAAGGTCGCGGGCCTGGGCGTGGGCACCGGCAGCGCCTTTGCGCTGCTGCCGGCGCAGAACGCCACCGGCAACTGGATCAAGGTGGTGCAGCGCGTGCCCGTGCGCATTGCGCTCGATGCCGAGCAGCTCAAGGCCAACCCGCTGCGCATCGGCCTCTCGATGGACGCCCAGATCGACATCTCGCAGAAGACCGGCAAGATGCTGGCCGACGCGCCGCGCGCCACCGCCATTTCGCAGACGCAGGTCTACAGCAAGCTCGACCACGGCGCCGATGCAGAGGTCGACCGCATCGTGGCCGCGAATCTCGGCCGCGGCGCGCCTGCGGCTGCCGCCGCGCCGGCCGCGGGCCGCCCCGCCACGCCGGCCGCCGCCGGCACCGCGGCACAGGTTGCTTCGCAGTCCCATCCCGGCTGATCGCCGCTCACGGTTTCCGAGGCAAAGCCAATGGCCACTGCTGCTCCCGCTTACGTTGCGCATCCGCCGCTCGAGGGCGCCGCCCGCGTCTGGGGCACTGTTGCGCTGTCGGCCGCCACCTTCATGAACGTGCTCGACTCGTCGATCGCGAACGTGTCGCTGCCGGCCATTTCAGGCGACCTGGGCGTGAGCACCACGCAAGGCACCTGGGTCATCACCAGCTTCGCGGTGGCCAACGCCATCGCGGTGCCGCTCACGGGCTTCATGACACAGCGCTTCGGACAGGTGCGGCTCTTCATGGCCAGCGTGATCCTGTTCATGATCGCCTCGCTGCTGTGCGGCCTGGCGCCGAACATGACCACGCTCATCCTGTTCCGCGCGCTGCAGGGCTTCGTCGCGGGGCCGATGATTCCGCTGTCGCAGACGCTCTTGCTGTCGAGCTATCCGCGCGCCAAGGCGGGCCTCGCGATGGCGATGTGGTCGATGACCACGCTGGTCGCGCCGGTGATGGGGCCGCTCCTGGGCGGCTGGATCACCGACAACATCTCGTGGCCGTGGATCTTCTACATCAACATCCCGGTCGGCATCGTGGCCGCCGCGATCACCTGGACGCTCTACCGCAAGCGCGAGAGCAGCACGCACAAGGTGCCGATCGACGCCATCGGCCTGGCGCTTCTGGTGCTGTGGGTCGGCTCGATGCAGCTCATGCTCGACAAGGGCAAGGAACTCGACTGGTTCCACTCGCCCGAGATCATCACGATGGCGGTGATCGCCGTGGTCGGCTTCGCGTTCTTCCTGATCTGGGAGCTGACCGACAAGCATCCGGTGGTCGACCTGTCGCTCTTCAAGCGCCGCAACTTCTGGTCGGGTGCCGTGGCCACGGCCGTGGCCTACGGCCTGTTCTTCGGCAACGTGGTGCTGCTGCCGCTGTGGCTGCAGCAGTGGATGGGCTACACCGCCACGCAGGCGGGCATGATCATGGCGCCGGTGGGGCTGCTGGCGATCTTCTTCTCGCCGGTGGTCGGGCTCACGGTGGCCAAGATCGACCCCAGGCGCTACGCCACGTTCTCGTTCCTGGTGTTCGCGCTGGTGCTGTGGATGCGCTCGAACTTCAACACGCAGGCCGACTTCGTGACGATCATCATCCCGACGGTCATCCAGGGCATTGCGATGGCGTTCTTCTTCATTCCCCTCGTGACCATCACGCTCTCGGGCCTCACGCCCGACCGCATACCGGCCGCGTCGGGGCTGTCGAACTTCCTGCGCATCACCGCGGGCGCCATGGGTACGTCGATCACCACCACGCTGTGGGAGAACCGCGCGGCGCTGCACCACTCGCAGCTCGCCGAATCGGTGACCCAGGGCAACAACGCGGCGACCAGCGCGATGTCAGGGCTGGCAAGCAGCGGCTTGAGCACCGAGCAGGTGCTGGGGCAGATCAACCGCATCGTCGACCAGCAGTCCTTCATGCTGGCCACCAACGACATCTTCTATGCGTCGGCGATCCTGTTCCTGCTGCTGATTCCGCTGGTGTGGCTGGCCAAGCCGCAGCGCGGTGGTGCGGGCGGCGACGCGGCAGCCGGGGCACACTAAGCTCTCCCCCAGGCTACGCGCACTTCGTGTCGCTTCTCCTTCCCCCTCACCGGGGGCAACACCAGCGGCCCGGCAGAGCCGGTTCCGCGGTGTTTCACGAAGGGCCCGCGTTCTTCTTCAATCGCCGAGTGCCCGCAAGACGTCGTAGCACGCGCCCATGGTGTGATAGTCGGTCTTGCCGGCCGGGCTCTTTTCGTCGCTGATCTTGCGGTTGTCAGGCGTGAGGATGCGGTACCACGCGCCATGGCGGTGGTCGACGAAGTGCTCCCAGCTGTAGGCCCAGAGGCGGTCGTACCAGTTCCAGTAGGCGGCATCGCCGGTGTGCACCGCCAGCAGGGCCGCGGCGGCCAAACTCTCGGCCTGCACCCAGAAGTACTTGTCGCCATCGCACACCGCGCCGTCGGGGCCGAATCCATAGACGAGGCCGCCGTTGCCGGCGTCCCAGCCTCGAAGCATGGCGGTGTCGAAGAAGTGCCTGGCGCGCGGCACGGCCCAGCCTGCTTCGCGGCCCGCGGCGACGAGCGCTCGCTCCAGCTGCAGCAGCAGCTTGGCCCATTCGGTGAGATGGCCGGTCTGGAAGCCCCAGGGCCGGAAGATGTTGCTCTTGTCGCCGCGGTTGTAGTCCCAGTCGACCGACCAGTCCTCGCGGTAGTGCTCCCAGACCAGCCCGCCGGCCAGCGCGGCCTGCCGCCCGGTGACCGACTCTGCAAGCGCGAGCGCGCGATCGAGGTAGCGCGCGTCCTGCGTGGCCTCGAAGGCGGCAAGCATCGCCTCGCAGGCATGCATGTTGGCGTTCTGGCCCCGATAAGCACCCACATGCCAATCGGTGGTGGCTTCGTCGGCATAGAGCGCATGCTGCGGCTCCCAGAAACGCCGTTCCATCAATTGCCAGGTGTCTTCGAGCCCCACGCGCGCCTCCTCGATGCCGGCCATGAGCGCATGCGCATGCGCGAGCAGCACGAAGGCCAGGCCGTAGCAATGCTGCGTACCGTCCTGCACGGTGGCGCGGCCGTCGTGCCAGTCGATCTGCCATGCGTAGCCGCCGCCCGGCTGCACATGCGCGTGCTGCACGAAAGCCAGGCCGTGGCGCGCACCGTCGAGGTGCTTCGGATCGCCGAAGCGCCGATACGCCATCGCATGGTTGAAGACGAAGCGCGTGCTGCTGACGAGGTGCCGCGTGCGCCGGTCGTACACCGTGCCGTCGTCCTTGAAGAAGTGGAAGAAGCCGCCGGACGGATCGCGGCAGACCGGCTCATAGAAGGCCAGCGTCTGCCGGATGTGGCCGGTCAGGAATTCGGGCGAGCGGAAGTTCGGCATGGAGGTAGGGGTTCGAACCGATGGGGCATTGTCATTGTGACGACAGTCGCACGCTGCGGTGAGCGGCCGCGGGCGGCAGGTTGCACTGCAGCATAGGCATTTGCCCCAGTATGCAAGCAGGAGGCGGCCACGAACAATCGGTCCGCGCTCGACAGTGGCGCAATGAGATGGACCGCATGACCGACAAATCTTTCCTGAACCCGGGCGACTTCGCGAGATGAGCGACGTCATCCTCGAAACACGCCAGCTCACCAAGGAATTCAAGGGGTTCACTGCGGTCAGCAAGGTCGATCTCTCGGTGGTGCGCGGCTCGATCCATGCGCTGATCGGCCCGAACGGTGCCGGCAAGACCACCTGCTTCAACCTGCTCACCAAGTTCCTCGAGCCCACCAGCGGCACGATCCTGTTCAACGGACAGGACATCACGGGCGAGCGGCCGGCGCAGATCGCGCGGCGCGGCATCATCCGCTCGTTCCAGATCTCGGCGGTGTTTCCGCACCTCACGCTGCTGGAGAACGTGCGCCTCGGGCTGCAGCGCGCGCTCGGCACCTCGTACCATTTCTGGAAGAGCGAGAAGACGCTCAAGCCGCTCGATGCGCGCGCCCGCGAACTGCTCGCCGAGGTCGGCCTGGCGCACGAGGCCGACGAACTCACGGTGAACCTGCCCTACGGCCACAAGCGCGCGCTCGAGATCGCCACCACGCTCGCGATGGACCCCGAGCTGATGCTGCTCGACGAACCCACGCAGGGCATGGGACATGAAGACGTGGCCCGCGTGGCCGAGCTCATCAAGCGCGTGTCGGCCGGACGCACCATCCTGATGGTCGAGCACAACATGAGCGTGGTCTCGACCATTGCCGACACCATCACGGTATTGCAGCGCGGCGCCGTGCTGGCCGAAGGGCCGTACGCCGAAGTCTCGAAGAATCCGCAGGTGATGGAGGCCTACATGGGCACCACGGACGGCCAACTGCAAGGGGCCCATTGACATGACCGCGGCCCTAGAAATCAAGGATCTCCACGCCTGGTACGGCGAATCGCATGTGCTGCACGGCGTCGACATGGTGGTGCAGCCCGGCGAGGTCGTCACCCTGCTCGGGCGCAACGGCGCCGGGCGCACGAGCACGCTGCGCGCCATCATGGGCCTGACCGGCTCGCGCAAGGGCAGCATCGAAGTCAACGGCGTGCAGACCATCGGCATGGCCACGCACCGCATCGCGCACCTGGGCATCGGCTATTGCCCGGAAGAGCGCGGCATCTTCGCCAGCCTCTCGGCCGAGGAAAACCTGCTGCTGCCGCCGGCGCTCAAGGGTGCGGGGCCGGGCATGTCGGTGGCCGAGATCTACGAGATGTTCCCGAACCTGGCCGAGCGCCGCCACAGCCCCGGCACGCGGCTGTCGGGCGGCGAGCAGCAGATGCTGGCGGTGGCGCGCATCCTGCGCACCGGCGCCAAGCTGCTGCTGCTCGACGAGATCTCCGAAGGCCTGGCGCCGGTGATCGTGCAGGCGCTCGCGCGGATGATCCACACCCTGCGCGGCAAGGGCTACACCATCGTGATGGTGGAGCAGAACTTCCGCTTCGCCGCGCCGCTGGCCGACCGCTTCTACGTGATGGAGCACGGCCGCATGGTCGAGGCCTTCGGCGCCAGGGAGCTCGAGGCCAAGATGCCCGTGCTCAGCGAGCTGCTGGGCGTCTAGCCGCGGCCGCGCCCACCGTTTTTCTTTCCGTTGACTCTCTCAACCATCCAGGAGACACCATGCAAACCAAGCTCAAAATCATTGCTCTCATGCTCGGGGCCGCGGGTCTTGCGAGCCATGCCGTGCAGGCGCAGGAGAAGGTCGTCATCGGCTACATCAGCGACCTGTCGGGCCTGTACGCCGACCTGGAAGGCAAGGGCGGCGCAACGGCCATCCAGATGGCCATCGACGACATGGGCGGCAAGGTGCTCGGCCAGCCGGTGGAAGTGCTGAGCGTGGACCACCAGAACAAGCCCGACATCGCCGCCTCCAAGGCGCGCGAATGGATCGACACTGCCGGCGCCACGATGATCTTCGCGGGCACCAATTCGGGCGTCGCGCTGGCCACCGCCAAGGTGGCGCAGGAAAAGAAGCGCGTGTTCTTCACCAATGGCGCGGCCACCTCGGCGCTGACCAACGCGCAGTGCAGCCCCTACACCGTGCACTACGCCTATGACACCGTCGCGCTGGCCAAGAGCACCGGCGGCGCGGTGGTCGACACTGGCGGCAAGAGCTGGTTCTTCCTGACGGCCGACTATGCCTTCGGCCACGCACTCGAGGGCGACACCGCCAAGGTCGTCAAGGCCAAGGGCGGCACGGTGGTGGGCACGGTGCGGGCACCGCTCAATGCGTCGGACTTCTCGTCCTTCCTGCTGCAGGCGCAGAACTCCAAGGCCCAGGTGCTGGGCCTGGCCAACGCCGGCGGCGACTTCATCAACTCGATGAAGGCATCGAAGGAATTCGGCATCGACAAGTCGATGAAGGTCGCGGGCCTCTTGGTGTTTCTCACCGACGTGAAGAGCCTGGGCCTGCCGGCCACGCAGGGCCTGCTGCACACCACCAGCTGGTACTGGGACGCCGACGACGAGTCGCGCAAGTGGGCCGCGCGCTACGAAGCCAAGACCAAGAACAAGCCGACCGACATCCAGGCCGCCGACTACTCGGCCACCATGGCCTACCTCAAGGCCGTGGAGGCGGTGAAGAGCACCGATGCCGACAAGGTCATGGCCTACCTCAAGAAGACGCCGATCAACGACTTCTACGCCAAGGGCGTGATCCGCGCCGACGGCCGCATGGTGCACGACATGCTGCTGGCGGAGGTCAAGAAGCCATCGGAATCCAAGGGCCCGTGGGACCTGCTGAAGATCGTCAAGAAGGTGCCGGGCGACCAGGTCTACACGACCAAGGAAGAAAGCACCTGCGCACTCTGGAAGTGAAGCTCGGCCTCCGGGCCGTGCGTGCTTCGTGCCGCTTCACCCAGCCGGGCGGGCGGCCCTTCCGAACTGACAAGAAACGCCATCTAAAACGCTTGCGCATCCAATGAATATCTCTATGCCTGCCCTGTTGAGCCAGCTCCTTCTGGGGCTAGTCAACGGGTCGTTCTACGCGATCCTGAGCCTGGGGCTGGCGGTGATCTTCGGGCTGCTCAACGTCATCAACTTTGCGCACGGCGCGCTGTTCATGATGGGGGCGGTGCTGTCGTGGATGGCGATGAACTACTTCAACGTCAACTACTGGGTCATGCTGGCGGTGGCGCCGCTGATCGTCGGCCTGTTCGGCGTGCTGATCGAGCGGCTGCTGCTGCGCTGGATCTACAAGCTCGACCACCTCTACGGCCTCTTGCTCACGCTGGGCCTCACGCTGCTGATCGAGGGCGGCTTCCGCTCGGTGTATGGCGTCTCCGGCCTGGCCTACAGCACGCCCGAGGCGCTGAGCGGCGGCACCAACCTGGGCTTCATGTTCCTGCCCAACTACCGCGCGTGGGTGGTGGTGGCCTCGCTGGTCGTGTGCTTTGCCACCTGGTATGCGATCGAGAAGACGCGGCTCGGCGCCTACCTGCGCGCCGGCACCGAGAACCCGCGGCTGGTGGAAGCCTTCGGCGTCAACGTGCCGCTGATGGTGACGCTGACCTACGGCTTCGGCGTGGCGCTGGCGGCCTTCGCCGGCGTGCTTGCGGCGCCGGTGATCCAGATCTCGCCGCTGATGGGGCAGAACCTGATCATCATCGTGTTCGCGGTGGTGGTGATCGGCGGCATGGGCTCGATCATGGGCGCCATCCTCACGGGCCTGGGGCTCGGCGTGGTCGAGGGGCTGACCAAGGTGTTCTATCCGGAGGCTTCGGCCACCGTGGTGTTCGTGATCATGGTCGTGGTGCTGCTGATCCGCCCCGCCGGCCTGTTCGGCAGCGAAAAATGAAGTCCATGAAGAAAATATCGCTCGTCGTCTACGCAGTGCTGCTGCTGGCACTGATCGCCGCACCCTTCATCGGCTTCTATCCCGTGTTCGTGATGAAGGTGCTGTGCTTCGCGCTCTTCGCCTGCGCCTTCAACCTGCTGCTGGGCTACACCGGCATGCTGTCCTTCGGCCATGCCGCGTTCCTGGGCGGCTCGGCCTACCTCACGGGCCACGCGCTCAAGGTCTGGCACCTCACGCCCGAGCTCGGCCTGATCGCGGGCACGCTGGCCGGCGCGCTGCTGGGGCTGGTGTTCGGCTGGCTGGCCATTCGCCGCCAGGGCATCTACTTCTCGATGATCACGCTGGCGCTGGCGCAGATGATGTACTTCGTCGTGCTGCAGGCGCCTTTCACCGGCGGCGAAGACGGGCTGCAGAGCGTGCCGCGCGGCAAGCTCTTCGGCCTCATCGACCTGCGCGACGACCTCACGATGTACTACGTCGCGCTGGTGATCGTGGTCGCGGCCTTCCTGCTCATTGCGCGCACCGTGCATTCGCCTTTCGGGCAGGTGCTCAAGGGCATCAAGGAGAACGAGCCGCGCGCCATCTCGCTCGGCTACGACGTCAACCGCTTCAAGCTGCTGGCCTTCGTGATCTCGGCCGCGCTGTCGGGCCTGGCCGGCTCGCTCAAGACGCTGGTGCTCGGCTTCGCTTCGCTCAGCGACGTGCACTGGACGGCATCGGGCCACGTGATCCTGATGACGCTGGTCGGCGGCCTCGGCACGCTGTCGGGCCCGCTGGTGGGCTCGGCGGTGGTGGTGCTGCTGGAGAACAAGGTGGGCGACTTCGGCACCTTCATGGCGCGCCTCACAGGTGTCGACTGGTTCAATACGCTGGGCGAGTCGGTCACCATGGTCACGGGCCTGATCTTCGTGATCTGCGTGCTTGCGTTCCGCAGGGGCATCATGGGCGAGGTCATCGCTTTCCTCGACCGCCGCCGAGGCAAGAAAGCCTGAAACGAAAGAAGGCGGATGCTGTCCGCCTTCTTCGCTTCTGGCGCAAGCCCGCTCAGGGCAGCGTGGTGATGCGGTTGGCCGCGGGCGGCGCGAGCGGGCTGTTCGCCTTGATGTAGGCCTCGAGGGCGTCCACGTCCTGGTCGCCGCCGAGCGTGTCCGTGCCCTGATTGAAGACCGTGAAGTTGTCGCCGCCGGTGGCCAGGAAGCTGTTCATCGTCACGCGGTAGCTCGCGCCGTCGGTCATCGCGGTTCCGTTGAGTGCCATGTTGCCGATGCGCGAGCCCGCGGGCGCCGAGAGGCTGTAGCTGTAGCTCAGGCTGCGCGAAGGCAGCAGCACCCTCGGCGAGGCGACTGTGTTGCTGCCGCTGTTGAACTGCTGTTCGAGCACGGCCTTGATCTGCGCGCCGGTCATCGTCTTCACCACCAGGCTGTTGCCGAAGGGCTGCACGCTGAAGATCTGGCCGTAGGTCACGCTGCCGTCGCCGGCCGGCACGAGGTCGGCGCGCACGCCGCCCGGATTCATGAAGGCGATCTGCGCGCCGCCCTTGTTGCTGGCGCTGGTCGCGGCGAGCTGCGCATCGGCGATCAGATTGCCCAGCACGTTTTCGCGGGAAGCTGTCTGCGTGCGCGTGGCCGGGCCGGAGAGCGTGCCCACCACCCGCTGCACCAGCGGCGCCGCGACGGACAGGTATTGGCTGACGAGCGCGGCCACTTCCTGGTTCTTGCCGAACACGGGGTACTGGTCGGTCAGCGCGACCGTGCTGGCGCCGCTGGTGTAGGCCTCGCCCTGGACGATCACGTTGCCGGCCGACTTGGCCGTGACCTTGCGGGTGCGCGTGTCGATCGTCAGGTTGATGTCGGTCAGCAGGGTGCCGTACTGGCCGGCGCTGGTCAGCAGGAAGGGCTTGGCCGGGTTGGTCTTGCCATAGTCGCAGATGTAGGAGCGGTGCGTGTGGCCTGAGATCACCACGTCGACGGAGGCGTCGAGCTTGTCGAGGATCGGCAGGATGTCGCCGCTCAGGCCGCCGCAGCTCTTGTCGTTGTAGCCCACGGTGGTGGTGCCGCCTTCATGCACCACCACCACGATGGCGTCGGCGCCCTGGGCCTTGAGCTGCGGGATCAGCGCGTTGGCCGTGTCGGCCTCGTCCTTGAAGCTCAGGCCCGCGACGCCCGCTGGCGTCACGATGCTGGGCGTGCCCTTGAGCGTCATGCCGATGAACGCCACCTTCACTGTGGCGCCGTCCTTGGTGAAGCTCTTCATGCCCGTGGCGGGAAACAGCGTGGTGCCGTCGGTCTTCACCGTGTTGGCCGCCAGGAATCCGAAGTTCGCGCCCGGAAAGGCCTTGTTCACGCGGCAGGGCTCCAGCGGCGTGTTCTTGGCGCAGCCGCCGTTCTTCATGCGCAGCAGTTCGGTCTGGCCCTTGTCGAACTCGTGGTTGCCGACCGCGTTGAAGTCGATCTTCATCGCGTTCACGGCCTCGATGGTGGGCTCGTCGAGGAACAGCGCCGAGACCAGCGGCGACGCGCCGATCATGTCGCCGGCCGAGACCACGGCGTTGTTCTCGTTCTTCGCTTTGAGCGACGCAATTGCCGAAGCGAGATACGCGGCGCCGCCGGCGGGCACCGGCACCGTGCCGCCTTCCCTGGCCGGCGCGGTGATGGAGAGCCGGGGCGGCTCGAGGTTGCCGTGCAGGTCGTTGAAGGCGATGAGCTTCACGTCCATGCTGCCGGGCGCGGCGGGGGCCGGAGCCGGGGATGGCGCCGGCGCCGGTGCAGGCGGCGGGAGGAACGGAACGAACCCGTTCGAATTGCTGCTGCTTCCGCCGCAGGCAGACAAGGTGGCCAGGACCACCCCCGCCATGGCGAGATGTTTCAACGATGCGTGCATGAGCGAGCCTCTCCTCTTTGATGGAATGCAGCGCATGCTGGACATGGCAGATGACGTCGCCATGACCGCCTCCCGCGCAGGGAGGGTGATCAGGGCAGCGGAACCAGTCGGATGGCCACGCCGGGGCCGAAGGCGTGCTGCAGCAGTCCGGCGGCCTGGATGTTCCGCGCATCGCCGGGCGACTGCACGGCCAGCCATCCCTCGGTGGCCCGCCGCTGCAGGTGCCAGCCCTCCTGCCCGATGCGGATCAGGCTGGCGAGCGCCGCGGCGTCAGCGATGGGCAGCGCCGTGGGCACGATGTCGAGCCAGTCGACCACCTGGTCGGCTTCGCCGCCGAGCCGCGCGGTCGCGCCGTCCACCAGCGCTTGCTGCGTGGCCGCATCCCTTACCGCGCCCTGCAGGATGATGCCGTTGCCGTGCCAGCGGATTTCAAGCGCTGCGTTCATTGCCGCTGGCGCGGGCCGCGCGGCGGCGAACACCCACGCGGCGCCCGCAGCGGCCAGCAGCACCATCAGCAGCGCGATGATCCGGAGTCTTCTGTTCATTCAAGCCTTGGCGCACGTTCATCGTGCAATGTCGGAAGCCGAGTTCAGGGGCCCGGCATGACGGCGTGATGACAGACAGGGCTGCACGGCCTCAGAGCCGCAGCGGTGCGGCGTAGCCGGTCATCTCGAGGTAGCCGCGGCCGACACGGCGGCCTTGCGCATCGAGCAGATCGCTCACGCCTTCCCAGTACACCCCGCCCGTGCCGCGGCTGTCGAGCTCCTGGTCGTCGAGCAGGGCGCGCACCTCGAAGCTGCCCGATGGGGTCTGCACGCGCCACCGGGTCGGGTACTTGGCCTGCGTGCGCGGGCTGGTCCAGGTATTCGCACCGTCGAAGCGCACCTCGTCGTTGCCGAACACGCGCAGCGTGCCGTCGCGCGTGCGAAACGATCCGCCGGCCCACAGCGCGCTGCCGTCGCGGCGCCGCAGGCGAAAAGCGGTGAGGGCGCCGCCGTCGTCCAGGTTCATGCCGATCCAGTCCCAGCCCACGGCCTCGGGATGCATCAGCGCTTCGCTCCATTCGTGGTCGAGCCAGGCAGTGCCATCGACGCCGAAGGCCTGGCCCTTGAGCGTGAGCCTGCCTTGCGTGCGCAGCTGGGGCTCGCTGTAGTAGTAGCTCGCCTGTGCTTCCTCCGGTCCCTTGCGCGAGAGCCCGGCCTTGCCTTGCAGCAGCACCGGCTGCGTGGGCGTGAAGCGCAGGTCGAGCGTGAACTCGCCGGCTTGCACGCGCGCCGAATAACTGCCGTCCTTGCGCACCAGCGACCAGTCGCGCAGGCGCACGTCGGTGTCGGCTTCGCTGGCCGATGCGACGCCGAAGCCCGCGCGCGCAATGCGCTGGTCGTGCAGCAGCACGCGGCCTTCGAGGTCGGTGATGGCTGCATGCGCGAATACGAGGTTCTTTGCCGCGAAGGCCGAGCGCAGCCCCTGTGCCGCATCGATGCGCGAGCGGAAGAAGGTCACCTGGAAGCCGAACTCGCGTCCCGCCGTGGTCTTCGCGTGGCCCGTGATGTACCACCACTCGGTTTGCAGATCGGGGTGGCTGCCGAAGTCGCGCGGGAACTGCAGTGTGCGCGCGGGCAGCGCCCAGCCGGCGGACGCGGCGGCCAGCGCCGCGAGCAGCAGGCTGCGGCGCGAGAGCTTGTGAAAGAAGGCAGGCGGCATCACCCCGCAACCAGTGCGTCGATGCGCTGCTGCGCCGGCCCGATGTCGCCGAACGCGTTCTGCACCCAGGCCGCATCGTGATAGCTCGGCAGGTAGCGCTCGCCCGCGTCGCACAGCAGCGAAAGGATGGAGCCCTGCCGGCCGGCCGCGCGCATCTCGCCGGCAATGGCCAGCATGCCGACGAAGTTGGTGCCGGTCGACGGGCCCACCTTGCGGCCGAGCAGCGCCGAGAGCGCATGCATGGCCGCCACCGAATCGAGGTTGGGCACCTCGATCATCCGGTCGACCAGCGTGCGGATGAAGCTCGGCTCCACGCGCGGGCGGCCGATGCCTTCGATGCGCGAGCCCGCCGCCGTCAGCGTGGCGTCGCCGGTGCGGTGATAGGCCGAGAACACCGAGCCTTCGGGATCGGGCACGCACACCTGCGTGTCGTGGCAGCGAAAGCGCACATAGCGCCCGATGGTGGCGCTGGTGCCGCCGGTGCCCGCGCCCACCACGATCCACGCCGGCACCGGATGCCGCTCGCGCGCCATCTGCTGGAACATGCTTTCGGCAATGTTGTTGTTGCCGCGCCAGTCGGTGGCGCGCTCGGCGTAGGTGAACTGGTCCATGTAGTGGCCGCCGGTCTGCTCGGCGAGGGCGTGCGCTTCCTCGTAGACCTGCGCCGCATGGTCGACGAAGTGGCAGCGCGCGCCGTAGAAGGCGATCTGCGCCACCTTCTCGGGCGAGGTGCTGCGCGGCATCACGGCGATGAAGGGCAGCCCCAGCAGCCGCGCGAAATAGGCTTCGCTGACCGCCGTTGAGCCGCTGGAGGCCTCGACGATGGTGGTGCCTTCGCGCACCCAGCCGTTGCACAGCGCATAGAGAAAGAGCGAACGCGCGAGCCGGTGCTTGAGGCTGCCGGTGGGGTGGGTCGATTCATCCTTCAGGTACAGGTCGATGCCGGCCGCGGCGAGCGCGGGCAGCGGCAGCGGGATCAGGTGCGTGTCGGCGCTGCGCTGGTAGTCGGCCTCGATGCGGCGGATCGCGCCGCCGAGCCAGCCGCTGCAGGAGGAAGTGGAGGGTGTTTGCTGCATGTAGGAAGAAGTCTACAAGTCATCCCTCGCAGCACCCAGCGAGCGTGCAAATCGGGATACTGTGCGCTGCCAAATTCCACCCGGCAGGAGACAAGACGCATGAGAACAAGACAGCTGCGCCCCACGTCGCGGCGCTCGTTAGGTCAAAGGCATTCCATTGGCGCCACAGCGCTCGCGGCCCTCGCGCTCGCGGGCTGCGCATCGGGGCCTCCGGTTGTGCAGACGCCACCGCGCGCGCCCTCGTCCTTCGCGGTGCCCGGCCTGGAGAAGCCGGCGGAGGTGCTGGTCGACCGCTGGGGCGTGCCGCATCTCTATGCCGGCACGCTCTACGACGCCTTCGTTGCGCAGGGCTTCATTGCCGCGCGCGACCGGCTCTGGCAGATGGATCTCTGGCGCAAGCGCGGCCTGGGCGAAATGGCGCAGGACTTCGGCCCTGCCTGGGTCGAGAGCGACCGCGCCGCGCGCGCCGTGCTCTACCGCGGCGACATGTACCGCGAATGGCTGGCCTACGGCTCCGATGCCAAGCGCGTGGCCGAGGCCTTCACGGCCGGCGTCAACGCCTATGTGGCGCAGGTGCGTGCGCAGCCGGCGCTGCTGCCGAAGGAATTCGCGCTGCTGGGCTACCAGCCATCGACCTGGTCGGCCGAGGATGTGGTGCGCATTCGCCATCACGGCCTCACGCTCAATTTCACGTCCGAGGTCGACCGCGCGCGCGCCTTCTGTGCCGGCGGTCAGGGCATCAAGGCCGACTGGCTGCGCCGCGAGCTCGATCCGCCGGTCACGCCCAAGGTGCCCGTGGGGCTCGACCCCTGCTCCCTGCCGGCGGCCGAGTTGCGCGCGGCCTACCTGCGCGCCACGGAGCCGCCGCGCTTCACCAAGGAGAACACGCGGCTGGCCGGCGCGGCGATCCCGTCCGCGATCCTGCAGCCCGGCAGCGCCGAGGCTATGGCAAGAGCCGCAGAAGAAGACGAGCAGCAGCAGGCACTGCAGGGCGACCCGACGGCCGCCTATGGCAGCAACAACTGGGTTATCGCGCCGAGGCTCACCTCCACCGGACGCCCGATCCTCGCCAACGATCCGCATCGCGCCCATGGCGCTCCCAGCCTGCGCTACATGGCGCATCTCAGCGCGCCCGGCATGGACGCCATCGGCGCCGGCGAGCCCTTCCTGCCGGGCCTTTCGATCGGCCACAACGGCACCATCGCCTTCGGCCTCACGCGCTTCTACATGGACCAGGAAGACCTGTACGTCTACCAGCTGAATCCGAGGAACCCCAACGAATACCGCTACCAGGGCCGATGGGAACCGATGACGCGCGTCACCGAGCGCATCGCCGTGCGCGGCGAGAGCGCGCCGCGCGAGGTGGTGAACACCTTCACCCGGCACGGCCCGGTGCTGCTGTCCGAACCTGGCAAGCGGCGTGCCTTCGCGCTGCGCGCTGCATGGCTCGAACCCGGCATGGCGCCGTACTTCGGTTCGATGGACTACATGCGCGCACAGAACTGGGACCAGTTCCGCGCCGCCATGAACCGCTGGGGCGCACCCGGCGAGAACCAGGTCTATGCCGACCGCCATGGCAACGTCGGCTGGATACCGGGCGGCCTCACGCCGATCCGCCCCAACTGGGATGGCCTCATGCCGGTGCCGGGCGACGGCCGCTACGAGTGGTCGGGCTTTCGCAACGGCGACGAACTGCCCTCGGAGTTCAACCCCGCGCGCGGCTATGTCGTGACCGCGAACGAGAACAACATTCCACCCGATCATCCGGCCGCGAAGAAAGGCATCGGCTACGAGTGGAGCGACGGTGCGCGTGCGCGCCGCCTCAAGGAACTGTTCGAGAAAAAGGCCGCCTCGGGCTCGCGCTTCACGCTCGAGGATTCGGAGCGCATGCAGAACGACATCGTTGCCACGCCCGCCCAGCGCCTGCTCAAGCTCCTGGCGGGCCTGCGCAGCGACGATGCGCGCACGGCCGCCGGCCTGCGGCTGCTGCAAGGCTGGGACGGCACCATGGACCGCGACAGCGCCGCCGCTGCGCTGTACGAAGTGTGGAGCGCCAAGACGCTGCGCGCGGCGGTGCTCAAGGCCGGTGCGGGTGAGGCGGCGGCCTCGCTGGCTGCGCCGGGCGACAACACGCGCATGGTGCTGCTGCTGGAGAACCCCTTCGGCTGGGTCAGCGATGCGCAGCGCGATGCGCTGCTTCTGGAAACCCTGCCGCCCGCGATGCAGGAGCTCACGGCCAAGCTCGGGCCCGACATGTCTGCGTGGAAGTGGGGCGCGCTGCACCGCGCGGAGTTCCGCCATCCACTCGGCGGCGTGGTCGATGCGGCCACGCGCAAGAAGCTGGAAGTCGGCGACTGGCCGATGTCGGGTTCGGCCTTCACGCCCATGGCGGCCAGCTATCGCACCAACGACTACAGGCTCACGTCGGGGGCTTCGTTCCGGATGGTGCTGGACGTGGGAAATTGGAATGCCTCGCGGGCGATCAATACGCCGGGGCAGTCGGGGGATCCGGACAGTCCGCACTATCGGGACCTGGCGCCGCTCTGGCTCGAGGGGAAGTATGTGCCGCTGGTTTATAGCCGGGCTGCGGTGGAGAAGGAGACTGTGGAGAGGATTCGGTTGGTGCCTGTTGGGCCTTAGGTTTTTTGTTTTCCGGGGCCGGGACTCGCCCCGGCGGGCGACCTACTTTTCTTTGCTTCGCCAAAGAAACGTAGGCAAAAGAAAGGCGACCCCACTGTCTGCGACCCTCCGCTTCGCTGCGGGCAACCTGCGGTGCTCACGTTTCGCGGGGTCTCGCCCAAACTCGCTTCGCTCAAACAAGGGCGAGCCCTGATCCGCGAAACCTTCCGCTCCTCGGCGCAGCCAGAGGGGCTTGGATACCGAACGGGCCTTTGCTTCGCTCGGCCACCAAGCCACCGCAGGCGCGCAGCGCCGCGGTGGTTGGGATTGGCTGTTGGTATTGGCTGTTGGTATTGGCTGTTGGTCTTGGGGCCGAGCGAAGCGAAGGCCGCCCGCTCCCACCCCTTCTGTATGCGCCGAGGAGCGCAGCGTTTCGCGGATCAGGGCCGCAGCTGTTTGAGCGGAGCGAGTTCTGCGGACCCCGCGAAACGCGAGCACCGCAGGTTGCCCCGTAGCGCAGCGAAGGGGTCGCAGACAGTAGGGGTCGCCTTTCTTTGCTTACTTTCTTTGGCGAAGCAAAGAAAGTGAGTCGCCCGCCGGGGCGAGACCCGGCCCCGGAACTCAAAGCCCAAAACCCTACCAATCCTCCTTCACAGCAAGCACAACATCCCTCCCCGCAGCAGCCCGCCCCGCCAGCCACGCAGTCACCGTCCCTGCCGCAACCACCGCTGCGCAGAGCCCCAGCAGCCGCCCCCAGGGCACCAGCAGATCCATCGTCCAGTGAAAGCTCTGCGGATTGACGACCTTCACCAGCACCACCGAAACCGCCAAGCCGAGCAGGAGCCCCGCCACGGCGCCGATCGCGGTCCATGCCGCGCCTTCGCCCGCCACCACCGCCAGCACCTGCCGCCGCGTGAAGCCCAGGTGCGCGAGCAGTCCGAATTCCTTGCGCCGGGCAAGCACCTGCGCGCTGAAGCTCGCCGCAATGCCGAACAGGCCGATGGCAATGGCCACGGCCTGCAGCCAGTAGGTCACGGCAAAGCTGCGGTCGAAGATGCGCAGCGAGGTGGCGCGGATCTGTCCGACCGACGAGATCTCGACGTTCGTCGAATCGGATCCGCCGCTCGCGCCGCCGCCGCCGCGCCGTGCCGCCAGTTCGCGCACCGCGGCCTGCACCGGGCCCTCGGACGCACCGGGCGCGAGCCACAGCGACACATCGCTCACGCTGCGTTCCCCCGTCAGGCGCTCGAAGTCACGCGCATCCATCGTGATGGCGCCGAACTGCCGCGCATAGTCGCGCCACACGCCCGCGACGAAGAATGCAGCCGGAGCAGACCCCGCGGTGGCCAGTGCCGGCGAAAGCGGCGCAAAGAGCGAACCCGGCTTCGCGCCATACAGCTCGACCATCGGTTCGCTCACGTAGATGCCGACCTGGCCAGCAGGCACCGGCAGCGCAGGCCCCACCAGCGGCAGCGCCTGTGACGCGCCGCCTTCGAGGCTTCGCGCGATCAGCGTGACTGCAGGCTGCGCGGGGTCGAGCTGCAGCGATCGGGTTCGCAGCGTGCCGATGCGCTCCACGCCAGGCAGCCGTGCCAGCGCCTGCACGAAAGCCGGCGCAAAGGTGGCCGTGTCGCTGCTGCTCTGTGTGCCCGAATTGCCGGAGCGGCCGCTCGACGTGGCGCGAACATAGAGATCGGCCGGCAGCACCACGTCGAGCCAATGCGTGACCGAATCGCGAAAGCTCGCCACCATCACGGTGAGCGCCACCGCGAGGCTCAGGCTCGCGACCACGCCGCTGACCGCCACGGCCGCGGTGCCGCGCATGCGCCGTGCGCGCTCGATGGCCAGCATCGGCAGCACGCGCTGCGCGAACACAGGCGCGACGCGGTCGTACAGCAGCGCAATCAGCCAGGGCAATGCGGTGATGCCGCCCACCAGCAGGCAGCCCACCGAGAGATACGCCGCAACCGGAATGCCGCCGACAGCCGGCATGTTGGCCAACGCCGCGCTTGCGGCGATGAGGCCGAGCGCGAGCCAGTGGCTGTGGCTCTGCACGGGCGCGGCGCCCAGGCCCTTGAGGGTCTGTGCCTCGGGCAGCGCCTGCGCCGCGCGTGCGGGCCACCAGCCGCCCACCAGCGCCGCAAGCACGCCGAGCCCGCCATACAGCAGCGCCGAGCCGCTGCTCCAGTGCAGCGTCGGTGCCACGCCCTCGAAATACCCGCCGCCCAGGTCGCCGCCGAGCACGCGCAATGCGAAGGCCGCGAGCGCCGTGCCCAGCGCGAGGCCGGCGCCGCTTCCGATCAGGCCCAGCACCAGCGATTCGATCAGCACCAGGCGCAATCGCTCGCGCGGCGTCAGGCCCAGCACGCCGAGCAGCGCGAACTGCTGCGCGCGCTTGGCAACGCTGAGCGCCAGCACCGAGAACACCAGGAAAGCGCCGGTGAAAAGCGCCACCAGCGCCAGCACCGTCAGGTTGACCCGATAGGCGCGCGAGAGATTGCTCACGCGCTCGGCCGCATCGCCCGGTTCGGCGAACTGCAGGCCGGCTGGCCAGCCCGGCGACCGTTGCAGCGATGCGATGAAGGTCGCCCGGTCGGTGCCGGGAGCGAGCCTCAGGTCGACGCGGCTGAGCTGGCCGAGCTTGTCGAACAGGTCTTGCGCAGCCGCGATGTCCAGCACCGCCAGTGCCGCGCCGCCGGCGGCGACGTGGCCCGCCACCTCGAGCCGCTGCCAAGAGCTGCCGCTGCGCAGTTGCACCGTCTCGATGCGGCCGTCCGCCGATTCGGCTGCGAGCCCGAGCGCGCTGCGCGCCGCGGCGTTGAGAAACACATGGCCCGGCGCCAGCATCGCGAAGCGCGCGGCGTTGCTGCCGGGCTGCGGCATCAGCGCCGGCGCGATCGTGGGCAGCGCCAACGCATCGACGCCGATCACGCGCATCGGCACCTGGCGCTCGCCGGCCAGCGCGAGCCCCTGGAACTCGAGCACCGGGCTCGCGAGCGCCACCTGCGGATGCTGCGCCAGTTGCGCGAACACCGCTTCGTCGAAGCTGCCCTGCACGGCGCGCACTTCGAGATCGGGCTGGCCGTTGACCGAGCGCACGGCGCTCGAAAACTCGTCGAGGGCCGAGGCATTGATCAGCTGCACCGAGAACGCAAGCGCCACGCCCAGCATCACGGCCAGCACGGCCGCGGCGTTGCGCCAAGGGTGGTGGCGCAGTTCCTGCCATGAGAAGGTGGTGAGCAAGGCGCGCATGCCGTCATTGTGGCCGGCGCGCGCACAGTTCCGCGGCCGTGGCACCATGGCGCCTCTTCGATGCCTGGGGAATTCGACGATGCGGCTTTCTTGCTCCGCCTTGGCCTGCCGATGGATGGCGGCATGGCTTCCTGCGTTGCTGCCGGCGGCCGCCGCGTTGGCACAGCCGCTGCCTGTCACCCTGGCCAGCGATCCTGCCGCCATCGCGAAGATGGCGCTCGGTGCCGAAAGGGGAACGCTTGTCGTCGGCGTGCTGCGCGGCGGCAAGGCCGCCTATGGCGCGGCGCACAACCCCGAGCCATCTGCGGCGCCGCGCGCCATCGCGCCGAACAGCGCCGAGCAGCCGATGTTCGAGATCGGCTCCGTGACGAAGGTGTTCACGGGCCTGCTGCTGGCGCAATCGGTGGAGCGAGGCGAGGTGGGGCTCGACGACACCGTGGGCCAGCTGCTGGCCGGCAAGTTGGCGTCGCCGCTCCCGCCCGCAGTGGGCTCCGTGACACTGCGCCAATTGGTGACGCACACCGGCTGCCTGCCCGTGATGGCCGACGGCGTGACTGGCGGGCCCGCGCTGGCCGCGCAGTTCCGTGCCTTCGACAAGGCGGCGTTCTGGGATGCGCTGCTGCGCATCAGGCTCACGGCGCAGGCACCGCCCTGCGAAGCGGCGTACAGCAATTTCGGGATGGCGCTGCTGGGACAGATCCTGGCCGAGCGACTTGGCAGCACCTGGGGCGAACTGGTGCGCGCGCGCATCACCGAGCCGCTGGGCATGAACGACACGGTCATCCAGCTCGGCGACAAGGCCTCGCGCATGGCCCCGGCCTTTGCCGGCGACCGGCGCCAGCGGCTGCTCGACACGGCGTCCTATGCACCGGCCAGCGCGCTGCGTTCCACGGCCGCCGACATGCTCACGCTGAGCCGCGCGATCCTCGCCGGCGCCAGCGGTCCGCTGGGCCCTGCGGCCGTGCGCATGCTCACGCCGCTCGCGCGCTACGAGGGCGCCGAAATCGGCTATGCGGTGATGGTGCGCGGCTCCGAAGGCGGCCGGCGCACCTACTATCACGCAGGCGTGACCGAGGGCTACCGCACGCTGTGGCTGCTGGCGCCCGACACCGGAGAAGCGCTGATCGTGCTCGGCAGCAATACGCGCGCGCCGCTGCAGTCCGTGATGCTGGCCATCGGCAAGAGCCGCTACCCGGTGCCGACCGTGGAGGTGCCCATGGATCCGCGGCGCCTGGCGGATTATGAAGGCGAGTTCCGCATCAACAAGGCCAGGACGCTGGGCTTCGCCGTGCGCGGCGGCCGCCTGCTGGTGCGCGAGGCGGGCCGGGGCTACAACGCGCTCACGCCCATCGGCAGCGACCGTTTCGCGGTCACGGCGATCGGCGCCGAGGTCACTTTCCGGCGCGGCGAAGGCAATGCGGTGGTCGGCGTAACGCTGGCGCAGGGCGGCAGCCGGCTGGATGCGCGCAGGGTGAGCGAGGCCGTGGCGCTTCCGCAGGATTGACGGTCCCCGGGGCGCTGAAGCGTCAAAGCCGTTCCGACATCCCGTTGAGGTAGGCGCGCACGGCCGCGTTGCTGCTGAGGCCGATCGCGCGGTCATAGGCCTGGCGCGCCGCGGCGCGCGCGCCGCCGGCTGCGAGCAGGTAGGCGCGGGCGGCCCAGAACGGCTGGTAGCTCGCCACCTCGGCAGCCGGAATGGCCTCCAGCGCGCGCAGGCCGATCTCCGGGCCGCGCGCATTGGCCAGCGCGCAGGCCAGGCTGACCTGGGCACCGATGCTGGACCGCAGCGCCAGCAGTCCTTCGTAGAGCGACACCAGCACTTCGGGCGGCACGGGCGCACCGACACGACGCTCGCAATGGGCCGACTGGATCGCCGCCTCCAGCTGGTAGGGGCCGAGCGATTTCATCTGCGAGGCCCGGCGCAGGCAGCGTTCGGCCTCCGCGAGCAGGTCGGGGTTCCAGCGCAGCGGGTCCTGCTGGTCGAGCGGCACGTAGGCGCCGGTTTCGCTGCGGCGCGCCGCGGCGCGGCTTTCGCAGAAGAGCATCAGCGCGAGCAGGCCCAGCGGCTCGGGCTCATCGGGCATCAGGCTGCACAGGATGCGGCCGAGGTCGATGGCCTCGGCGGTGAGGCCGCGCGGCAGGGCGTCGGCGCCGTCGACGTCGTCCCAGCCGGTGCCGTAGGCGGCGTAGATGCCGCCCTGCACATCCTGCAGCCGCTGTGCAAGCTCGCGCGCCTGCGGGTACTCGAAGGGAATGCCCGCGGCGCGGATGCGTGCCTTGGCCCGCACCAGCCGCTGGCCGAGAGTGGAAGGCGCGGTGAGAAAGGCGCCGGCCATGCGGGCGGCGTCGAGCCCGAGCACGGTCTGCAGCATCAGCGGCGCGCGGGCCGCCGCGTCGATGGCGGGGTGCGCGCAGACGAACATCAGGCGCAGCCGCTCGTCGGGCACGGCCGCGCCTTCGGTGCCGGCCGCGTCGTCCACCTCGCCGGCCAGCAGCAGCAGGGTCTGTGTCGCGTCATCCTGCACGCGGCTGTGGCGCCAGGCGTCGAGCTTGCGGTGCCGCGCCACGCTCAGCAGCCAGGCGTCGGGCTGCGCGGGAATGCCGTCGGCCGGCCAGCGCTCGAGCGCACGCGCGAAGGCCTCGGCGAGCGCATCTTCCGATGCGGCGATGTCGTGCGTGCGTGCGCACAGAATGGCCAGCAGGCGGCCGTACGACTCGCGCGCCGCACGTTCGGCGGCCTGGTGAGCCGCCGGGTCGTTCACGGTGTCGCCGCAGCGATGGCTGTGGCCGTGAAGACCGGCCGCACCTCGACGCCCCCGCTGGCCGCGCAAGGCGCGCGAGCCGCCCATTCGAGCGCGGCATCGAGGTCGGGCACGTCGACCACAAAATAGCCGCCGAGCTGCTCCTTGGTGTCGGCGAAGGGGCCGTCCTGCACCTGGCGCTTGTCGCCGCGCACGCGCAGCGTGGTGCCGGTCATGGGCGGAAAAAGGCCGTGGCCCCCGAGCGAAATGCCCGACTGGCGCACCGCATCGGCATACGCCATCCAGTTGGCCCGGTAGGCCTGCGAGGAAGCGTCGTCCCTTTGTTCGAATTCGGCCGCGGGCTGATAGAACATCAACATGTACTGCATGGTGTTTCTCCATTGTGGAAAAGCTGCTGAGCAGGATCGCTCACCACAATGACGGCCCGCCGGCGGTCATTTCGACACGGCGTCCGTGTCGAGCAGATGATTTTTTACGCTATTGCCGTTTGGCGCAATGGCTGGGCTACCTACGGCTTCAGGCCGCCTTGGCCTGGACGGCGGGCGCGAACATGGCCTCCATTTCGCTTCGCAGCCGGTAGGCGGGGGTCGAAGTGTCCATGGCCACGTCGGCCCAGCAGAGGCTCTGGCCTTTTTTCACGGGGCGCACCAGCCTGACGTTGTGCGCCAGTCCGAGCGGCAGGCCACCCAGGCGCAGCGAGCGCTCGGCCGGCAGCAGCTTGCCCCAGACGGTGTAGCCGCCTTCGCCGTCGAGCATTTCGCCAGCGGCCAGGTCGCGCTTGGCCGTGGCCACCACGTCGGCGTTCCAGCAGGTGGCCACGCCGGTCGCTTCGCCGCGCAAGGCGACACTGGCCACCGACATGCCGACTTCCAGGCCGATCAGGTGCCAGCGCTTGTAGAGCGTGAAGTAGCGTCCGCTCGGGTCGGTGTGGGCGTTGTATTCCTCGAAGCAGTTCTTGATGTAGTCGGTCTCGGCCTCGACCGTGACCCACACGCCCATGCGGATGTCGTAAGGGATCTTCCGGCCATTCGCCTCGAGCGAGGAAATGACCTCGACCATGCCCTTGCGCTCGAGCACGCCGCCTTCGCTTTGCGGCCGCGTGACAAAGGGGATGTCCTCCACGCTCGCGGGCGGGTAGAGCAATCCGTCCGAAGGCACGGTGAGGCCGGTGGCGTTGGCCACCGCCGAGCTTTCGATGGATGGCTTGGAGCCGTCGAGAAAACTGTTGAACATCTTCGGGTTGAGGCCGCCGCGCAGCGCCTGTTCGGGCGTGAGGCCGTAGTTGCCCCAGACGGTTTCGGGCGTCGATTCGGTGAAGTGCGGCAGCCACTTGTGGCCGCGTCCGGCCGCGACCACCGGAAAGCCGCAGGTGCGCGCCCAGTCGACCAGGTCGCAGATCAGCGCGGGCTGGTCGCCGAAGGCCAGCGAATAGATCACGCCGGCCTGCTGCGCCTTGCGCGCGAGCAGCGGGCCGCAGAAGGCATCGGCCTCGACGGTCACGTTGACCACGTGCTTGCCGTGCGCGAAGGCATCCAGGCAATGCTCGACGGCCGCCACCGGGTTGCCGGTGCACTCGACCACGATGTCGATCGAGGGCTCGCGCGTCACGGCCTGCCAGTCGTCAGTGATCCAGGTGGCGCCACTCTGAAGGGCCTGCTGCACCGAGCCCGCCGCGGCGCGCTCCGGGTTCCAGCCGACGCGCTCGAGATTGACGCGCGCCGCCGCGGGCGACAGGTCGGCAATCGCCACCAGCTGCACGCCGGGCGTGCGCGGGATCTGCGCGAGGTACATCGAGCCGAACTTGCCGGCGCCGATCAGGCCGATGCGGATGGGGCGGCCTTCGGCGGCGCGCTGCTGCAGGCGGGTGTGGAGGCTCATGGCGTCAGGCCTCCGCGGTGTCGAGGACTTCGAGCGAAGTCTTGAGCGCGCCTTCAGGCAGGCCGTTCTTCCACGGCACCTCGACCGGGTAGGGCTTCAGCAGGCAGTCGTCGGGCAGCATCTCGATGGGCGTGAAGTTTCTGTGTGCGATGTACTCGGGCCGCTTGTGGCGGCGGATGTGGTTGCTGACGGCACACAGGCTCAGGTACACCGCCACGCGGTTGAAGGGCGAGAGGTTGCTGCCCGAGGCGTGCACGAGGCAGCTGTGGAACAGGATCATCGAACCGGCGGGGCCCTTGGGCGAGACGATGCCTCCCCCGACGTGGCGGCCCGCCGCGTCGTAATGTCCTTTGCCGCCGGCGCGGTCGACCAGCTGCGCGATCAATTCGTTATCGACCGTCCAGAGCGGATAGCTGGTGGTCGTGAGGTCGTGCTTCGCATCCACCACGCCCTTGCGGTGGCTGCCCGGAATGAACATCAGCGGGCCGTTGTGCTCGGTCACTTCATCGAGAAAGATCGCGACGTTCATCGCGCGTTCGGTGGGCATCAGGTCGTCGTTGAGCCAGGTGCCGTAGTCCTGGTGCCACTGCCACACCTCGCCTTCGAAAGCCATCTTGCCGTTGATCTTGAACTGGTGCATGTAGACCTCTTCGTCGAAGAGATCCATCACCGGACCGACCATGCGCGGATGGCGCGCGAGCCGCGCGAAGGGCTCGCTGATCAGGTGCGCTGCAAAGTTGGTGCGCACCGCATCCGAGCCTTTCTCGCGCACGTTGAAGGCTTCGCGCCTGCTGTACAGGTCTGGCACCGCGTCGGTCAGCGCCCTGGTTTCTTCGGGCGAGAAATGGCCGGGAAAGAACAGGTAGCCGTCGCGCTCGAATTGCGCGCGCTGCTCGGGGGTCAACTTCATGCCTTGTCTCCTTTGCGGGTGGGGGTGGATGCGGATGCGGTGCGCGCGAGCTGCTGCGCGAGCCGCCGGCTCAGTGCCTCGCTGGCCCGGGCGACGTGTTCCTCGCTCAGCTGCGCGGCGCGCTGCGCATGGCCGGCGGCAATGGCGGCGGCGATGGCTTCGTGCTCGTCCCAGAGCGTCTCGCGCTGCGGCTCGGCCTGCAGCACCGCGCCCATCGCGCGGCGCAGGTGGCGCCAGTGCTGGTCGGCGCTCTGGCCGATCAGCGGATTGCCCGAGGCTTCATAGATGGCGTGGTGAAAGGCCATGTCGGCATCGATCATGGCTTCGACATTGCGCCCGCGCGCCGCACGGCGGCCGCGCTCCATCAGCCTGGGGTCGATGCGAAAGCGCTGCTGTGCGGCGAGCCGCGCGGCCAGCACGTCGAGCGCGCCGCGCACCTGGTAGACCTTGCGCATCCACTCGGCGTCGAGCGGCGCCACCAGCACGCCGCGGCCGGGCGCGTCATGCACGAAGCCGTCTTTCTTGAGCAGGCGCAGCGCCTGCAGCACGGGCTGGCGCGACACCGACAGGCGCTGCGCGATGTCTTCCTGCGTGATCCGCTCGCCGGGCGCCAGCGCGCCGCTGCTGATGGCGCCGAGCAGGGAGCGATAGACCTGGTCGACGAGGTCGGGCGCGACTTCGATGCTGACGAGCTGGGCGGGCATAGGCGTCTTTTCCTTGAACTCTGTATACAGAATACGAAAATAGGGGCCGCCGCGTATCCCGGGTTTTTACCCATGGGGGCTGCAAAAGAACGTAACCCGCCGCTAAGCTCGACCCATGCAACTCCCTACCTACGACGACGTCATCGCCGCGGCCGCGCGGCTCGAAGGCCATGCCCACCGCACGCCGGTGCTGCAATCGACCACCGCCAATGAACGCTGGGGCGCCCGGTTCTTCTTCAAGTGCGAGAACTTCCAGCGCATGGGCGCATTCAAGTTCCGCGGTGCGTTCAACGCGCTGTCGAAGTTCGACGCCGCGCAGCGCAAGGGCGGCGTGATCGCGTTCTCTTCGGGCAACCATGCGCAGGCCATCGCGCTGTCGGCACGGCTCTTGTCGATGCCGGCCGTGATCGTCATGCCCAAGGACGCGCCGGCCGCCAAGGTCGCGGCAACGCGGGGCTACGGCGCCGAAGTGGTGATGTACGACCGCTTCACCGAAGACCGCGAGGCGCTCACGAAGCGGCTCGCGCAGGAACGCGGCATGACGATGATCCCGCCCTACGACCATCCCGACGTGCTCGCGGGACAGGGCACGGCCGTGAAGGAACTGATCGAGGAAACCGGCCCGCTCGACCAGCTGTTCGTGTGCCTGGGCGGCGGCGGGCTGCTGTCGGGTTCGGCGCTGTCGGCACGCGCGCTGGCGCCCGGCTGCAAGGTCTACGGCGTGGAGCCCGAGGCGGGCAACGACGGCCAGCAATCATTGCGCACCGGGAAGATCGTGCACATCGAAACGCCCAAGACCATTGCCGACGGTGCGCAGACGCAGCACCTGGGCGAATACACCTTCGGCATCATCCGCCGCGACGTGGACGACATCTTCACCGTGACGGACGCGCAGCTCGTGGAGGCGATGCGCTTCTTTGCCGAGCGCATGAAGATCGTGGTCGAGCCGACCGGCTGCCTCGCCTTCGCTGGCGCGGTCGCTGCCGGCAAGCGCATTGCAGGCCAGCGCATCGGCATCGTGGTCAGCGGCGGCAACGTGGATCTCTCGCGCTACGCGGCGCTGCTTGCGTAGCTCAGGCGCGTATTCCCTCGGCCGTGAGGTGCAGCAGGCGGTCCGCACGGGCTGCCGCACTCTCGGAATGCGTCACCAGCACCAGCGAGGCGCCGTGCTCGCGCGTCTGGCCGATCAGCAGTTCCATCACCTTCGAAGCGGTGCCCGGGTCCAGGTTGCCGGTGGGCTCGTCGGCCAGCAGCAGGGCGGGCCGGTGCACCAGCGCGCGCGCAATCGCCACGCGCTGCAGCTGGCCGCCCGAGAGCGTCTGCGGCAGCCGCGCGCCCATGCCGGGCAGGCCCACCGCGTCGAGCATGTGGGCGACGCGGCTTTCGTCGCGTTTGCCGCCCAGCAGCATCAGCGGCAGCGAGACGTTCTGCGCCACGTCCAGGTGCGGCAGCACGTGAAAGGCCTGGAACACGAAGCCCACGTGCCGCCGGCGCCAGAGCGCGCAGGCTTCGCCGTCGAGCGCGCCGATGTCGGTGCCGTCGTGCGTGACGGTGCCCGCATCCCAGCTGTCGAGTCCGGCCATGCAGTTGAGCAGCGTCGACTTGCCGACGCCCGACTCGCCGACGATGGCGACGAACTCGCCGGACTCGACGCCGAGCGTCACGTTCTCGAACACGGGCACGTCGCCGTAGTGCTTGGCGAGACCGGAAATGCGCAGCGTCATGCGATGGTGCCTGCAATGCGTTGAACCGCCGTCTCCACGGCGCCGGGCGCATCGCAGGCGATGACGGTGCGCGCCGGCATGCTGCGCAGCCACGTGATCTGCCGCTTGGCAAGCTGGCGCGTGGCCGCGATGCCGCGTTCGCGCAGGTCGTCCATGGCCTTGGCATCGGGCTTGAAGCCGCCGCATGCATCGAGCATTTCCCACGCCTGCCGGTAGCCCACGCAGCGCATCGAAGGCAGGTCGGTCGACAGATCGCCGCGCGCGCGCAGCGCCCTGACCTCGTCGAGGAAGCCGGCGGCCAGCATGGCGTCGAAGCGCTCGGCAATGCGCGAATGCAGCCAGGCGCGGTCGGTGGGTTCGAGCGAGAACAGCGCGCCGCCGGCCAAACCGTTGACTGCCTTGTTTTCGGCGGCATGAAAGCTCGACAAGGGCTGGCCGCTGCTTTCCCACACTTCGAGCGCGCGCTGGATGCGCTGGCTGTCCTGCGGTGCAAGGCGCGCGGCCGTCACGGGATCGACCTTGGCGAGTCGCGCATGCATGGCGGGCCAGCCCAGCGTTGCGGCTTCGGCGTCGAGGCGTGCGCGCACGGCGGCATCCGCGGCGGGCATGGCGTCGATGCCGTCGAACAAGGCCTTGAAATACATCATGGTGCCGCCCACCAGCAGCGGCAATGCCCCGCGTGCGCGGATCTCGCCGACGAGCCGCGTCGCGTCGGACACGAAGGCGGCGGCGCTGTAGCTTTCGCGCGGGTCGAGGATGTCGATCAGGTGATGCGGCACGGCGGTCTGTTCGGCCTGGCTGGGCTTGGCGGTGCCGATATCCATGCCGCGATAGACCAGCGCGGAATCGACGCTGACGATCTCGACCGGGCGCACCCGCGCCAGCGCGAGCGCCACCGCTGTCTTGCCGGAGGCGGTCGGCCCCGCGAGCGCGATGTATGTCGGGTTTTCAGGAAGGCCGGAGGCGGCAGCGGAGGGCGGCATAAGCGCCCGAGGGTAACAACAAAAACGAAGCCCGGCCTTGCGTCAGATCGCCTGCGCGCTGGCACTGGCCTTGCCGCGCGCTTCCTGCGGCAGGGCGGGCGCATCCGCATGCGGGGCCGTCGGCGAGACAGGCAGCGATTGCGCGCCTCGCAGCACAGGCGTGCCTTCTCCTTGCCGCGACGCCAGCGTGGTCTCGGGCTTCATGCGGAACAGCTGCGAAAGCGCCGAGCGGTACTGCGCCTCGCCAATCGAATTGGTGTTGTGGTGCGATCCACCCTCCACCAGCACAAAGAGCTTGGGCACCGTGGCCGCGTTGTAGAGCTTGCGGCCCAGTGTGGGGTTGATCAGGCTGTCGGCGGTGCCGTGCACCACCAGCAGCGGCGCGCCGATGTCCTTGACCCGGTTGATTGCCTCGAAGCGCTGCGTGATGAGCGGGCCGAACGGCAGCCAGCCCCACTTGAAGCCGCTCACCACGTCGGCAATGGAGGTGAAGGTGCTTTCGACGATGGTGCCGCTCTCGTCGTTGACGTTCGCGGCCAGGTCGATGCCGATGGCGCCGCCGAGCGAATGGCCGAAGATGTAGCGATGCTGCCGTGGGTGGCGGGCGGCAAGCCAGGTCCAGGCGGCGCGGGCGTCCTCGCGGGCCGATTCTTCCGACGGCAGGCCCTTGGAGCTCTTGCCGAAACCCCGGTAGTCGATCGCCAGCACCGAGAAGCCGAGCTCGTGCATGCGCTGGATGCGCGGCGCGGAGCCGGCCACGTTGTAGCGGGCGCCGTGCAGGTACAGCATGACCGGCCGGTCGGTGGTCTCGGGTTCGCCGCCGAGCCAGAGGCCGTGAAGGCGCGCGGATTCGCCGGTGATGGACGACTGGAAGTCGATCCAGACGTCCTGCATGCCCTCGGTCATGGTGGCGGTGTTGCCCCAGCTGCGGTCGCTGGGCTGAAAGATCCACTCGCGTTGCTGTTCGTCGAATGTGGAGCAGCCGGCGGCCAGAAGGGCGCACAGCGAAAGAACGGAGGCAAGGAGTGACCAGCGTTTCATGAGCTTAGAGGGACAGCGAAGCCGGCGGAAAGTTCATGCTTTCGGCTGAAACGCGCCGACATTGCGCTCCAGCACCTCCCCACGGTGCTCGAGTGGCACTTTGTTCTACACATGCAACGCCCGTGCCCGCTTCACGGATGACCTCCGAAAACCCCGGAAAAACCCTCAAGATGCCCTGATTTGCTATCTGCCGCGCATAAAAAGCGCGTCCAGCTCCCGGATCGACAGCTGCCGCCAAGTGGGGCGGCCATGGTTGCACTGGTCCGAACGCTCGGTGGCCTCCATTTGGCGTAACAAGGCGTTCATTTCGTCGACGGTGAGCTTGCGGTTGGCGCGCACCGCACCATGGCAGGCCATGGTCGAGAGCAATTCGTTCTGTGCCCGCTGTACCACGGTGCTGGCATCGTGCTGGGCCAGTTCGGCCAGCACGCTGCGCGCGAGTTCCACCGGATCGCCGTCGGCCAGCGTGCCCGGCACCGCGCGCACCGCAAGGGTGCGCGGCGAGAAAGGCGTAATTTCCAGGCCCAGCGTGGGCAGCACGGCGGCGCAGGCCTCGGCGGTGGCCACTTCCTGCGGCGTGGCCGCGAAGGTGGCCGGAATCAGCAGCGGCTGGCTCGTGATGGCGGCGCCGTCGAGCTGGGTCTTGAGCCGCTCGTAGACGATGCGTTCGTGGGCTGCGTGCATGTCGACCACGATCAGGCCCTGGCTGTTCTCGGCCAGGATGTAGATGCCCTGCAGCTGCGCCAGGGCGCGGCCCAGTGGCCAGGCTTGCTCGTGGGTGGCGAGGGCGCCTGCGCCAGTCGATTCGGCCGGCAGCCCGACAGGGGCCCGGAACGGCACGGGCGGCGCCTCGCCGGCCATCGGCCAGCGGGATGCGCCGGGCTCGGGTGCCGATTCGTTGCCGGTGCGCCGGGGCCACATGGCTTCGAAATCGCCGGCGCCGCGCTCCGCGGCCACGAAATTGATGCCGGGCTGGGCCCAGCCGGCGCCCGAGGCGGGCAGGTTCGGCTTGAAGAAGGGCTGTGGAGGCGCCGCCGACGCGGCGGCATCGCCAGCGCGCGGCGCGGCAAGCGCGTTCTCGATCGCGTGGCGCACCGCCTGGTGCACCTCGCGGCCATCGCGAAAACGCACCTCGATCTTGGTCGGATGCACGTTCACGTCGACCCGCGAGGGATCGATTTCGAGGTACAGCGCATACACGGGCTGGCGCTGGCCGTGCAGCACGTCTTCGTAGGCGCTGCGCACGGCATGCGAGAGCACCTTGTCGCGCACGAAGCGGCCGTTGACGTAGAAGAACTGCTGGTCGGCACGCGAGCGCGCGGCATCCGGAATGCCGGCACGGCCGGCGACGCGCACCGCACCGCCCAAATGGTCGACGACCACGCTCTGCGCCACGAAATCGTCGCTGAGCGCATCGGCCAGGCGCTGCTCGCGCTGGTCGGCGGCGCGCCACTGCTCCATCAGCTTGCCGTCGTGCCACACCGAGAAGCCGACTTCGGGCCGCGCCAGTGCATGGCGGCGCACGGCCTCGATGCAATGGGCCAGTTCGGTGGCATCGGTCTTCAGGAACTTGCGCCGCGCCGGCGTCGCGAAGAACAGCTCGCGCACCTCGACCGTGGTGCCGACGGCGCGGGCCACCGGCCGCAGTTCGCCGGTGCGGCCGTCGAGCGCGAAGGCGCCGTCGGCGCCCGCAAAGCGCGAAAGAATGCTGAGCTCCGCAATGGCGTTGATGGCCGCGAGGGCCTCGCCGCGAAACCCCATGGTGCCCACGGTCTCGAGATCGTTCAGGCTCGCGATCTTGCTGGTGGCATGGCGGCGCAGCGCCACCGTGAGTTCCTCCCGCGGAATGCCCTGGCCGTCGTCTTCGACCGAGATCAGCCGCACGCCGCCCGAGGCCAGCCGCACCGTGACCTGGCGCGCGCCGGCGTCCAGGGCGTTGTCGAGCAGTTCGCGCACCACGGAGGCCGGCCGTTCGACCACTTCGCCCGCGGCGATCTGGCTGATCAGTTCGTCGGGAAGCTCGCGGATGGGACGGCGTTGGAGGGACGGAATGGAAGAGGGAAGGGCGCTCACGCGAGCATTCTAGAAGCCGGCCGCCGCGGCGTCGTGCAGCCTCCGCCAGCCCTTCAGCCCGGCATCGGCAGGCCCGATCCGGATGTATCGACCTGTCATCGAGGGTCTCCGAATTCGTCATGGGACGCCACGCGGCGCGCAGCAAGGATAATCCGCGACCATGGAAATCATCAGCTTTCTCGTCGACTTCATCCTGCACGTCGACAAACATCTCGAGGCCTTCGTCGTTGCCTATGGCCCCTGGGTCTATGCGCTGCTCTTCCTGATCGTGTTCGTGGAGACCGGCGCGGTGGTGATGCCCTTCCTGCCCGGCGATTCGCTGCTGTTCATCGTGGGCGCGCTGTGCGGCGTGGGGCTCATGAGCTTTCCGCTGGCCTGCGCGGTGCTCATTGCCGCGGCCATTCTGGGCGACCAGTGCAACTACAGCATCGGCCGCTATTTCGGGCCCAAGGTCTTCCAGTGGGAGAACTCGCGCTTCTTCAACCGCAAGGCCTTCGACCAGGCCCATGCGTTCTATGAGCGCTACGGCGGCGTCACGATCATCCTTGCGCGCTTCATGCCCTTCATCCGCACCTTCGCGCCCTTCGTGGCCGGCGTGGCCGAAATGAGCCGCGCGAAATTCACCATGTTCAACGTGGTCGGCGCGCTGATCTGGGTGCTCGGCATCGCAACGGCGGGTTACTTTTTCGGCAACCTGCCGTTCGTGCGCGAGCATCTCGACAAGATCATCTGGGCGCTGATCTTCGTGCCGGGTCTGATCGCGATCTTCGGCGCCTGGCGTGCGTCGCGCGCGGAGAAGGCGCGCGCGCAGCTGCCTTCGAAGGCCTGATCGCCGGCAAAAAAAAGCGCGCCCGTGGCGCGCTTCAATGAGAGTGGAATAGGGTCAGTATCTCGGCCCGTTGTTGGGGTAGTAGCCGCTCGGCGGATAGGCGCGCTGGCTCTCGTAGTAGTTGCGTTCGTCCACACTGCGTCCCACTTGATTGCCGATCACACCACCAATGGCTGCGCCGCCCAGGGTACTGCCGGTGTTGCCGCCAATGGCGTGGCCCACTGCCGCGCCGCCAAGCGCGCCAATGCCGGTGCCCAGATTCTGATTGGGGCCGGATGCGCAGCCTGCCAGTGCCATGGCCGTGGTTGCCGCCGCAGCGGCAATCCAGATTCGTGTCTTCATCATGATGTCCACCTTTCCAGAGTGATGGGACCATGATGGTCAAAAGGCGCCGGCACCCTGTGTAGGAGCCTGCCGCGCTTGCCTGTGCGCTGCCACGGGCCGCTCGGCGTGGGACGGCAGGGCGAGCGGAGCCCTAGAGCTGGCGGCTGCGCGCCAGCGGCGGGTTCTGCGCAAAGTAGCGCTGGATGCCGCGCATCAGCGCATCGGAAAGGCTTTCCTGGTAGCTCACGCTGCGCAGGTTCGCTTCTTCTTCAGGGTTGCTGATGAACGCCGTTTCGACCAGCACGCTCGGGATGTCGGGTGCCTTGAGCACCGCGAAGCCGGCCTGCTCGACGAGCGGCTTGTGCAGCCGCGCGCCGATGCCGCGGATCTCGCCGAGCATGGCGCCGCCGAGCTTGAGGCTGTCGTTGATCTGCGCCGTGGTGCTCATGTCGAGCAGCGCGCGCTGCACCTGCACTTCGTGGTTGCCGACGTTCACGCCGCCCACCTTGTCGGCTTCGTTTTCCTTGTTGGCGAGCCAGCGCGCGGCGCTGCTCGAGGCGCCGCTCTGGCTCAGCGCAAAGACGCTCGCGCCGCGCGCGGCGGGCGTGGTGAACGCATCGGCGTGGATGCTCACGAAGAGGTCGGCCTGCACGCGCCGCGCCTTCTGCACGCGCACGCCCAGCGGCACGAAGAAATCGGCGTCACGCGTGAGAAACGCGCGCATCGGGTTGCCGTTGACGCTGCTGGCGTTGATGCGGTCGCGCAGGCGGTGCGCAATCTGCAGCACGATGTCTTTCTCCCGCGTGCCGTTGGGACCGATGGCGCCCGGGTCTTCGCCGCCATGGCCTGGATCGAGCGCCACGATGATGATGCGGTCGGTGCGGCTTGCGGTGGCGCTGCTGCGCGCGGGGGCCAGGGGCGCAACAGGTGCAGCAGGTGGAACGGGCGCAATGGGCGCAATGGGCGCTGGTGGCGCGACAAGGCCGGGCCGTGTCGACTGCTGCGCCATCAGTTCGCCCAGCGGATCGGGTGCGGGCCCGGCCGCCGCGGCCGGCGGGCGGGCGGGCGGCGGCGCGATGCTGTCGGGCGCAGGGCGCGGCGCGGGCACGTTGGGCGAAGGCCGCACGAGGATCGGCGGTCCGCCGTCGGGCGCAAGGCGCGAAGAGGGCGCGGTGGGCGGCGGCACCGCGGGTGCCGTGGCCACGGCGGTGTCGTTGCCGCCGCCGCCGCTGCGCGGCGCCTCGCGCAGGCGCTCGGTGATCAGCGCCTCCATTGGATCGACGGCTTTTTCGGGGTACAGGTCGAGCACCAGCCGGTGCCTGTACGCGGCAATGGGCGCGAGCGAGAACACCTGGGGCACCACGGCCTGCTTGAGGTCGAACACGATGCGCACCACCTTCGGCGCGTTCTGGCCCACGCGCAGGCCGTTGATGTACGGATCGCCGGGCTTGATCTTGCCGACCAGTTCGCGCAGCTCGGGATTGAGATCGATGCCTTCGATGTCCACCGCCAGCCGCGGCGGACTGCCGACGACCAACTGCTGCGAATGCAGCCGCGCATCGGATTCGATGGTCACGCGCGTGTAGTCGGCCGCAGGCCATACACGCACCGCGAGGATGGTGGCGCCGCGCGCGATCTGGTGCACGCCGAGCATCAGCGCGATGCTGCCGCCCTGGAGCAGCACGCGCCGCTTGAGGCCGCTCGCCTTCATGCGCCGGCGTGCGTCAGCAGGTCGCTGCCGCGAGGAGTGTTCGCCAAGAGGGTCACGCTGCGTGTGTCGTCTGTCATTGCTTCTATTTTAATAGCGAGGTCGGCAATTGGTGTGCGGCCGGCAGCGTTTTCTGGCCACTCCGCGAGCTTGAGGCCCGGTCCCGCGAAGATGTCGCGGAAGCCGGCGTCGTCCCACTCGCGCGGATCGTTGAAGCGGTAGAAGTCGAAATGGAAGATGGCAAGGCCGTCGGGCGCCTCGTGCGGCTCGACCACCGCATAGGTCGGGCTCTTGATGCGGCCCTCGATGCCGAGCGCGCGCAGCAGGTGGCGCACGAAGGTGGTCTTGCCGGCGCCGAGATCGCCATGCAGCGCGATGAAGGCATCGCGCAGCGCGGGCGAGGCCGCCAGCGCGCGCGCGAAGGCGGCGGTGTCGTCCTCGCTGCGCCAGTGCAGCGTGCGGCCGGCGTTCTTCGGAATTTCTACAATCGGCAAGTGATCGTCAGCCATCCACTCGTTGCTCGTATTCAGGCATTGGCCCGGGAACTCGGATTCTCCCAAATCGGAATCGCGGGCGTCGATCTATCGAGCGCCGAGGAAGGTCTGATGCAATGGCTGGCCCATGGGTTCCATGGCGAGATGAAATACATGGCAACGCATGGCACGCGCCGCGCGCGGCCGGCCGAACTGGTGCCGGGCACGGTGAGCGTCATCACGGCGCGCATGGACTACCTGCCGCGCGACACGCCGCTCGATGATTGGCAGGCCGTGGAATTCGAGCGCCTCGCGCGGCCCGGCGAAGCGATCGTCTCGGTCTATGCGCGCGGCCGCGACTACCACAAGGTGCTGCGTGCGCGGCTGGCCAGGCTGGCCGAGCGCATCGCCGAGGAAGTGGGGCCGTTCGGCCATCGCGCCTTCACCGATTCGGCCCCGGTGCTCGAAGCCGAACTCGCATCGCGCAGCGGCCAGGGCTGGCGCGGCAAGCACACGCTGGTGCTGGACCGCGGCGCGGGCTCGATGTTCTTCCTGGGCGAGATCTACGTCGACATGGCGCTGCCCGAAAGCGAGCCGGTCAGCGCGCATTGCGGGAGCTGCAGCGCCTGTATCGATATCTGCCCGACCAAGGCCATCGTCGCGCCATACCGGCTCGATGCGCGGCGCTGCATTTCGTACCTGACCATCGAGCACGGCGGACCGATCCCGCTGGAGCTTCGGCCCCTGATGGGCAACCGCATCTACGGCTGCGACGACTGCCAGCTGATCTGCCCCTGGAACAAGTTCGCGAAGAAGAGCGCGCTGCCCGACTTCGACGCGCGCGAAGGGCTGACCGGCCAGGCACTGGCTGCGCTCTTTGCCTGGAGCGAGGAAGATTTTCTGCGCTTCACCGAAGGCAGCCCGATCCGGCGCATCGGGCATGAACGCTGGCTGCGCAACATCGCCGTGGCGCTGGGAAACGCGCTGCGCGCGGGCGAGAGCGGCGCCGCGGAGGCGCTGGCCACGCGGGCCTCGGATGCCAGCGAGCTGGTGCGCGAGCATGTGGCCTGGGCGCTGGCGCAGCGGCCCGAACGCTGAACGAACCCTAGCGCGGCAGCGCCAGCGCAAACGGCAGGCTCGCCACCCCCAGCAAGGTGGACAGCGTCACGAGGCCCGCCACGTACGGTCCGTTGTAGCCCATGCGTGCCGCCAGCACATAGGCGCTGGAGGCCGTGGGCACGGCGGAAAACGCCATCAGCACCGAGGCCTGGGTCGCGTCCAGCCGCAGCGCAAGAGACAGGCCCCAGGCCACCAGCGGCAGGAACAGATGCCTGATGGACAGTACCGACACCGCGAGCACCTTGCCGCACCCCAGCGTGGCGAACTGCATGCCCGCACCCGCTGCCAGCAGGCCGAGCGCGAGCGATGCGGCACCGATGCGCGTGAGCGTGGGCGTGGCCCAGCTCGGAACGGTGAAGCCCAGCACGTTGGCCAGCAGCCCGGCCAGCGTGGCGACGATCAGCGGGTTGCGCACCAGCTGCCGCGCGAAGCC
Organism: Variovorax paradoxus; assembly: GCF_030815975.1. NCBI lineage: Bacteria > Pseudomonadati > Pseudomonadota > Betaproteobacteria > Burkholderiales > Comamonadaceae > Variovorax > Variovorax paradoxus. Next base: position 3,950,907 of record NZ_JAUSXL010000002.1, read on the forward strand.
GCTCTCGGCATGCCGCGCCATCGGCCAGACGGCCGCGATGTTGAACATCGGCACGCACACGCCGATCAGCACCGCGATCAGCAGCAGGCCCTGCGCACCGGCCAGCCGTTCGGCCAGCGCAAGGCAGATGAAGGAGTTGAAGCGGAATGCGATCTGCGCGCTGGCGGCATGGTCGCGGCGGTCGATGTGCGACGCGAGGCCGGGCACATGGGGCAGCGCGTAGGCCATCGCGATGCCGCAGAGGCCGATGCCCACGCCCGCGGTCAGCAGGCTCGAGGTGGCGGCAAAATCGAGCGGGCTGCGCACGATCGAATGAAACAGCAGCACCGGGAATAGAAAGTAGTACACCAGGCTTTCGACCTGGTCCCACACGCGGCGGTCGAGCGCGGTGTAGCGGCAAAGCAGCCAGCCGATGGCAATGAGCGAAAAATCCGGGAAGAGCAGCTGTGCGAAGTTCACCGCTTCGAGCATAAACCGTGGCCGACCATGGGTATTCCACAGCACGGGGTAAATCGCGAAGCGGCTAGCATCCGGTGCTTTGATTTTTCGACATTACTCAATCAAGGAGATGCAGATGCAACGTCGTCAATGGGGGGCCATGGTGGGGGCCGCCGCGCTGGTCGCGGCCGCGGGCCAGAGCTTCGCGCAGGGTTATCCCAACAAGCCGATCGAACTGAGCGTTCCCTTTGCGCCGGGTGGCACCACCGACATCGTGGCGCGTGTGATTTCCGATCCGCTGGGCAAGGTGCTGGGCCAGCCGGTGGTGGTGATCAACCGCGCGGGCGGCGGCGGCATCGTGGGTGCGGCCGAAACGGCGCGCGCCACGCCCGACGGCTACAAGCTCGGCGTTGCCACGGTCTCGAGCACGGCGGCCAACCCGGCCATCAATCCCAAGGTGCCGTACGACCCGATCAACGACTTCACGCCGATCATCAACATCGCGGCCACGCCCAACATCATTGCGGTCAACCCGAGCTTCCCGGCCAAGAACTACGCGGAGTTCGTGGCCGAGCTCAAGAAGAACCCCGGCAAGTATTCGTACGCCTCGTCGGGCACGGGCGGCATCGGCCACCTGCTGATGGAGCTCTACAAGAGCCTCACCAACACCTTCGTCACGCACATTCCCTACCGCGGCGCGGGCCCCGCGCTCAACGACGTGGTGGCCGGCCAGGTGCCGATCATGTTCGACAACATCCCGTCGGCCATGCCTTTCATCCAGAGTGGACGGCTGGTGCCCATCGTGGTGTCGGCGCCGCAGCGCCTGGCCGCGCTGCCCAACGTGCCGACCTTCAAGGAAGTCGGGCTCGAGCCGGTCAACCGCATGGCGTACTACGGCATCCTGGGCCCCAAGGGCCTGCCGAAGGAAGTGGTCGACAAGATCAGCGCCGGCGTCAAGAAGGCGGTGGAAGACCCGGCCGTGAAGAAGCGCATCGAGGACACGGGTTCGCTGATCGTGGCCAATACGCCCGAGCAGTTCGCCGCGCAGATCAAGGCCGAGTACGAGGTCTACAAGCAGGTGGTGGTGAAGCAGAAGCTCAAGCTGGACTGAGCCTCGCCCACCCTGCCGAAGCCGCCCGCGCCACGGGCGGCTTTTTTCTTTTTGTTATCTTGCAGCCCATGACCGAGGCCGCCGCCACACAAACTCCCGAGATCGACGACTTCATCGACGCCCTGTGGCTCGAAGACGGACTGTCGAAGAACACGCTGGCCGCCTACCGCCGCGACCTTGCGCTGTTCGCGCAGTGGCTGGGCAGGCAGCGCAGCGGCGGCGCGCTCGACACGGCGCAGGAGTCCGACCTGCAGGCCTACATGGGCGCGCGCCTGTCGACCAAGGGCAAGGCCACTTCGGCCAACCGGCGGCTCACGGTGTTCAAGCGCTACTACCGCTGGGCGCTGCGCGAGCGGCGCATCGCGGCCGACCCGAGCATCCGGCTCGCGCCCGCGCGGCAGATGCCGCGGGCCGTCAAGACGCTGTCGGAAAAACAGGTCGACGACCTGCTGGCCGCGCCCGACGTCGAGACCCCGCTCGGCCTGCGCGACCGCGCGATGCTCGAGCTGATGTATGCGAGCGGCCTGCGCGTGAGCGAGCTGGTGGCGCTCAAGGTCATCGACATGAGCCTGAACGACGGCGTGCTGCGCGTGCTCGGCAAGGGCAGCAAGGAGCGCCTCGTGCCGTTCGGTGGGGAGGCGCGGCGCTGGATCGAGCGCTACCTGGAGGAGTCGCGCCCCGCCATCCTTGACGGGCAGCAGACGCCCGACCTGTTCGTGACCGCGCGCGGCGCCGGCATGACGCGCGTGATGTTCTGGATCATCGTGAAGAAGCAGGCCGCCGCGGCCGGCATCCACGTGCCGCTGTCGCCGCACACCTTGCGCCATGCCTTCGCCACGCACCTGCTGAACCACGGCGTGGATCTGCGCGCGGTGCAATTGCTGCTCGGCCATGCCGATATTTCCACGACCACCATCTACACCCACGTGGCGCGCGAGCGCCTCAAGCAATTGCATGCCGCGCATCATCCACGCGGTTGAGCCGCTGCCGGCGTCGCTGCGTATCGGTTGCGCGGGCTGGAGCCTGCCCCGTGCCCTGTGGTCCGAGTTCCCACCCGAAGGCTCGCACCTGCAGCGCTATGCACAGCGCTTCGATGCGGTCGAGATCGACACGTCGTTCTACCAGCCGCACCGGCGCGAGACCTATGAGCGTTGGGCTGCGAGCACGCCTGGCGCCTTCCGCTTCGCGGTCAAACTGCCGCAGACGATCACGCACGAACAGCGGCTGGTCGGTGTCATGCCGGCCTTCGATGAATTCCTTGCGCAGGTCGCGGGGCTGGGCGAGAGGCTCGGCTGCCTCGTCGTGCAATTGCCGCCGAGCCTCGCGTTCGACGAAGGCGTGGTCCGGCGGTTTCTTGCCGATGTGCGGCGAAGGCGTGCCGGGGCGGTTGCGCTGGAGCCGCGGCACCGCAGCTGGTTCGTGCCCGCGGCCGAGTCGTTGCTGTCGCGCTTGCGAGTCGGGCGCGTGCTGGCCGATCCGGTGCTGTTCGACGAGGCTGGATCGCCCGGCGGATGGCCCGGTCTCGTTTATCTGCGACTGCACGGATCGCCACGCCGCTACTGGTCGGCCTACGACGATGCGCTGCTGGCGCGGCTCGCGCGGCGCTTGATGCAAGCGCGAGAAGAAGGCGCGGAGTGCTGGTGCATCTTTGACAACACGGCGGGCGGCGAGGCGGTTGGCAATGCGGCGACGCTCGCGCACCTGCTTCAGAATCGCTGATTCATTCGAGGAGACAGGATCGTGAATTTCAACAAGCTCTGCGCCGGCATTGCGCTGGCGGCCGTTGCCGGCCTTGCCGTGGCGCAGGGATTTCCCACCGCCAAGCCCATCCGTCTGATCGTCGGCTACCCGCCCGGCGGCGGCATCGACTTCGCGGCGCGTACGGTGCAAGTGCCGCTGCAGGAGGCCCTCAAACAGCAGTTGGTGGTCGACTACAAGCCCGGCGCGAGTGGCATGATCGCCGCCACGGAACTCACGCGGCAGCCGGCCGACGGCTACACGCTGCTGCTTGCCAACACAGGGCCGTTTGCCATCGCGCCGTACCTGCAGAGCAAGCCACCCTATGACCCGATCAAGCAGTTCACCTACATCGGCCAGATCAGCCAGGGCAGCTACATCGCGGTGACGCGGCCCGACCATCCGGCCAGGGACCTGAAGGAGTTCGTTGCCTGGGCCAAGGGGCAACCGGGCAAGGTCAACTTCGCCTCGGGCGGCAACGGCACCTCGACGCACCTGAACGGCGAACTGATGAACCAGGTGACCGGTCTCGACATGACCCATGTGCCGTACAAGGGCAGCGCCCCTGCGGTGCAAGACCTGCTCGGTGGTCAGACGCAGATCCTGATCGACGCGGGCAGCGTGCTGCTGCCGCAGGTGAAGGGCGGCAAGCTCAAGGCGCTGGCGGTGACCGGGCCGGTGCGCGATCCACAACTGCCCGATGTGCCGACCGTGAAGGAGCTGGGCCTCGGGGGCATGGAGTCGGTCGGGTTCCAGGGGCTGGTCGGGCCGGCCAACATGCCGAAGGACGTGGTCGACCGGCTCTCCGGCGAACTGGCCCGTGCATTGGCGCAACCTGCGATCAAGGCCAAGTTCGCTGCTGCCGGGGCCGAGGTGCATCCGCTCGGACCGGCCGAGTTCGCGGCCTTCGTCAAGGCCGACAATGAGAAGTGGTCCAGGCTCATTCGTGAGCGCAAATTGCAACTCGATTAATCAGACTTTCAATGAGTTCCATGCAATTCCCGTTCAAGCCGTCGTGGCTCTTCGCCGCCGCCGCGCTCTGCGCTGCCGCCGGCGTCCAGGCCCAGGCCGTTCCCAAGACCATCCGCCTCATCGTGGCGTATCCCGCGGGCGGCGTCAGCGACGTGGTCGCGCGCGCACTCGGCGACAAGCTCGCCGCGCAGCTGGGCACCACGGTGGTGGTCGACAACCGGGCCGGCGCCAGCGGTGCCATCGGCATGGACGCCGTGGCCAAGGCCGCGCCCGATGGCGCAACGCTGGGCTTCTCGGCCATCAGCCCGCTGGTGTTGAGCCCGCACTTGGGCAAGCTGCCCTTCGATCCGCTGAAGGACATCGCGCCGGTCGCGAGCGTGATGTATTCGCCGGTGCTGCTGATCGCCACGCCGGCCAGCAAGGCGCGGGACTTTCGCGCGCTGATCGCCGACGCGAAGGCGCAGCCCGGCGCGGTGCGCTGGGCCACCTCGGGGCCGGCATCGCTCGGTCACATCGTGCTCGAGCAGGTGAGGGCGGCCACGGGCGTCGACATCACGCACGTGCCCTACAAGGGCGGTGGCCAGCAGCTCAACGATGCGCTCGGCGGGCAGTTCGAAATTCTCTCGAGCAATGCGAGCCCGACGCTCACTTCGCACATCCAGTCGGGCAAGCTGCGTCCGCTGGCCGTGGGTGCGCCGGCTCGGCTCGAAAGCCTGCCGCAGGTGCCCACGCTGGGCGAGCTGGGCTACAGCGCGGCAAACATCAATTCGGTGTTCGGCATCTTCGCGCCCGCGGCCACGCCGCCGGCATTGATCGCGAAGTACAACGCCGAGATCAACAAGGCCCTGGCCAGCCCCGAGCTGCGCGCCAAGCTCACGGCCACCGACAATGTACCCATCGGCGGCACCCCCGCGGCCTTCGCGAAGGAGATCGCTTCAGAGTTCGAAGGCAACGGGCGCATCGTCAAGGCCGCGAACATCAAGGCCGATTGACCCTGCGGCTTGAGGTTCCGATTTCCCTACCTTATAGTAGGTAGATGAGCAGCGCTATCGCCACACCCGCCGGACTCCTCGCCGGCAGCACCCGGGAGCAGATCCTCGGGGTGGCGCGCCGCCTGATCGAAACGCGCTCGTACCTGGGCTTCAGCTTCCAGGACGTGGCCGATGCGGTCGGCATCCGCAAGGCGAGCCTGTACCACCACTTTCCGACCAAGGAAGCGCTGGGCATCGCGGTGATCCGCCAGGCCACCCAGCTCTTCAAGGACTGGGACGCGGCGCGGGTGCGCACGCCGAAGGACGCGCTCGAATCCTATTTCCGCATGTACCGCGACACGCTCAAGGCGGGCTCGGGCATGTGTCCCGCGGGAGCGCTGACGCCGGGGTGGGACTGCATCGACGAGGAACTGCGCCAGGCCGTGCAGGAGCTGCGCAACACCCAGGTGCTGTGGCTCACGGGCGTGCTGGGCGCGCTGGCGCCGGCCCGGCAGAAGAAGGGCGCATCGGTTGCATCGCAGGCGGCCTATGTGTTCTCGGTGTGCCAGGGCGCGCTGCTCGCATCGCGCATGACGGGCCGTGTCGAGGACTTCGACGAGGCCATCGCGCAGCTCAGGAGTTCGTTGCCCGGCTGACCGCCGGACAACATCGCAGGCACGCCGCGCGTGCTTATTTTTTGGCCTCGTTGCCTACCGATTGGATGGTAGGTTTTTTGATCAAGGAGTGTTCCCATGAAAGCCGTCATTTCCGCCTACGCCCGCTCGCCTTTCCACTTCGCGAAGAAGGGAGCGCTCGCCGAGGTGCGCCCCGACACGCTGGCCGCCGGCGTGGTTCGCGGCCTGCTGCAGCGCACCGACCTCGACCCCGCGCTGCTCGAGGACATCATCCTGGGCTGCGCCTACCCCGAGGCCTCGCAGGGCAACAACCTCGCGCGCATCGTCGGGCTGCTCGCGGGGCTGCCGCATGAAGTGGGCGGCATGACGGTGAACCGCTTCTGCGGTTCGTCGATGCAGGCCGTGCACATTGCCGCGGCGCAGATCGAGGCGGGCATGGGCGAGGCCTTCCTGTGCGTGGGCGTGGAGTCGATGACGATGGTGCCGCAGGGCGGCTTCAACTTCTCGCCGAACCCCGAGCTGAAGGACAGCACCGATGCCTACATCTCGATGGGCGAGACCGCCGAGAACGTCGCGCAGCGCTGGAACGTGAGCCGCGCCGACCAGGAGGCCTTTGCGGTCGAGTCGCACCGCAAGGCCGCTGCCGCGCGCGCGCAAGGCCGCCTGGCGGGCGAGATCGTGCCGGTGCGCCTGGCCTCGGGCGAGGTGGTCAATGCCGATGGCTGCATCCGCCCGGTCACCTCGGCCGAGGCGCTGGCGGGCCTCAAGCCGGCGTTCCGTCCCGATGGTGTGGTGACGGCCGGCACCTCTTCCCCGCTGACCGATGGCGCCGCAGTCGTGCTCGTGACCAGCGATGCCTTCGCCGCAAAACACCATCTGCAGCCGCTTGCACGCATCAAGTCCTTTGCGACCGTGGGCGTCGATCCGGCCGTCATGGGCATCGGCCCGATCCCCGCGACCCGCAAGGCGCTGGCGCGTGCGGGCCTCAGCGCGGCCGACCTCGACGTGATCGAGCTCAACGAAGCCTTCTCGTCGCAGGCGCTGGCCTGCATCCGCGATCTCGGCCTCGACGCGGCAAAGATCAACCTCGACGGCGGCGGCCTTGCCATCGGCCACCCGCTGGGCGCGACCGGTGCGCGCATCACGGGCAAGGCGGCTTCGCTGCTCGCGCGCGAGAAGGGCCGCTATGCGCTGGCCACGCAATGCATCGGCGGCGGACAGGGCATTGCCACCATCCTCGAGCGCGTCTGAGCGATTGTTGTTCGAGAATGCGCGCAGGCACTACAAGGAACTCCCATGGCGGCACTCCCTGACGACACCGGCGCCAAGCGCGCGCTCTACCTCGAAGACCTGTCGGTCGGCGACCGCTTCCAGAGCGGCGAACATGCGCTGGATGTGGCGCAGATCAAGGCCTTTGCGTTGCAGTTCGATCCGCAGCCCTTCCACACCGACGAAGAGGCCGCGAAAAGCACCTTCTTCGGCGGCCTTGCAGCCAGCGGCTGGCACACGGCGGCGCTCACGATGAAGCTGCTGGTGGAAAGCGGTATTCCGCTGGCCGAGGGCGTCATCGGCTCGGGCGGCGAGCTGCAGTGGCCCAAGCCGACGCGGCCCGGCGATGTGCTGCATGTGGTGAGCGAAGTGGTCGAGATCGTGCCTTCTCGCTCCAAGCCGGGCCGGGCGATGGTGACGATGCGCTGCCGCACGCTCAACCAGGATGGCGACGTGGTGCAGAACTTCACGCCCAAGCTGGTCGTGCACGCCAGGCCCGCGTAGGCTGCGATTCAGTCCTTGCCGCCGGCCGAGAGCGCGCGCAGCTCTTCGGCGCTGAAGCCCGCACGCCCGCGGGCTTCGAGGTTGAAGGGCGGCTTCAGGCGCGGCGCCTCGTAGCGCGCCACGAGTTCGGGGTAGGTCGCCTCGGGATCGCGGCCCTCGCGTTCGCAGAGCCAGCGATACCAGTGGTTGCCGATGGCGACATGGCCCACCTCGTCGCGCAGGATGATGTCGAGGATCTCGACCGCGCGCAGCGCATCGGGCGTGTTGACGCGCCTGAGCTTGGCCTGGATGAGCGGCGTGGCATCGAGCCCGCGTGCTTCGAGCGTGCGCGGCACCAGCGCCATGCGCGCGAGCACGTCGTCCTTCGTCTTCTCGCACATGCTCCAGAGCCCGTCGTGGCCCGGGAAGTCGCCGTAGCAATAACCCATGCCCTGCAGGTGCGCATGCAGCAGCGTGAAATGCTGCGCCTCTTCATCGGCCACGCGCAGCCAGTCGCGGTAGTAGGCCTCGGGCATGCCGTCGTAGCGCCAGACCGCATCGAGCGCGAGGTTGATGGCGTTGAACTCGATGTGGCAGATCGAATGGATCAGCGCGGCGCGGCCTTCGGGTGTGAAGGGCGAGCGTTTCTGTACCGCGGTGGCGGCCACGCGCAGCGGGCGCTCGGGGCGGCCCGGCACGCCGATGTCATCGCCCACGACGCGCAGAGGGTCGGTTGCTATGGAATCGGTAGCGGCCAGGGCAGCGGCGGCGCGTGTTGCCGCGACCTTCTGATCTGGATCGGTGAGCCGCAGCGCGGCCAGCGCGCTCAATCGGGGGTGCATCCCTACAATTCTAGGTTTTGCCCCCGGAGACTCCACGATGGCCCTCTATGAACTCGACGGCGTTGCGCCGCAACTCGGCACCGGCGCATGGGTCGCCGACAGCGCGGAGGTGATCGGCAACGTGCAGCTGGGCGACAACGCGAGCGTCTGGTTCGGCGCGGTGCTGCGCGGCGACAACGAGAAGATGACGATCGGGCGCAACAGCAACGTGCAGGACATGTCGATGCTGCATTCCGACCCCGGCAGCCCGCTCACCATCGGCGAGAACGTCACCATCGGCCACCAGGTCATGCTGCATGGCTGCACCATCGGCGACAACTCGCTGATCGGCATCCAGGCGGTGGTCTTGAATAACGCGAAGATCGGCCGCAATTCGATTGTTGGCGCCGGCAGCGTCGTGACCGAGGGCAAGGAGTTTCCCGACAATTCCCTGATCTTCGGTTCGCCCGCCAAGGTGATGCGCACGATCAGCGACGAAGACGCTGCCCGCCTGCGGCACGGCTCCGACCATTACGTACAAAACGCCATTCGCTACGCGAAAGGCCTCAAGAAAATTGCCTGACACAGCGCAGGCCCAACAGAAAGAAGAATCCGTTTTGAGCGAGCTGCACAAATTCCTGTTCGATGGCCTGCCGGTGCGCGGCATGATCGTGCGCCTGACAGATGCGTGGCAGGAAATCCTGGCGCGGCGCGCCTCCAACACGTCCACCGGCGCCTATGCGCCGCCCGTGGCCGAACTGCTCGGCGAGATGACGGCCGCGGCCACGCTGATGCAGGCCAACATCAAGTTCAACGGCGCGCTGATCCTGCAGATCTTCGGCGACGGCCCGGTCAAGGTGGCCGTGGCCGAGGCCAAGCCCGACCTGAGCCTGCGCGCCACCGCCAAGGTGATCGGCGACCTGCCGGCCGATGCGCGCCTGCCCGAGATGGTCAACGTCAACAACAAGGGCCGCTGCGCCATCACGCTCGATCCCAAGGACAAGCTGCCGGGCACGACGCCCTACCAGGGCGTGGTGCCGCTGTTCGACGACGAGGGCGAGAAGCTCGGCAGGCTCAGCGACGTGCTGCAGCACTACATGCTGCAGAGCGAACAGCTCGACACCACGCTGGTGCTCGCGGCCGACGACCAGGTGGCGGCCGGCCTCCTGATCCAGCGCCTGCCGGTGAAGGGCGAGGGCAACCTCGAAGGCACATCGGACAGGGACCACGACCAGGCCAACGAAGACCAGATCGGCCGCAACGAGGACTACAACCGCATCTCGATCCTTGCCTCGAGCCTCACGCGCGACGAGTTGCTCACGCTTGATATCGAGACCATTCTTCGCCGCCTGTTCTGGGAAGAAAAGCTGCTGCGCTTCGAGCCGCAGGCCGGCCTGCTGGGCCCGCACTTCGCCTGCACCTGCGGCCGCGATCGCGTGGCGCAGATGATCCGCGGACTCGGCGTCGAGGAGGCCGAAGAGATCCTGGCGGAGCGCGGCGACATCGAGGTGGGCTGCGACTTCTGCGGCAAGCAGTACCGCTTCGACGCGGTCGATGCGGCGCAGCTCTTCAAGCCGCCGGGCGACCAGATTCCGGGCAGCCCGGTCGTGCAGTAGCGTCTTCGCCGAGTGAGGTTCGGCGCATGGGCGAGCCGGCGGCGCGCCCCGCTCAGCGCGGCGCCTTGCCGTCGAAATCGCTGAACGCGATATCGGGTGCACTGGTGTTGTGGCGCGACGGCAGGCTGCGCCCGAAGCGCACTTGCGTGGCGCTCAGCGTCTTCACGTCGGGCAGGGGCAGCGCCTGTTCCGCGGCTTCGGGCGATTCCTGCCAGCGCAGTTCGCTCACATCGGCGTTGTCGGGTGCCACGTACATCGAGCGCAGCACGGCAAAGGGCCGCGCGTTGGCCGTGGGCTTGGAGAGCGTCACGTCGAGCGCGGTGCGCTCGCGGCTGATCTCGGACACCTTGGCCACCGCGCTGCCGCCCCCGACAAAGCGCAGGTGGATGGCCAGCGGCTTCGGCACGATGCGGATCGACGCAATGTCGACCACCGGCCGGCTGCCTTGTTCGACCGGGCCGAGCAGGAACGAGGAGCCATAGACCCCGTCGCCGAAGCGTGCCTGCGGCAGCGGCTTGATGCGCCAGTAGCCGTCGGCCGGGTAGAGCACCAGCGCTTCGAGTGCCTTGCCTTCTTCCTTGCGGAAGATCTGCAGCATGTGAAAGCCGCGGTCCGTGCGCGCACCCACGCGCACCGGCACCTGCTGCGGCCGCCAGAAGCTGGGCAGCGTCATGCCGACGATGCGCCACTGCGCGTCATCGAGCAGCACCACGCGGCGCGGCTTGAACTTGTGCGCGGGATCGGTGGGATGCGCACCGCCGTCGAAGTTGCAGCCCGAGAAGTCGGGCGCGGTGGTGTCGTTGCCGACGCTGTCGAGGTAGGCCGGCTGCAGCGCCTCGATGCGCATGCGCCGGATGCCTTCGCCGCGCAGCACCATCGACACGTTGTCTTCCTCGGCGCAGGCGGTGGCCGTGGTGGCGTTCTCGACGGTGGCCGCTACGGGCGCGGCCGTGGCAGCGGCAGCCGCTGCCAGCAGCGCGGCAAGGAAGATGCCGGAGAGATGAGAGAAACGAAGCGGGAACATCAGGTCTCCGAACCGGGAGTTGAAGGAGTGTCGCGGCGTCCGAGCAGGTCGCTGAAAAGCCGATGCTCGCATTCCGGGTCGGAGCACTTCTCGCAAGGCCATGACCAGGAGGCGGGTTTCGATTCGGCGCGGCCCCGCGCGCGGGCCCGGCCTTCGCTGCCGGCAATGGAATTGATGGCGTTCCACGCATTGGAGAGCCTTTCGCTGCCGGTGCCATGCACCACGGCGAAAGAAAGCCTTGCGCCCGAAAGTGCCGCGCGCACCAGCGCGTCCGTCGGTTCGCGCGCGTGATCGCCATCGCGCAACGGGTCAGCGATCCACGGGATGTCGAGTGCGCTCAGCAGGGTGATCGCGTAGCGCGCCTGCGCTGCCAGCGCGTCGGCATGGAGCGAGGTGTCGCCGAACAGCAGTTCGCTGTAGACCGCGGTCATGAGGGCCGTGGTGTCGGCCACCACCACACCCGAAGCCGCCGCAGCATCGATGCGGCGCGTCTGCTCTTCTGCAATGGCCCGCTGCTCGTCGGAACGGGGCGTGCGGCCTTCGCGGCCGCACCATTCGCGCAGGTATTCGCCCACCAGCGTGGTGGCGATGCCGCGTTCCTGCAGGCGCCGCGCCAGCGCGCGGGCGAGTTCGGTCTTGCCGGTGCTCTCGGCACCGAGCAGCGCAATCACGCATCCGGCCGGCAGCATGGGCGTCATGCGCGCAGGGCCCCGTCGTGCATGCGCGTGCGCCACGCAAGAAAGCCCGCCACGCTGAGCACCGCGAACACGGCATAGAGCCCGACCGTGAGCCACAGGCCCTTGTGGATGAACAGGCCCACGCTCACGAGGTTCACCGCGAGCCAGATGAGCCAGTTCTCGATGAACTTGCGCCCAAGCAGGAATTGGCCGACGAGGCTGAGCCCGGTCGAGAATCCGTCCCACCAGGGCACGTCGGTGTCGGTGAAGCGGCGCAGGAAGAGTGCGACCGCGGGCCATGCCAGCGCGCAGGCCGCAAGTGCCAGCGCCATGCCGCGCGGTGAAAGCCGACTGATGTGCAAGGCGCTGCCATCGGCGCGGTGGCCGCGCAGCCATTGCGACCAGCCCCAGAAGGCGACGATCGCGAAGAACACCTGCAGCGAGGCGTCGCCGTAGATGCGCGCCTGCGCGAACACCGCCACGTAAAGCAGCGAACTGATGATCGCCAGCGGCCAACCCCAGTGGATCTCGCGCATGTTGCAGCCGACCATGGCAAGCGCCAGCACCGCGGCCACGAGTTCGAGCCAGCTGACCGGTGAGCCCCAGAGCGCGAATGCGGGGGCCGAGAAGAACTCGGGCATCAGCGGACGAACGCCGCCGGGCCGCCCCAAGGCGCGAGCGGCCCCCTCGGGGGGCAGCGAGGACACGCAGTGCCGAGCGTGGGGGCCATATTCAGTGGGTGACCTGAACGAACACTTCGTTGGGCTTGACCATGCCCAGCTCCTGCCGTGCACGTTCTTCGACCATCTCGAGCCCGATCTTGAGGTCATTGACCTCGGAGGCCAGCCGCTCGTTGTTCACCACGGCCTTGGCGTTGGACGCCTTCTGGTCGGCCAGCTTGGACTGCAGCTGCGCCACGTCGCGCACGCTGCCGCGCCCGTTCCACAGCTGCCACTGCAGGATGACCAGCAGCAGCAACAGCACGATGGGTGGAACGAGGCGCGAGCGCATGCCGCCGGCTTCGCGCGCTACTTCAGGTTGTAGAACGCGCCGCGGCCGGGATAGCTGGCGATGTCGCCGAGGTCTTCTTCGATGCGCAGCAGCTGGTTGTACTTGGCGATGCGGTCCGAGCGCGAGAGCGAGCCGGTCTTGATCTGGCCCGCGTTGGTGCCCACCGCGATGTCGGCGATGGTGCTGTCCTCGGTTTCGCCCGAACGGTGCGAGATCACGGCCGTGTAGCCCGCGCGCTTGGCCATCTCGATGGCGGCGAAGGTTTCGGTCAGCGTGCCGATCTGGTTGATCTTGATCAGGATCGAGTTGGCAATGCCCTTGTCGATGCCTTCCTGCAGGATCTTGGTGTTGGTGACGAACAGGTCGTCGCCCACCAGCTGCACGCGCTTGCCCAGGCGGTCGGTGAGCAGCTTCCAGCCGTCCCAGTCGCCTTCGTGCATGCCGTCTTCGATGCTGATGATCGGGTACTTGTCGACCCAGGTCGCAAGCATGTCGGCCCAGTTGCCGGCCGACAGCGTGAGGTTCTCGCCCGACAGCACGTAGTTGCCGTCCTTGTAGAACTCGCTGGCGGCGCAGTCGAGGCCAAGCGCAATCTGCTCGCCCGCCACATAGCCGGCCTTGTCGATGGCTTCGAGGATCAGCTGGATTGCCGCTTCATGGCTTTCGACGCTGGGTGCGAAACCGCCTTCGTCGCCGACCGCCGTGCTGATGCCGCGGTCGCCCAGGATCTTCTTGAGCGCGTGGAACACTTCGGCGCCGTAGCGCACGGCCTCGCGGAAGCTCGGCGCCCCCACGGGGATGATCATGAACTCCTGCAGGTCGAGGCTGTTGTTGGCGTGCGCGCCGCCGTTGATGACGTTCATCATCGGCACCGGCAGCTGCATGCCGCCCATGCCGCCGAAGTAGCGGTACAGCGGCAGGCCCGACTCTTCGGCCGCGGCGCGTGCCACGGCCATCGAGACGGCGAGGGTGGCGTTGGCGCCCAGGCGGCCCTTGTTGTCGGTGCCGTCCAGGTCGATCATCGTGCGGTCGAGGAAGGCCTGCTCGCTGGCGTCCAGGCCGAGCACGGATTCCGAGATTTCGGTGTTGATGTTCTCCACCGCCTTGAGCACGCCCTTGCCGAGATAGCGCTTCTTGTCGCCGTCTCGCAGCTCGATGGCTTCGCGCGAACCGGTTGATGCGCCCGAGGGCACGGCCGCACGGCCCATGGTGCCCGATTCGAGCAGCACGTCGCACTCGACTGTGGGATTGCCGCGGCTGTCGAGGATTTCGCGGCCGACGATGTCTACGATTGCACTCACTTATTGCCTTTCGATTGAACGGAATCTCATCTCAGACCGGGGCGGAAACGCCCTCGACCAGAACCATGTTGAAGAACTCGGTCGCGCCGGCACGTTTGGTGCGCGCGGCGCGGTACAGCTCGTCGTCGTAGAAAGCCTTGGCCTTCTCATAGCTGGGGAAGCGCAGCATGGCCACGCGCGCGGGCTGCCAGCTGCCTTCCATGGTCTCGAAGCGGCCGCCGCGCACCAGGTACTCGCCGCCCGCTGCCTTCACCGCGGCGGGCGCCTCGGCCATGTACTGCTTGTACTGTTCGGGGTCGGTGATCTTCATGTCGACGATGATGTAGGCAGGGGCCACGGTGTTCTCCAATTGTCTTGTTGTGGGGCTCAGTTGAAGGAGCTTTCGAGGAAGCCGTTCTTCTTGGTAATGCGGTCCAGCTCGAGCAGCGTTTCCAACAGGGCCTTCATGTGCTTGAGCGGCACGGCGTTGGGGCCGTCGCTCAAGGCCTTGGCGGGGTCGGGGTGCGTCTCCATGAAGACACCGGCCACGCCGACCGCGATGGCCGCTCGCGCCAGCACCGGCACCATCTCGCGCTGGCCCCCCGAGCTCGTGCCCTGGCCGCCCGGCAGTTGCACCGAGTGGGTGGCGTCGAACACCACGGGCGCGCCGGTCTCGCGCATGATCGCGAGCGAACGCATGTCCGACACCAGGTTGTTGTAGCCAAAGCTCGCGCCGCGCTCGCAGGCCATGAAACTGTCTTCGGGCAGGCCGGCTTCCTTGGCCGCCGCACGCGCCTTGTCGATCACGTTCTTCATGTCGTGCGGCGCGAGGAACTGGCCCTTCTTGATGTTCACCGGCTTGCCCGACTGCGCCACCGCGCGGATGAAGTCGGTCTGGCGGCACAGGAAGGCGGGCGTCTGCAGCACGTCGACCACCTTGGCGGCCTCGGTGATGTCTTCTTCGGTGTGAACGTCGGTCAGCAGGGGCAGGCCGAGTTCGCGCTTCACCTTGGCCAGGATCTCCAGGCCCTTCTCGCGGCCCGGGCCGCGAAAGCTGGTGCCGGACGAACGGTTGGCCTTGTCGAAGCTGCTCTTGAAGATGAAGGGAATGCCGAGCGAGGAAGTGATTTCCTTCAGCGTGCCGGCTGTGTCCATCTGCAATTGCTCGGATTCGACCACGCAGGGGCCGGCAATCAGGAAGAAGGGCTGGTCGAGCCCGATGTCGAATCCGCAAAGTTTCATGCCACAGCCTTCAGGTTCTTTGCACCGCCCGCGCTGCGGGCCTTGTGTTCGAGCGCCGCCTTGATGAAGGCATTGAAGAGCGGATGGCCGCTCCACGGCGTCGACTTGAATTCAGGGTGGAACTGCACGCCCATGAACCACGGGTGCACGTCCTGCGGCAGCTCGACGATCTCGGTCAGGTGCTCGCGCTGCGTCAGCGCGGAGATCACGAGGCCGGCGGCGCGCAGTTCGTCGAGGTAGTTGACGTTGGCTTCGTAGCGGTGGCGGTGGCGTTCGGTCACCACGTCGCCGTAGATGCTGTGGGCCAGCGTGCCGGCCGAGACGTCGGAGCTCTGTGCGCCCAGGCGCATGGTGCCGCCGAGGTCGGACTTCTCGTTGCGCGTTTTCACGGTGCCGTCGGCGTCCTTCCACTCGGTGATCAGCGCGATCACGGGGCAGGGCGTTTCGGGGTCGAACTCGGTGCTGTTGGCGTTCTTGAGGCCCGCCACGTGGCGCGCGTATTCGATGGTGGCCACCTGCATGCCCAGGCAGATGCCCAGATAAGGCACCTTGCCTTCGCGGGCGAAGCGCGCGGCCGAGATCTTGCCTTCGACGCCGCGCTGGCCGAAACCGCCGGGCACCAGGATCGCGTCGTACTTGGCAAGCCGCGAGACGTCCTGCGGGGAAATGGTCTCAGAATCGATGTAGTCGATCTTCACGCGCGCATGGTTCTTCATGCCGGCGTGGCGCAGTGCTTCGTTCAGCGACTTGTAGCTGTCGGACAGGTCGACGTACTTGCCGACCATCGCAATGCTTACTTCCTGTTGCGGGTGCTCGACCTCGTACACCAGCTCGTCCCAGCGCTGCAGCTTGGCCGGCGGCGTGTTGATGCGCAGCTTGTCGCAGATCAGGCCGTCCAGGCCCTGCTCGTGCAGCATGCGCGGCACCTTGTAGATGGTGTCGACGTCCCACATGGAGATCACGCCCCATTCGGGCACGTTCGAGAACAGCGAGATCTTGGCGCGCTCGTCGTCGGGGATCGGGCGGTCGGCACGGCACAGCAGCACGTCGGCCTGGATGCCGATGGCGCGCAGTTCCTTGGCGGTGTGCTGCGTGGGCTTGGTCTTGAGCTCGCCGGCGGCGGCGATCCAGGGCACGTAGCTCAGGTGCACGAAGGCCGAGTTGTTCGGGCCGTTGCGCAGGCTCATCTGGCGCACGGCTTCAAGGAAGGGGAGCGATTCGATGTCACCCACGGTGCCGCCGATCTCCACGATGGCCACGTCCACCTCGTGCGCGGTGCCGAGGCCGGCGCCGCGCTTGATGTATTCCTGGATCTCGTTGGTGATGTGCGGGATCACCTGCACCGTCTTGCCGAGGTAATCGCCGCGGCGCTCTTTCTCGAGCACGGACTTGTAGATCTGGCCGGTGGTGAAGTTGTTGGCCTTGCGCATCCGCGTGGTGATGAAGCGCTCGTAGTGGCCGAGGTCGAGGTCGGTCTCGGCACCGTCGTCGGTGACGAACACCTCGCCATGCTGGAACGGTGACATCGTGCCGGGGTCGACATTGATGTACGGATCGAGCTTGATGAGAGTGACCTTGAGGCCGCGCGATTCGAGGATCGCGGCGAGGGAGGCGGAGGCGATTCCCTTGCCAAGGGAAGATACGACGCCACCGGTGACGAAGACAAATTTGGTCATGCCAGTTCCGGATGCGTGAATCCGGGCAGTGGGAAATTGCGATTGTATATGGCTCGCCCCCAGGCTCCGCGCGCTGCATGCGCTTCTCCTTCCCTGTTCTGGGGCCGGACGCTTCGGGCGGCCGTGCGCGGCGCCCTGCGCAAAGGCGGTGTCATTACACTTCGGCGATATGCAAGATCTCGCCGGCAAACACATCGTCCTGGGCCTTACCGGTGGTATTGCCTGCTACAAGTCGGCGGAGCTGTGCCGCCTGTTCGTGAAGGCGGGCGCCACCGTCCAGGTCGTGATGACCGAGGCGGCGGAGCAGTTCATCACGCCGGTCACGATGCAGGCGCTTTCGGGGCGCACGGTCTACACCTCGCAGTGGGATGCGCGCGAGCCCAACAACATGCCGCACATCAACCTGAGCCGCGAGGCCGATGCCATCGTGTTGGCGCCCTGCAGCGCCGATTTCGTGGCGCGGCTGGTGCAGGGCAGGGCCGACGACCTGCTGAGCCTGATGTGCCTCGCCCGTCCGATGGACCGCGTGCCGCTCCTGATTGCCCCGGCCATGAACCGCGAGATGTGGGCGCATCCCGCCACCCAGCGCAACCTGATGCAGGTGTCGGCCGACGGTGCCGTGGTGCTGGGCGTGGGCAGCGGCTGGCAGGCCTGCGGCGAGACCGGCGACGGCCGCATGCTCGAGCCGGCACAACTGCTGGAGGACATCACGGCCTTCTTCGCGCCGAAGCTGCTGGCGGGCCAGAAAGTGCTGGTGACCGCAGGCCCCACCTTCGAGCCGCTCGATCCGATACGGGGCATCACCAACCATTCGTCGGGCAAGATGGGTTTTGCCATTGCGCGCGCCGCGCACGAGGCCGGCGCCGAAGTCACGCTGGTGGCCGGTCCGGTGCACCTGCCAACCCCGCGCGGGGTGAACCGCATCGACGTGCTTTCCGCGCAGGACATGCTCCAGGCCACCTTGCGGGCTGCGCAGTCCGCTAGCATTTTTGTAGCGACGGCCGCTGTCGCCGACTGGCGGCCTGCCACCCACAGCGAGCAGAAGATCAAGAAGGACGGCAGCGGCAAGACACCCGTGCTGAATTTCGTCGAGAACACCGACATCCTGCTGGCGGTGGCGAAGAGCGAGCGCGCGCAGTCGCGCAAGCTGTTCTGCGTAGGCTTCGCGGCAGAGAGCGAGAACCTGGTCGAGCACGCCAAGGCCAAGCGCGAGCGCAAGGGAATTCCGCTCCTGGTCGGCAATATCGGTCCGCTGACCTTCGGGCAGGACGAGAATACGCTGCTGCTGGTGGATGCAAAGAGCACGCGCGAGTTGCCGCGTGCGCCCAAGCTCACCCTGGCGCGCGAACTCATGACCGAGATCGCTGCCCGCCTGCCCGACTGGAGAGTCTGATGAACCCCCAATGGAACACACCGCCCAATGGCGATTTCGCCAGCTACGTCGAGCGGCTGTCGGCCCAGGCCGCATTGCCGAAGCGGGCAGCGCACGAGGGCGACCATGGGCTCGACGTGGGCATCACGCCCGCGCCGGGCGCGCAGGGTGCCGCGGCGGCCGCAGCGCAGCGGCGCGAATCGTCGAACGGGGACACCTCGGCGCCTGGCGCCGGAGCGCTGACGCCCACGGCGCTCAGGATCATGGCTGCCGTGGGGGCCGTGGTGCTCCTGGCGCTGTGGTCGGCCGGCGTGTCGCTCGTCGTGCTGGTGTTCCTGGCGGGTGCGGCTTTCTGGCTCGCCAGCAAGTTGAAGGGATTGAAGCTCTCACCCGGCGTCGCCAAGTGGCAGCAGCTGCTCGAGGAAGCCGCCCGCAAGCAAAGAGAACAGCAACACAAGCAAGGCAAGTAGAAGTGAAAGTAGACGTCCGTATCCTCGATCCACGCATGGTGGACCAATTGCCCGCCTATGCCACGCCCGGCAGCGCAGGGCTCGATCTCAGGGCCTGCCTCGATGCACCTGTCACGCTGGAGCCCAACGGCTGGCAGCTCGTGGGCACCGGCATCGCAATCCACCTGGCCGACCCGGCCTATGCGGCGCTGATCCTTCCGCGCTCGGGCCTCGGCCACAAGCACGGCATCGTGCTCGGCAATCTCGTGGGCCTGATCGACAGCGACTACCAGGGCGAACTCAAGATCAGCGCCTGGAACCGCAGCGACACGCCCTTCGTGCTCCAGCCGATGGAGCGGCTTGCGCAACTCGTGATCGTGCCGGTCGTGCAGGCGCAGTTTCGTGTGGTCACGGAATTTGCAGCTTCGCAACGCGGCGAAGGCGGCTACGGCTCCACGGGCAAGCACTGAGCTTGCGGTCCGCCGCCCGGCTGGGTGTCGGGCCCGTAAAGACCGGAACTGACGATTCGCGGCGCGCTCCTACGTTTCGGTGTGTGTCTTGCGTCATCCCCGTTGCGGGAAAGACGTTGGATACAGGCTTTGGCGCATCGGGATGCGCCGATTTATCCGAGGAGCCTCTCAACATGAAAATTTCAACGCGCTTCATTTCCATTGCCGCTTCCGTGGTGGCGCTTGCCACGCTCACGGCCTGCGTCGCCCCCGCGCCGGTCTATCACACCTCGCGCTATCCCTACCAGGCTCCGCCGCAGGCCGTTCCGTACCAGGAAGCGGCCTATGTCGAATACGGCCACGTGGCCAACATCGAGGTGCTGCGCAGCGAAACCGCGGGCGGCGGCACCACCGGTGGTGGCGCCGTGGCGGGTGGTGTCGTCGGCGGCGTGGTGGGCAACCAGTTCGGGCACGGCAGCGGCCGCGCCGCGGCAACCGCCCTGGGCATCGTGGGCGGTGCGCTGCTGGGCAACACCATCGAGGGACAGGCCAGCGGGCCGCGCGCTTACGAGAGCTATCGCATCTCGGTGCAGACCGACCGCGGCGCCTACCGTGCCTTCGATGTGCAGCACCCGGGCGATCTGCGCATCGGCGACCGCGTGCGCATCGACAACGGCCAGATCTCGCGCATGTAGCCAGGCTGCGCAACAAGCACAAAAGCCGGGCAGTGCCCGGCTTTTGCTTGCCCGCCCGCCCGCCTGCCGCTCAGTGCAGCAGATCGTTGCCTGGTGCGGTCGGCGGCACCTTGAAAAAGGCCGTGCCCGCCGTGCCACTGCCGACTTCTTCTTCGGTGGCCTCGCGCACCGAGCGCACCGTGATGTCGAGCCGGATCGCGATGCCGGCGAGCGGATGGTTGCCGTCGAGCACCAGGTGCTCCGGATAGATCTCGGCCACGGTGTAGATCACGTCCTTGGGCATGGCCTCGCTCACGCCCGGGGGCAGTGCGGCGCCGTCGAAGGTCATGCCTTCCTCGGTGCCTTCGGGGAACAGCGAACGCGGCTCGAGAAAAAGCAGCTGGTCGTTGAAGTCGCCGAAGCCCTGCTCGGGTTCGAGCTGCAATTGCACCCGGGCGCCGGGCTCGTGGCCCTGCAGGGCGGCTTCGATCACATCGAAGAGGTCATCGCCCCCCACCATGAATTCCACCGGTTCATCGAGCACGTCCAGCACTTCGCCCAGAGTGTCTTTCATTGTCCAGGTCAGGCCGACCACGCATTGTTCAGAGATTTCCATTGCAGAATTCTCCCATGGAGATTACACAACCGCTGCCGTTGCTCGGCGGCCTGAGCGCCGCGCAGTTCATGCGGCAGCATTGGCAGAAGAAACCGCTGCTGGTGCGCCAGGCCATTCCCGCCATGGTGCCACCGATCGAGCGCAGCGCGCTCTTTGCCCTGGCCGAGCGCGAGGACGTCGAATCGCGCCTCATCCGCCACGGCAAGGCCGGCTGGACGCTGCGGCACGGGCCGCTCGCGCGCCGCGCACTGCCGCCGCGCAAGCAGCCGGCATGGACGCTGCTGGTGCAGGGCGTCGACCTGCATCACGACGGCGTGCACGCGCTGCTGCAGCAGTTCCGCTTCCTGCCCGATGCGCGGCTGGACGACCTGATGATCAGCTACGCGAGCGACCAGGGCGGCGTGGGCGCGCATTTCGACAGCTACGACGTGTTCCTGCTGCAGGCGCAGGGCAGGCGGCGCTGGTCGATCGGCAAGCAGAGCGACCTGCGCCTGCAGCAGGGCGTGCCGCTCAAGATCCTCGAGAACTTCGAGCCCGAGCAAAGCTTTGTGCTCGAGCCGGGCGACATGCTGTATTTGCCGCCGCGCTATGCGCACGACGGCGTGGCGGTCGGCGACGACTGCATGACCTGCTCCATCGGCCTGCGGTCTTCCGCGGCGGGCGAGCTTGGCGCCGACCTGCTGGCGCGCGTGGCGCAGGCGTATTCGGAGGCGCTGGAAGATGCAGGGCCCGCCGAGTTGGCGCGCTATCGCGATCCGACCCAGCCCGCGGTCGAGGCGCCGGCCGCCATGCCGGCCGCGCTGCAGGCCTTTGCGCGCAAAGCGGTCGATGCCGCGCTGCGCGACCCGGACGCCATCGACCGTGCATTGGGCGAATCGCTGACCGAACCCAAGGCCAACGTCTGGTTCGATCAGGGCGCCGAGTCGCCCGGCGTGCTGCACGCCGTGGCGCTCGACCGCCGCACGCGCATGCTCTACGACACGCGGCACCTCTACATCAATGGCGAGAGCTTTCGCGCGGGCGGGGCCGATGCAACGCTGATGCGGCGGCTGGCCGACCGGCGCGCGCTCGGGCCGCGCGAACTGGCGCGCGCGAGCGACGGCGCACTCGCATTGCTGGCCGAGTGGTGCGAAGCGGGGTGGGCTCATGCCGAGTGAGCGCCCCGCGGCTGCCGCACCATCGCTGCCCGAGGGACGGTTCGATGGCCGCGAGGCCTTCGCGGACATCGTGCGGGCCGCGCTTTCGAGCGCGGCCCGGCAGGGCTGGAGGGAGCTGGTCTTCTGCGACCCCGATTTCGCCGACTGGCCGCTCGGCGAGCGCGCCAGCATCGAGGCGCTCCAGGACTGGTCGGCCACGGGCCGCCGCTTGATCCTGCTGGCGCAGCGCTTCGATGTGGTCGAACGTACCCATGCGCGCTTCGTTCCATGGCGGCGCATGTGGGACCACATCGTCGAATGTCGCGCGGTGCGGGCGGAGGCGGGAAGCGCTGGGGTGCCGAGTGCCATCTGGACGCCCGAGTGGTTCGTCCACCGCACCGATCCCGAGCGCAGCCGCGGCCTGTGCGGCTTCGATCCGCGTGCACGGCGCGAGTTGCGCGAAACCATGGATGAGTCGTGGCGGGCGGGGCGGCCGGCGTTTCCGGCATCGACATCGGGCTTGTAAGCCAATGCCGCGAATGAGGCCGCGAGACACAAACGGGCCGCGATGCGGGTCTAGAATTTTTTCATTCAGACATCCATTGCCAAAGGAGTTTCCATGAAGAAGTCATCGTCCGTCCTGCTCGCTTCGTTGATTGCCGCTGCCGCACTCGTGGCCTGCGGAAAGAAAGAGGACGCCGCACCGGCGGTTGTGACACCCCCGCCCGCTCCGGTGACCGAGCCGGCGCCCCCGCCGCCCGCAGTCACGCCGGCCCCGTCGACCACCGATCCGTCGGCCGCAACAACGCCTTCGCCGGGCGCCTCCTCGGCCCTGGACGCGGCCAATGCCGCGACGGAAGAGGCCAAGAAGAATCAAGCGCCCAAGCAATAAATAACAAGCTCGGCAGGGCGTTCATCCGCCCGGCAAGAAGCCGCCTCGTGGGCGGCTTTTTGCATGGTGCCCGAAACGGATCAGGGCGGCGCGCGCGACGCGGTCAGACGTCCAGCCAGGGCGAGCCTTCCGACGCGCTGGCCGTGAGCATTTCGGCCTCGTGCCCGCCCAGGGCTTCGGCCATGAGCCGCCGCACGATGTCGGGGCGGTTGTTCTGCTCGCTCAGATGCGCCGCGACCACGTGGCGCAGGCCGTCGTGGCGCACCGCGCGCGCGATTTCCGCAGCCGCTTCGTTGGACAGGTGTCCGTGCCTGCCGCCGACGCGCAGCTTCAGGAATGCCGGATAGGCTGAGTTGGCCAGCAGCTCGCTGTCGTGATTGAACTCGAGCAGCAGCGCATGCACGCCGCTCAAGCGGGCCAGCACATGCGCGGTGGCATGGCCCAGGTCGGTCAGCACGCCCAGGGTGCGGGCGCCATCGGAGCAGCGAAGCTGCAGCGGCTCGCGCGCATCGTGCGGCACCGTGAAGGGCTGCACCGAAATATCGCCGACCGCAAATTCGGCATCGTCCCGCGCCAGGTTGAGCCGGCCTTCGAAATCGCGGCCACCGGTGGCCAGCCAGGTGCCTTCGCTCATCCAGACGGGAATGCGGTTGCGCCGCGACAGCGAGTGGGCGCAGCCGATGTGGTCGCCATGCTCGTGGGTGACGAAGATCGCGTCGATGTCGCCGGCCGCGAGGCCGGCCCTGGCGAGCCGCAGATCGAGCTGCCGCAGGCCGAAGCCGCAGTCGACCAGGAGCCGCGAGGTACGGCCGCCGCTGGTGGATTCCACCAGCGCGGCATTGCCCGTGCTGCCGCTGCCGAGGCTTCGGAAGCGGAGCATGCGGGCTACTTCAGGTCGTCCGCAATGACCTGGACGATGCGCTGCGCGTTCGCCGAGCTTTCGGGTGCGCCGCTTGCGTTCAGCACCGAGACCGTGGTGCTCTCGCCCTGACCGCCCTTCACGAGGATGCGGAACTTGATCGGTGCTTCGTTCTTGTCGGAGCTGCCGAACAGCTTGCCGAAGAAGCCGGGCTCCTTCTTGTCGGGGTTCGGGGTCACGTAGCGCACGTAGTAGATGCCGGCGCTGCGGTCGCGGTCTTCCACGGTGAAGCCGGTGCGGTCGAGTGCCAGGCCCACCCGGCGCCATGCGCGGTCGAAGCCTTCGCTGATCTGCACGACCGGCTGGCCGCCCACGTTGGCGACGGTTGCGGTCTTGGACGGCGCGGTGGTGGCGGCCAGGATCTTCGACTGCTCTTGCGTCACGCCGAGCTTGACCATCAGGCGGCGCAGGAACTCGGTCTCGAGTTCAGGGTCGCTCGGGCGGGGCTGCCAGACGGTCTGGTCCTGGCGGCTGTTGTTGTAGACCTCCTGCATGCCGCGGTGGCTGATGAAGATCTCGGTGCCCGTGGGCGTGCGCTCCAGGCGGGTGCGGAAGCGGTCGAGTTCGCCGGTCGAGTAGACCGAATCGACCAGCTTGCCCAGCGTGCCGCGGATGATGTCCTGCGGCAGCTTGGCGCGGTTCTCGGCCCAGTCGGTTTCCATGATGCCGAGGTTGCGCTGCTCGGTGGTCAGGAGGAAGCCGCTTTCCTGCCAGAAGTCCTTCACCGGATCCCAGAGCTGGTCGGGCGAACGGTTGATGACGATCCAGCGCTGCGTACCCGAGCGTTCCATGCGGACGTCGCCGATGTTGGCCACCGCGGTCGGAATGCCCGGGGCGTTGGCGGCACCGGCCTGGTAGGCGTTGGCCGTGACCGCGCCGCCAGGCACCGCATAGCGGTTCTCGCGCGAGAGCTGCGACAGGTCGGGCGGGACTTCGAGCGTCGGTGCCTTGCCGGCGCTCTTGTAGTCGATCTTGTCGCTCTCGAGAACGGAGCAGGCGGCGAGGCTGACAACGAGGGTGGCCAGCAGTGCAGCTCGCGAAATGTGCGAAAGGTTCTTCAACGTCGTCTTCCTTGTTGGAATGGGTTCGGTCAATCTGTGGGCCGCATTGCCCGCACTCTCTGAGCGCGGTTCAGGCAAAAGGTTGCGTAACCTCGATGCGGCAGGGGAAAGCGATGGGGGTGTCGAGAAGAAAAAGGGGTCTTCAGCCCTTGAGCAGGCCGGTGGCGCGCAGGGCGGCCTCGACCACGGGCTGGTTCATTTCCGCCAGCTCGGTGAGCGGCAGCCGCAATGCGCCGCCGCACAGTCCGAGCCTGGACATGGCCCACTTGAGCGGGATCGGATTGGGTTCCACGAACAGGTGGCGATGCAGCGGCGTCAGTTCGAACTGGATCTGCATGGCGCGCCGCACATCGCCCGCGATGGCCGCAACGCACAGCTCGTGCATCTTGCGCGGCGCGATGTTGGCCGTGACGCTGATGTTGCCCTGGCCGCCGCAGAGCATGAGGGCCACCGCAGTGGGGTCGTCGCCGGAATAGACGGCAAAGTGCTTGGGCAGATCGCGGATGAGCCACTGCGCGCGCTCGATGTTGCCGGTGGCTTCCTTGATGCCGATGATGCCCGGCACCTGGGCCAGGCGCAGCACGGTGTCGTGCGCCATATCGGCCACGGTGCGGCCGGGCACGTTGTACAGCACGGTGGGCAGGTCGCCCACGGCTTCGGCAATGGCCTTGAAGTGCTGGTACTGGCCTTCCTGCGTCGGCTTGTTGTAGTAGGGCACGACCTGCAGCTGCGAATCGGCGCCCACGCCCTTGGCGAACCTGGCGAGCTCGATGGCTTCCTTGGTCGAATTGGCGCCGCAGCCGGCCATCACGGGCACGCGGCCCTTGGCCTGCTCGACCGCCACGCGGATGATCTCGCAATGCTCTTCCACGTCGACCGTGGGCGATTCGCCGGTGGTGCCGACCACGCCGAGGCAATCGGTGCCTTCGTCGATGTGCCAGTCGATCAGCCGGCGCAGGGCGGGGTAGTCGACACTGCCGTCGTCGTGCATCGGCGTGACGAGAGCGACGATGCTGCCTGTCAGTTGCTCCAAGGGGAATCTCTCTGTCGGGTGGACGAAAGCGCCGATTCTACTGACTCCGGCGTCCCCGGAAACGGCCGCCCCGGCGGGGTCAGTTTGCCTGCAGCAGATGGCGTGCGGGCTGGCCCGGGTTGGCATGGCCGACACGGATGGCCGCAATGCGCTGCACGAAGCGCGGCGGTTCGGCAAGAAAGCCGTCTTCGTAGGCCACCACGCGCAACTCCTTGCATGCGGTCAGCAGCTCGCCGGGCTGCAGCAGGAAGTCGGGCCGCGAGGGCTTGCCCACCATCTCGTTGCCCGCGGCGAAGGTTTCGTAGAGCAGCACCCCGCCGGGCGCGACCGCGGCCACGATGTCGGCCATGCGCGGGCGCCACAGGTAATTGGTGACGACCACCGCGCCGAAGGCCTGGCCCGCGAAGGGCCAGGGGCCGGACTCGATGTCGGCGGTCAGCACGTGGCCGAAGGCGCCCGCGGCCCCGGCGGCTTCGGCCGAGCGGTCCACGCCCGTGACCTCATGCCCGCGCGCCGCGAACCACCGCATGTGCCGTCCCTGGCCGCACGCCACGTCGAGCACGGCAGCGCCAGGGGCAAGCAGGTGCGACCACCGCACGATCCATTCCGACGGCTGCGTTCCGCCATGCGAAGGCGCTGCATCTTTCATGGCCATCAGAAACAGGACCAGACCTGGTCGACCAGCGCCACCAGGAAATCCGGGTGCACGTAGAGCGCAAAGACGCCGCCCAGCGCCGCCAGCGCGGCGGCCAGCCAGCCGGCATGCACGAGATGGTGGCGCATCTGCGGGTTCATGGGCCCATTGTCCACTGTCAGCTCAGCCGGCTGCGGCGGCCGTCCGCCCGCCGCGCGCAATGGCGTTTTCCTTCACCGGCAGGTTGATCAACGCCGCGAACACGCCCAGGGCGATCGCGATGTACCAGACGATGTCGTAGCTGCCCGTGGTGTCGTACAGATAGCCGCCCAGCCAGACGCCGATGAACGATCCGACCTGGTGGCTCAGGAACACGAAGCCGCTGAGCATCGACAGGTGCGCCACGCCGAAGATGCCCGCGATGATCGCGTTGGTGGCGGGCACCGTCGAAAGCCAGAGAAAGCCCATGGCGGCCGAGAAGACATACACGCTGAGCGGCGAAATGGGCGCCAGCAGGAACAGGGCGATCGACACCGCCCGCGCAAGGTAGATGGCCGCCAGGATCTTGCGCTTGGCCAGCTTCTGGCCCAGCAGCCCGACCGTGTAGGTGCCGAACACGTTGAAGAGCCCGATCAGCGCCAGCGCGTAGCCCGCCACCTCGGCCGGCAGGCGCTGGTCGCGCAGGTAGGTCGGCATATGGATGCCGATGAAGGCGAGCTGGAAGCCGCAGACGAAATACCCCGCCATCAGCAGGCCGAAGCTCGGGTAGCGGAAGGCCTCGCCCACCGCGTGCAGCACCGACTGCTCGCGGCGCCCGGCCAGCGCGCCGCGCTGCGGTTCGCGCAGGCCGAAGGCGAGCGGCACGATCACCAGTGCCAGCATCGCCACCACAGCAAGCGCGCTCTGCCAGCCCAGGTGCCCGATGAGCAGCCCCTCGATCGGCGCCATCAGGAACTGGCCGAACGAGCCCGCCGCGGCCGCCACGCCCATCGCCCAGGAGCGCCGCTCGGCCGGGATCTGGCGCCCGATCACGCCGTAGACGACGGCATAGGTGGTGCCGGCCTGCGCCGCGCCGATCAGCACACCGGCGCTCAGCGTGAACAGCAGCGGCGTGGGCGAATACGCCATGCCCAGCAGGCCCAGCGCATAGAACGCCGTGCCGGCGATCAGCACCCGGAAGGCCCCGAAGCGATCCGCCACCATCCCCGCGAACACGCCGAAGATGCCCCACGACAAGTTCTGCACGGCCAGCGCGAACGAAAAGGTCTGGCGGCTCCAGTCCTGGGCTTGCGTGATCGGCTGCAGCCAGAGGCCGAAGCCATGGCGGATGCCCATGGAGAGCGTGACGATCATGGCGCCGCAGATCAGCACCTGCTTGACCGAGAGAGTGGGAGGGGAGGCTTGCATGCCGTCGAATGTAGCGACTTGGGTACTTTGGCAGGTGGACCGGCGGCCAGAGCCATTGATGATTTCTGGCGCGGGCTTTGATGCGCGGCACGCATCAAAGCCCGCGCCCTCCCGTGAACGCACAGCGTGCCTGTATGGGTATCCAGTCATTTCCGGGTGACTGACTACAATCCGCCCCCATGGCGACTCCCCTCAAGACTCCCCCCAGTTCATCGTCCGCGTCCTCCGGCTACTCGGAAGGCTCCATCCGCGTGCTCAAGGGCCTCGAGCCCGTGAAGCAGCGCCCGGGCATGTACACCCGGACCGACAACCCGCTGCACATCATCCAGGAAGTGCTCGACAACGCCGCCGACGAGGCGCTGGCGGGCTATGGCAAGAAGATCAAGGTCACGCTGCATGCCGACGGCTCGGTCAGCGTCGAGGACGACGGCCGCGGCATTCCGTTCGGCCTGCACCCCGAGGAAAAGGCGCCCGTGGTCGAGCTCGTGTTCACCCGCCTGCATGCCGGCGGCAAGTTCGACAAGGGCTCGGGCGGCGCCTACAGCTTCTCGGGCGGCCTGCACGGCGTGGGCGTGTCGGTGACCAATGCGCTTTCCAAGCGGCTCGAAGTCAGCTCCCACCGCGAAGGCTCGGCCGCCAAGCTGGCCTTCAGCGCCGGCGACGTGATCGAGGCGCTCGAAATCCGCAAGCTCGAGGCTGGCGAGCGCAAGCAGGGCACCACCGTGCGTGCCTGGCCCGACGCCAAATACTTCGAGACCGCGGCGCTGCCCATGGCCGAACTCACCCACCTGCTGCGCAGCAAGGCCGTGCTGATGCCCGGCGTGAGCGTCACGCTCACGGTCGAGAAGACCAAGGAAACGCAGCAGTGGCTCTACAAGGGCGGCCTGAGCGACTATCTGATGCAGACGCTCAACGGCGACCCGGTGATCCCGCTGTTCGAAGGCAGCGGCCATGCCGACAAGAACGCCGACAACTTCGCCGAAGGCGAGGGCGCCGACTGGTGCGTGGCCTTCACCGAAGACGGCCAGCCGGTGCGCGAGAGCTACGTCAACCTGATTCCCACCAGCGCCGGCGGCACGCACGAGAGCGGCCTGCGCGACGGCCTCTTCACCGCGGTGAAGGGCTTCATCGAACTGCACTCGCTCTTGCCCAAGGGCGTGAAGCTGCTGCCTGAAGACGTGTTCGCGCGCGCTTCGTACGTGCTGAGCGCCAAGGTGCTCGATCCGCAGTTCCAGGGCCAGATCAAGGAGCGCCTCAATTCGCGCGATGCCGTGCGCCTGGTGTCGAGCTTCGTGCGCCCCGCGCTCGAACTCTGGCTCAACCAGCACGTCGACTACGGCAGGAAGCTCGCCGAACTGGCCATCAAGGCCGCGCAGACGCGCCAGCGCGCCGGCCAGAAGGTCGAGAAGCGCAAGGGCTCCGGCGTGGCCGTGCTGCCCGGCAAGCTGACCGATTGCGAGAGCAAGGACATCGGCCACAACGAAGTCTTCCTGGTCGAGGGCGACTCGGCCGGCGGCAGCGCCAAGATGGGCCGCGACAAGGAAAGCCAGGCCATCCTGCCGCTGCGCGGCAAGGTGCTCAACACCTGGGAAGTGGAGCGCGACCGGCTCTTTGCCAACACCGAAATCCACGACATCTCGGTGGCCGTGGGCGTCGATCCGCACGGCCCCGCCGACACCCCCGACATGAGCGGCCTGCGCTACGGCAAGATCTGCATCCTCTCCGATGCCGACGTGGATGGTTCGCACATCCAGGTGCTGCTGCTCACGCTGTTCTTCCGCCACTTTCCGAAGCTCATCGAAGCCGGCCATGTGTATGTCGCAAAGCCGCCACTATTCCGGGTCGACGCGCCCGCGCGCGGCAAGAAGCCGGCCTCCAAGGTTTATGCGCTCGACGAGGGCGAATTGACCGCCACGCTCGACAAATTGCGTAAAGATGGCGTGCGCGAAGGCGCCTGGAGCATCAGCCGCTTCAAGGGCCTGGGCGAAATGAGCGCGGAACAATTGTGGGAAACCACGCTCAATCCGGATACCCGGCGCCTGATGAAGGTGCAACTGGGACGCTTCGACTTCACCTCCACCCAGGGCGAGATCACCAAGCTGATGGGCAAGGGCGAGGCAGCCGCCCGGCGCGAATTGATGGAACTGCGCGCCGACGATGTCGATATCGATGTTTGACCACCCTCGTGAAAATTCCAGATCTCATGCGTCCCTTGCTCCTGGCCCTGCTGCTGTGCGCACAGCAGGGGCTGGCGCACGCCGCTGACGTCTACGGCTACATCGACAGCAAGGGCGTGGCGCACTTCGCATCGGAAAAGATCGACGAGCGCTACCAGGTCTTCTTTCGCCGCGGCCAGAGCTTCGACACCTCGCAGGGCATCGCGGCCTTCGGGCGCGGCGGGCGCAAGCCCGACGGCAAGGTGCCGCAGGCGTCGCAGACCTTGCTGGCCCTGTTCGAGGCCTCGCCAAGCTACAAGACCGCGAAGGTCGCGCTGCGCGATGCGGCGAGCAAGCATTCGATCGACTACGAACTGCTGCAGGCGCTGATCGCCACCGAATCGGGTTTCGATGCCCAGGCCGTTTCGCCCAAGGGTGCGATGGGACTCATGCAGCTCATGCCGGCCACCGCGCAGCGCTATGGCGTCGCGGCCGACAAGCGCAGCACCATCGAGAAAAAGCTGTTCGACCCGCGCATCAACATCGCCGCGGGCTCGCGCTACCTGCGCGACCTGATCGCGATGTTCCCCGGCCAGATCGAACTCGCCCTGGCCGCCTACAACGCCGGCGAGGGCGCGGTGCAGCGCGCGGGCAACAAGATCCCGAACTACAAGGAAACGCAGAACTACGTACAGACGGTGCTGCAGCTCTACGCCTACCTCAAGCCGTCGGCCGCGGGGGCGGCCTTGGCGGGCGGCGGCGGGCGCGGCGGCAAGACGCCGGGGCGCATCCGCATGGAGCTCACGGTGCCCAAGGGCGGCGCGATCGGCCGTGGCAACATGCCGCCCGATTCGCCCGGCGGCATGCCGGCCATGCCCGAAGGCCCCGGGCCATCGACGGTGCCGGACAGCAGCCCGGACGCACCGGTGTCCTGATGGACCGCAAGCGCCTTTCCTTGCCGATGAAGGAGCCCTTCATGCACCGTCGAAGCTTCGTTCTGGCGACTGCTGCCTGCGCGGTGGCCGGCGCTGCGCGCGCGCAGCACGCGGCCACGCACGACACGCTGCCGCCGGCGCCTTCGTCGAAAGAACCCTACGCGCGGCTGCAGGGCGGTGTTCCGCACCACATGACGCCCGAGCAGGAAGCCCAGCGCGTCACCGACAGCCCCGCGCCGGCCGGTCCCGCGGGGCGCTGGGTGCCGCGCGCGGCCCTGCCGATTCCGCGCAGCGAGATGGCCTGGGCCACCGCGGCGCAGGGGCGCATGCATGTGGTCGGCGGCTATGGCGAAGGCGCGGTCAACCGCGACTACCACCACATCTATGACCCGAAGGCCGACCGCTGGCTCGACGGCGCACCGCTGCCGCGCGGCGCCAACCACGTGGCGGTGGCGGCCGATGGCGACCGCGTCTACGCCCTGGGCGGCTTCGTCGAACAGAACCGCCGCTCCGACACCAACGCCTACGTCTACGAGATCGCGGCCAACCGCTGGACCGCCATCGCACCGCTGCCGCGCCCGCGTGGCGCGGCCGCCGCGGTGATGCAGGGCGGCGCGCTGCACTTGATCGGCGGCGCCTCCGAGCCTGCCGCGGAACGCGCGAGCGTGGGCTGGCACGAGGTCTACGACCCCAAGGCCGATCGCTGGTCCTCCGCCAAGCCGCTGCCCGGCGCGCGCGACCACGTGGGCTGCGTGGCGCACGGCGGCCAGATCCACGTGATCGGCGGGCGCTTCAACACCTTCGAATACAACACCGACCTGCATCACGTCTACCTGCCCGCGCGCGACACCTGGGAGCTGCGTGCGCCGCTGCCCACCGCGCGTTCAGGCCACGGCCTCGTGGTGTACCGCGGCCGCTTCTTCGCCATGGGCGGAGAGGGCGGTTTCCTGGTGGGCGGCGTGCCGCGCCAGGCCAAGGTGTTCGGCCAGATGGAAAGCTACGATCCCGCGGCCGACACCTGGCAGCGCCATGCGCCGATGACCACGCCGCGCCATGCGGTGGGCGCCGCGGTGATCGGCGACTGGATCTATGTGGCCGGCGGCGGCGCGGTGCTCGGCGGCGCCGTGCAGTCCGCGGTGCACGAGGCTTTCACTTTGGGCTGAGCGCAAAAAAAGCGCACGGCCCGCAACCGTTTCTCTTTCTCTCTTCTCCATGGATTCCCAACCTCCGCTCGATCTCCAGGGTCCCACCGACGGCGACACCACCCTCACGCTGGCCGACTACGCACAGACCGCCTACCTCGAATACGCGCTCAGCGTGGTCAAGGGCCGCGCGCTGCCCGACGTGTCCGACGGCCAGAAGCCGGTGCAGCGGCGCATCCTCTATTCGATGTCGCGCATGGGCCTGGGCTTCGGCGGCACCAACGGCACCGTGGGCGCCAAGCCCGTCAAGAGCGCGCGCGTGGTCGGCGACGTGCTCGGCCGCTTCCATCCGCACAGCGACCAGGCCGCCTACGACGCGCTGGTGCGCATGGCGCAAGATTTTTCGCAGCGCTATCCGCTGGTCGATGGCCAGGGCAACTTCGGCAGCCGCGACGGCGACGGTGCCGCGGCCATGCGCTACACCGAAGCGCGCCTGGCCCGCATCACCAGCCTGCTGCTCGACGAGATCGACGAAGGCACGGTCGACTTCATTCCCAACTACGACGGCAGCACCCAGGAACCGCGCCTTTTGCCCGCGCGCCTGCCTTTCACGCTGCTCAACGGCGCGAGCGGCATTGCGGTCGGCTTGGCCACCGAAATCCCGAGCCACAACCTGCGCGAGATTGCCGATGCCTGCGTGGCGCTGATCAAGTCGAACGGCAAGCTCAGCGAAGAAGAGCTCTTGCAGCTGGTGCCCGGCCCCGATTACCCTGGCGGCGCGCAGATCATCAGCGGCCCGGCCGACATTGCCGACGCCTACCGCACCGGCCGCGGTTCATTGAAGGTGCGCGCGCGCTGGAAGATCGAAGACCTCGCGCGCGGCCAGTGGCAGCTGGTGGTCAACGAGCTTCCGCCCGGCGTCAGCACGCAGAAAGTGCTCGAGGAAATCGAGGAAATCACCAATCCGAAGGTGAAGGCCGGCAAGAAGGCCCTGAGCGCCGACCAGACCCAGCTCAAGGCCGCGATGCTGTCGGTGCTCGACGTGGTGCGCGACGAGTCCAGCAAGGACGCGGCCGTGCGCCTGGTGTTCGAGCCCAAGACCTCGCGCATCAGCCAGGAAGAATTCATCACCACGCTGCTCGCGCAGACTTCGCTCGAAACCTCCTCGCCGATCAATCTCACGATGGTGGGCATCGACGGCAAGCCTACGCAGAAATCGCTGCGCCAGATGCTCAACGAGTGGATCGCGTTCCGCGAGGTCACGGTCGAGAAGCGCTCGCGGCATCGGCTCAACAAGGTGCTCGAGCGCATCCACATCCTCGAGGGGCGGCAGCTGGTGCTGCTCAACATCGACGAGGTGATTGCGATCATCCGCGCGGCAGAGGACCCGAAGGCTGCGCTCATTGCGCGCTTCGATCTCAGCGAACGCCAGGCCGAGGACATCCTTGAAATCCGCCTGCGCCAACTCGCGCGGCTCGAAGCCATCAAGATCGAGCAGGAACTCAAGGGCCTGCGCGACGAGCAGAAGAAGCTCGAAGACATCCTCGGCAGCCCGGCCGCGCTGCGCCGCCTGCTGGTGAAGGAAATCGAGTCCGACGCCAAGACCTTCGACGACCCGCGCCGCACGCTGATCCAGGCCGAGAAGCGCGCCGTGGCCGAAGTGAAGGTGGTCGACGAGCCCGTGACCGTGATCGTCTCGCAGAAGGGCTGGGTGCGGGCGCAGAAGGGTTGGGCGAGCGAGAAGGCGGCCGGCAACGGAAACGGCGCGGTGCCCGAGTACAGCTTCAAGTCCGGCGACGCGCTCTACGGCGCCTTCGAATGCCGCAGCGTCGACACGCTGCTGGTGTTCGGTAGCGCGAAGGACAAGTCGGTGCGCGTCTACACCGTGCCTGTGGCCTCTCTGCCCGGTGCGCGCGGCGACGGCCAGCCCGTGACCACGCTGATCGAACTCGATGCCGGCACGCATGTCACGCACTTCTTTGCGGGCCCCGTGGGCGCGAGCGTGCTGCTGGCCAACACCGGCGGCTATGGCTTCATCGCCACCGTCGAGAACATGATGTCGCGCCAGCGCGGCGGCAAGGCCTTCATCGACGTGGGCGAGGGCGAGCAGCTCTGCCGCCCTTCGCTGGTGGGCGGCGCGAGCGGCGCGGAGCCGATGCCGGCCGCCACGCACGTGGCCTGCGCCTCGACCGGCGGGCGCATCCTGACCTTCGACATCGCCGAGCTCAAGAGCTTGCCCAAGGGCGGCCGCGGCCTCACGCTGATCGACCTGGAAGCGAAGGACACCCTGGCGGGTGCTGCGGCCTACACGCGCAGCGTGAAGATCGAAGGCATCGGCCGCGGCGGCAAGGAGCGCGACGAGACGCTGGAAATCCGCACACTCAACAACGCGCGCGGCAGCCGTGCGCGCAAGGGCAAGGCGGCCGACCTGGGCTTCAAGCCGACGAGCATCGTGCGGGTGCTGTGATGGGCGGCATCGACATCAGCATCATCGGCCTCGTGATTGCGGTGGTCACGGGCCTGGCCAGCTTCTGGTTCGGCCGGCGCATGCGCCTGCAGCGCGGGGCCAAGCAGCGCGAGAAGGATCGCATCGCGGCGCAGGCCATCGAGACCCGGCAGCAGCGCCGGGCGCGCGAGCGCAAGGAGCGCGGCTAAGGTCCGTTCACCTCAGTGCAGGCCCTGCCACCAGCGCTCGTTGGTGCGCGCCTTGCCCACTGTCAGCACTTCGCCGATCACCGGCGTGGCGAGTTCGATCTTCTTCGCCTCTGAAAGGTCGGCAATGCGGTCCAGCGGATCGTGCCAGGTGTGAAAGGCGAGGTCGAAGGTGGTGTTGTGCACCGAATAGAGCACCTTGCCGCGCAGGTCTTCGAAGGCCTGCACGCTCTGCTCGGGCGTCATGTGAACGGCAGGCCAGTAGGCGTCGTAGGCGCCGTTTTCCATCAGCGCCAGGTCGAAGCCGCCGAAGCGCTCGCCGATCTGCTTGAAGCCCGGAAAGTAGCCCGAGTCGCCGCTGTAGAAGATGCGCTGGCCGCCGCTTTGCACCACCCATGAAGCCCACAGCGTGCGGTCGCGGTCGGTCAGCGTGCGGCCCGAGAAGTGCTGTGCCGGCGTGGCGGTGAGCTTCACGCCGTCGTGTTCGCCGCCCTGCCACCAGTCGAGTTCGGTCACGCGTTCCGCGGGCACGCCCATGGCCACCAGCCGCGCGCGCACGCCCAGCGGCACGAAGTAGTGCTGCACGCGCTGCGCGAGGTACTCGATGGTGGCCACGTCGAGGTGGTCGTAGTGGTCGTGCGAGAGGATCAGACCTTCGATGGGCGGCAACTGCTCGAGCGTGAGCGGCGGCTTGTGAAAGCGCTTGGGGCCCGCCCAGGTGAACGGCGACGCGCGCTCGCTGAACACGGGGTCGATCAACCAGTACTTGCCGTGAAGCTTCAGCAGGTGCGACGAATGGCCGAGCCGCACCACGTGGTTGGCCTGGGGGTCGAGCGCTTCCAGGTCGGCCGTGGCCAGCATGCGCACCGGAATCGGGTCGACCGGCACGGTGCCCACCTTGTCGCCGACGATGAAGCGCGTCCAGATCCGCCAGCCGCTGGCCGAGGGCAGGACGTCCGGGTTCGCCATGTTCTGGAAGTTGCAGCCCTTGAACTGCGGCGATGCGTCGTAGCGCGCCTCGCACCCGCTGTTGCTGGCGCAGCCCGCGACCAGCGCGCAGCTGGCCGCGAAGAGCGAACTGCCGTAACTGCGAAGGCGGCGCTTCAGAAAAGAAATTGAGAGGCGGGCGGCGTCGTTCATGGGCTGCGGTGTCGTGGTGTTTTTGCGGCGCGAGCTTAGCCGGCGCACCGCCGCCAATG
Source organism: Variovorax paradoxus (assembly GCF_030815975.1). NCBI lineage: Bacteria > Pseudomonadati > Pseudomonadota > Betaproteobacteria > Burkholderiales > Comamonadaceae > Variovorax > Variovorax paradoxus. The sequence continues at coordinate 3,986,596 of NZ_JAUSXL010000002.1, forward strand.
GTTTCAGCGGCAGAAACATTCGGCGCACAGGGGCATTTCTGAGCCGCTCGTCGTATGCCATGCGTTCTATGGCCTGAGGCGGCACCGCGCGGCACACTGAAAAGCCCGCGTCCCGCGGCTTCGAGGAGGCGACCACACCATGAGCAGCAACCGCTATCCCATCATCTACGTGCGCGGCTACGCCATGACCGAAGCCGAGCGCGACGACACCGCCGCCGATCCGTTCTGCGGCTTCAACGTGGGCTCCACCGTCTACCGCGCCACCGTGAAGAAGGATGCGCCGGCGCAGAAGTTCGTCTTCGAATCCCCGGTGGTGCGGCTCCTGGCCGACTACCAGTACCAGAGCGTCTATCAGAACGGCCTGGACATCCTCGACAACGACTGGAAGCCTTCGCCCGACGAAACCGGCAAGGACGTGGACGGCATTCCGGCCGCGTCGATCGTCATCTACCGCTACTACGACAGCGGCTCGGAACTGCTCGGCGACGGCAAGTCGCGCGACGTGAAGATCTACGCGCAGGGCCTCGCCAAGCTGATCCTTCGCGTACGCGACCTGGTGGCGCTGCGCGAGGGGCCTGCTTTCTCGGCGGATGGCTTCCGCTGCTACCTGGTGGCGCATTCGATGGGCGGGCTGGTGGTGCGGGCCTTCCTGCAGAACCCGGCGCTCGGCGATGCGGCGGCGCGTGCCTGCGTCGACAAGGTGTTCACCTACGCCACGCCGCACAACGGCATCGACATGGGCGGCGTCAACGTGCCGGGCTGGCTCACGGCCAACGAGATGAACACCTTCAACCGCGAGCGGATGTCGGAGTTCCTGGACACGGCGCCGGTCGAGGGCCGCATGGACTACCTGCCGGCCGCCGCGTTTCCGGCCGAACGTTTCTTCTGCATGGTGGGCTCCAACCGCGGCGACTACGAGGCCGCCAAGGGCCTCTCGCGCATGTTCGCGGGCCATGGCAGCGACGGGCTGGTGCGCATCGAGAACGCCTCGCTCTGGTCCATCGACGATGCGAAGCGCAGCAAGCCGGTGGCCACGGCCTACGCCTTTCGTTCGCACTCGGGCTACTTCGGCATCGTCAATTCCGAGGAGGCCTACCAGAACCTCGTGCGCTTCCTGTTCGGCGACGTGCGCGTCGATCTCTGGTTCGAGGTCGATGGCGTGACCCTGCCGCCCGATCTGCCCAAGGATGCCGATGTCGACGCGCTCTACCAGGTCGAGCTGCTGGCCGCGCCGCGCGGCAAGCGCTGGTACCTGAGCCGGCGCGTGGCCGAAGAGGATTCGCCGGCCTGCCGCACGCACAAGGAACTGACCGACCCGGAAAAGCCCGAGCGCCGCTCGATCTATCTCTCGACCGTGTTCCTTGCCAACAAGGCGCGCGTGAAGCAGGACCGGCCGACGCTGGCCTATGCCATGACGCTGGGCGTGCGCGTGCCCGACTACCAGGTGAACAAGAAGTTCTGGCTCGACGGCCACTACGAAGGCAGTTCGCTGTTCCGCGACACGCTGGTGATCGAGATTGCGCCGCCCCCGGCCGGCGACCCGGCGCAGAACTGGAACGTGAAGTACGGCTGGCAGACCGACACCGCGGGGCAGGCCTCGCTGCCGATGAGCCCCAAGCAGCTGGCCGACGGCAAGCTGCAGTTCGTCGTGCCGCTTTCGAGCCTGGGCGCGGCACCGGCTGCGCCCGGCATCAGCGGCAAGGTGCGGCTCGAGGTGAGCGCCTGGAGTTGAAGGAAGCGGCGACGGCGTCATACTCGGGGTGGTCCAGGGTCCTGCTTTCCACTCCCAATGAAAACTGCCGTTCTCGTCATCGACATGCAGCGTGGCCTCTATGACGACCTGCCGCGTCCCCACGAAGCCGCCGAGGTCGCGCAGCGGGTCAATGCCCTCGCCGGGCGTGCCCGTGCCGCGGGCGTGACGGTGGCTTTCATCCAGCACGAGAACGCCGTCGACCTCGAATTCGATTCCGAGCGATGGCAGCTTTCCAGCGCGCTGGAGGTCGATTCGGGCGACACCAAGATCCGCAAGACCACGCCCGACTCGTTCCTGCGCACACCGCTCGAAGCGTGGCTGACCGGGCATGGAGTGCAGCGCGTGGTGATCTGCGGCTACTCGTCGGAGTTCTGCGTGGACACCACCACGCGCCGCGCCGCCGCGCTGGGCTACGAGGTCGTGCTCGCGGCCGACGCGCACACCTCGCACGACAAGCCACACGCCACGGGCGCGTTCATTCGCGCCCACCACAACACCACGCTGTCGGACATCACCAGCTTTGGCGTGCCGATCCGCGCCGTGGCCTCGGCCGACATCGCGTTCTGATCAGTCCGCCCCCGGCCGCCACACCCGCGCGAGCGCGGCCAGCTTGCCCTTGAAGCTCAGGCGGTCGTTCGACAGCGCATCGATGAAGTCCGACAGCCGCTGCGACTTCACCATCGTGTAGATCGTGAGCCAGGTCGTGAAGACGAACACCACGCCGAACCAGAGCGCCTTGCGCCACAGCGGCGCGTCGGCCTCGGCCAGCAGGTTCATGCCCAGGAAGCCCGTCGTCACCGTGCCGATCAGGCCGAACAGCGTGACCACCGTGAGCCGCACCACAGTGCTGGCCTGCCGGCGCAGGCTGTCGGCGTCGAGATACGTGTTCATGTCGGCGATGCGCGCCTTGACCTCGTCGTAGAGCGGATCGAGCCCGAGGTGCGTGGTGCACATGCGCGAGAGCGCGCGCACCTGCGCCTGCTCCGAGATCTCGTGGAACCAGTAACGGTGCGTGAAGCGCAGGAAGCGCTCGAAGCTCGCGCGGATCGCGCGCTTGAACTGCTTCACGCTCGGTGTGCTGTGGATGTCGAGCCGCTTGAGCGCCTCGACCAGCTGGTCCGAGAACATCAGCAGCGCCGCCTTCTGGAAATGCGCGATCAGGAACAGCAGGAAGTGCTGGTGGCGGAACTGCGCGAGCACGCCGCGGTCGCGGCAGCAGAAGAATTCCGAGCGCGCATCGCCCACCACGATCAGCGCATGGCCGTTGCACAGGTAGCGCGTGTTCGGCGCCGCGCCGGCATCGACCCAGAAGCGGTCGTAGCAATAGCGGTGCTCGAAGTCGGCCAGGTGCTGCTGTGCGTAGGGCAGGTGGGCATGCTGCGCCGCATCGGCTTCGGCCGCGCCGGTGACGAGCCCGAGCCGGATGAAGTCGTTGCGCGAGAGGCGCTTCGGATCATCGAGCGAAAGGTAGGCCATCACCGGCATGCGGTAGTACTCGATCTGCCGGTAGCGCAGCACGCCGGGGTCTTCGGAATGGTCGCTCACCAGCGGCTGCATCAGATAAGCCCAGTGGGCCGAGATGCGCGGCGCGCGGTGCTGGGCCACGTGCGAGAGGAAGGCTTCGCGCTGCTGCGCATCCGACCGTGCGAGCACGCTGCCGTCGGCGGCCAGCCATTCGACGCTGGCCATGCAATGCAGCGCGCCGCCCTCGGCGTTCCAGCCCGCGGGGTAGGCGCGGCCGAAGCGATAGAGCAGGTCTTGCGCCTGCGCGAGGCTCAGGTGATCCGCACCGACCTCGAGGTTGAGCAGCACCACGTCGATGTCGAAGAAGAAGTACAGGTCGCAATGCACCACGTCGAGCGTGATCGGCGCGTCGCCGGCCTGCGGCACCACGCGCACGGCCGCAACGTCGTGGCGGCGGAAGATGCGCATCGGTGAATCGCCGTCGCTGCCGATGTCCGCGCCGTCCTTGTTCTTCGAGCGGCCCTCGCCATAGAGGAAGCGCTGCACGTACGGCAGGAAGCTCACGAACTCGTTGTAGTGCCGCTCGTGAAAGCGGCTGCTGTCGCCGGTGTATTCGTCGATCTCTTCGCGCCAGGGCGAGGCATCGCCCATCTCGCGCAGCACATGCCAGGGAGCGTGGTGCGCGGGCTTGGCATCGGGGGCCGGCACCAGCCGCAGGGGCCAGAGCAGGGCCTGCCTGAAATGCTGCACGGCAGGCGCTGCGGAAGTGCCGGTAGCGGCGGATGCGATGGCCTCTGCGGCCACGGTGGCCTCGGTTGTATTCGGCATCGCGCGAGTGTAGGCAGAAGGGCTGTCAAAAGGCTGACCTAGGGAAATCCCTGGCTTGGTCTGAAACCGGTTTCATATAAGCTGCAAGCATTGCTTTCGAGGCATGCGCACGGCCACGCCGTGTTCGCCCCACCATGAACTACCAGTTTCAATTCGACGCCGTCTTCGCTGCCTGGCCGCTGCTGCTCAAGGGCACCTGGATCACGATCCAGCTCTCGCTCGTGGCCACGCTGCTGGGCCTGGTGGTCGCCATCTTCTGTGCCTGGGGCAAGACCTCGGGGCCGGGCTGGCTGCGCTTCATCGTCAATGCGTACATCGAGGTGATCCGCAACACGCCGTTCCTCGTGCAGCTGTTCTTTTTCTTCTTCGCGCTGCCGGCCATCGGGCTGCGCTGGTCGCCGCAGACGGCCGCGCTGGTGGCCATGGTGGTGAACCTCGGCGCCTACGCCACGGAAATCATCCGCGCGGGCATCGAGTCGATTCCCAAGGGGCAGATCGAGGCGGGCCGGGCGCTCAACCTCAAGCCCTGGGAAATCTTCCGCTTCGTGATCATCAAGCCCGCGCTGAAGGCCATCTATCCGGCGCTCACGAGCCAATTTATTTTGCTGATGCTGAGCTCGGCCGTGGTGTCGGTCATCTCGGCCGACGACCTGACCTCGGTGGCTGCCAACCTGCAGTCGCAGACCTTCCGCAGCTTCGAGATCTACATCGTGGTGGCTGCCATCTACCTTGCGCTGGCACTGGCCTTCTCGGCGATGTTCAAGCTGATCTACAAGCGCACGCTCAACTATCCGGACCGCCGGTAGAAGTCGACGGACGGAGAAAACAACATGCGCACCTTCGGCTTTCCCGAATTCCTCTTCATCCTCGAAGCGGCCAAGTGGACGCTGGCGCTGTCGGCCATCGCCTTCGTGGGCGGCGCGATCCTGGGGCTTGCCATTGCGCTGATGCGCACGTCGGAATCGGCGTGGGCGCGCGGCGTGTCGACCACCTTCATCCAGATCTTCCAGGGCACGCCGCTGCTGCTGCAGCTGTTCCTGGTGTTCTTCGGCGCGCCGGTGCTGGGGCTGGACATCAACCCCTGGGTGGCGGCCGGCGTTGCGCTCATCCTGAACAGCGCCGCCTTCCTCGGCGAGATCTGGCGCGGCTGCATCGAGGCCATTCCGCGCGGCCAATGGGAAGCGGCCGAGGCGCTGAGCCTCAGGTACAGCGCCCGCATGCGCGACGTGGTGCTGCCGCAGGCCTTCAAGATCGCGCTGGCGCCCACGGTGGGCTATGTGGTGCAGATCATCAAGGGCACCTCGCTCGCGGCCATCATCGGCTTCGTCGAGGTCACGCGCGCCGGGCAGATCGTCAACAACGCCACCTTCCAGCCGCTGGTCGTGTTCTCGGTGGTGGCCGCCATCTACTTCGCGATCTGCTGGCCGCTCTCGCTGCTCGCGGCCCGCATGGAGCGCAAGCGTGCCCGCGCTCTTGCACGCTGAAGCTCTGCTTTTTTTCTTTCTTTCTCGTCGCTTCCTTCTTTATTCAGGAGACACATTCCCATGACCCGTACCACCACCCGCCGCGCTGCGCTGGCAGCCCTTGCATCCCTGAGCCTTGGCGCCGCCCTGACCGTGTTCGCACCCTTCGCCTCGGCGCAAAGCGTGGCCGACATCAAGAAGAAGGGCGAGATCACCATCGGCATGCTGGTCGACTTTCCGCCCTACGGCACCACCAATGCACAGAACCAGCCCGACGGCTACGACGCCGATGTGGCCAAGCTGCTGGCCAAGGACTGGGGCGTCAAGGCCAACATCGTGCCGGTGACCGGCCCGAACCGCATTCCCTTCCTGTTGACCAACAAGGTCGACGTGCTGGTCGCTTCGCTGGCCATCACGCCGGAGCGCGCCAAGCAGGTGCAGTTCTCGCAGCCCTATGCGGCCGCGACCATCGTGCTGTACGGCGCGGCCAAGACGCCCATCAAGGCGGCCGGCGACCTGAAGGGCCTGCGCGTGGGCGTGGCGCGTGCCTCCACGCAGGACGTGGCCGTGACCAAGGCCGCACCTGAAGGCACCGAGATCCGCCGCTTCGACGACGACGCCTCGGCCATGCAGGCGTTGATGTCGGGCCAGGTCGATGCGATCGGCTGCTCGGTCACGGTGGCGGCGCAGATCGCCAAGCGCGTGCCCGCCGGCACCTACGAGAACAAGTTCACGCTGGTGCAGCAGTCGATGGGTATCGCGATGCGTCCCGGCCAGGAAGAGCTGGCCAAGGCCGTGAACGAGTTCGTTGCCAAGAACACCGCCAACGGCGAGCTCAACAAGCTCTACCAGAAGTGGCTGCAGGCCGACCTGCCCAAGATGCAGTGAACTTCGAAGGCTGAAGAAGAAGGAATCCTGGCATGACGACGGAATCGATCATCCGCATGGAAGCGGTCAACAAGTGGTACGGTGAATTCCAGGTGTTGACCGGCATCGACCTGTCGGTGCGCCAGGGCGAGCGCATCGTGATCTGCGGGCCTTCGGGCTCGGGCAAGTCCACGCTCATCCGCTGCATCAACCGGCTCGAGACGGTGCAGAAGGGCCGCATCGTGGTCGATGGCATCGACCTCACGGCCGGCGGCAAGAACGTGGACGCGGTGCGCGCCGAGGTGGGCATGGTGTTCCAGCAGTTCAACCTGTTTCCGCACCTCACCATCCTGGAGAACTGCACGCTCGCGCCAATGCGCTCGCGCGGCATGACAAAGGCGCAGGCCGAAGAGGTGGCGATGAAGTACCTCACCCGCGTGCGCATTCCCGAGCAGGCCGGCAAGTACCCCAGCCAGCTCTCGGGTGGCCAGCAGCAGCGCGTGGCCATTGCGCGGGCGCTGTGCATGTCGCCCAAGATCATGCTGTTCGACGAGCCCACCTCGGCGCTCGATCCCGAGATGGTCAAGGAAGTGCTCGACACCATGATCGGCCTGGCCGAAGACGGCATGACCATGCTGTGTGTCACGCACGAAATGGGTTTTGCCCGCAGCGTGGCCGACCGCGTGATCTTCATGGCCGAGGGCAAGATCGTCGAGCAGGCACCGCCGCAGGAATTCTTTGGCAACCCGAAGGACGAGCGCACGCGCCAGTTCCTCGGCCAGATCCTCAGTTCCCACCAGGCCCACTGATGTCCTTCGAGGTCCTGATTTCTCTGTCGTCCTTCGGTGCGGCCGAGGTGGGGCGGCACGGCCAGCTCTGGTGCTCGCAACTTGCGCGTTCCGCTGGCGCCGATTCGGTGGAAGTGCGCGGCGAGATGCTGCGCGATGCGGATGTGGAACTGCCGGCGCTGAACGGGCTGGCCTCCGTGTACTCCAGCCCCGAGGGGTTGTGGGCCGAGGGCGGCTGGCTCGACAGCGCGGCCCTGAAGCGCGGCATCGCCGCTGCAACGCGCGTCGGCGCGAAGCGGCTGAAGATGTCCATCGGCGATTTTCAGCCTTCGTCGCACGGCTCGCTCTGGGGCCTGAAGGTGCAGCTTGCGGAAACCCGCGTCGAACTGCTGATCGAAAACGACCAGACCGTGCGCGCCGGCACGCTGCCCGCGCTGCAGGCCTTCTTCGACGCGGCCGACCGTGCCGGCGTCGAACTCGGCATGACCTTCGACATGGGCAACTGGCACTGGCTCGGCGAATGCCCGCTGCAGGCCGCACAGGCGCTCGGCCGCCGCGTGCGCTATGTGCACTGCAAGGGCGCGCAGCGGCTGCCGCACAAGTGGGTGGCGGTGCCGCTGGGCGACTCCGTCGCGCCGTGGCGCGCGGTGCTGCGTGCGCTGCCCGCCGATGTGCCGCACGCCATCGAATATCCTCTGGTGGGCGACGACCTGCTGGCCGTCACGCGCACGCAAATCGACTTCATCCGCGCCGCGCGGGCGTAGGGAGAAACACATGACAGAACCCACTGCTTTGGACGTCGCCCTGTTCGGCGAGGCCATGCTGCTGCTCGTGGCCGACCGGCCCGGTCCGCTCGAGAACGCACAGTCGTTCCACAAGCGCACGGCCGGCGCCGAGACCAATGTGGCCATCGGCCTCTCGCGCCTCGGCCTCAAGGTGGGCTGGGCCAGCCGCCTGGGCACCGACTCGATGGGCCGCTACCTGATCGCGGCGATGAAGGGCGAGGGCATCGACTGTTCGCACGTCATCTGCGACCCGGCGCAGCGCACCGGCTTCCAGTTCAAGGGCCGCGTCACCGATGGCAGCGACCCGCCGGTCGAATACCACCGCAAGGGCTCGGCCGCGAGCCAGATGGGCCCGGCCGATGTCGATGAAGCCTGGCTGCGCTCGGCGCGCCACCTGCATGCCACGGGCGTGTTCGCGGCCATCTCCGAGACCAGCCTGCAGGCCGCGCTCAAGTCCATGGAGGTGATGCGCGCGGCCGGCCGCACGATTTCGTTCGACACCAACCTGCGGCCCACGCTGTGGTCTTCGACCGAAACGATGCGCCACTGGATCAACGAGCTGGCCTCGCGCGCCGACTGGGTGCTGCCCGGCATCGAGGAAGGCCTGCTGCTCACCGGTCATGACAGGCCCGAAGACGTGGCCAGGTTCTACCGGGACCGCGGCGCGAAGCTCGTGGTCGTCAAGCTTGGCGCCGCCGGTGCCTACTACGACAGCGACGTGGCCGGCACCGGGCATGTCGACGGCTTTCCGGTGAAGGAGGTGATCGACACCGTGGGCGCGGGCGACGGCTTTGCGGCCGGCGTGGTGAGCGCGCTGCTCGAGGGCAGGAGCGTGCCCGAGGCCGTGCGCCGCGGCGCCTGGATCGGCGCGCGCGCGGTGCAGGTGCTGGGCGACACCGAAGGCTTGCCGACGCGCGCACAACTCGAAGAAGCGGGGCTCTGACCATGACGACAAAAAAGAACGTGCTGGTCTTTAGGCCATTGCCCGAGGATCAATTGGCGCGCCTGCAGGCCGCGCACCATGTGACCGTGGCCGATCCGCGCAAGGAGCCTGAGGCCTTTGCCGCCGCGCTGCGCACCGCGAACGGCCTGATCGGATCGAGCCATACCGTGGATGCGGCGCTGCTCGACGCGGCACCGCAGCTCCAGGTGATTTCGAGCGTGTCGGTCGGCGTTGACAACTACCCCCTCGCTGAACTGCACAAGCGCGGCATCGTGCTGTGCCACACGCCCGACGTGCTGACCGAGACGGTGGCCGACACGGTGTTCGCGATCCTGATGGCCACGCAGCGCCGCGTGGTCGAACTCTCGAGCCTCGTGCGCGAAGGCCGCTGGACGAAGAACATCGGCGAAGAACTCTTCGGCACCGACGTGCATGGCAAGACGCTCGGCATTCTCGGCTTCGGCCGCATCGGCCAGGCCGTGGCGCGGCGCGCCGCGCTGGGCTTTGGCATGCCGGTGCTCTACCACGCGCGCCGGCCGGTCGACCTGGCCGCGCAGGCGCCCGAGCTGCAGGGCCGCGCCACGCACACGCCGCTCGACGGGCTGCTCGCGCGGTCGGACATCGTGCTGGCAATGCTGCCGCTGACCGACGCCACGCACGGCATGATCGACGCCGCCTTCTTCGCGCGCATGAAGCCCGGAGCGGCCTTCATCAACGGCGGCCGCGGCGCCACGGTGAACGAAGCGGCCTTGCTCGACGCGCTCGACCACGGCACCTTGCGCGCCGCCGGACTCGACGTGTTCGCGAAGGAGCCGCTGCCCGCCGATTCGCCGCTGCGCACGCATCCGCGCGTGACGCCGCTGCCGCACATCGGCTCGGCGACGCACGAGACGCGGCATGCGATGGCGGCACTCGCAACCACCAATCTGCTGCAAGTGCTGGCCGGCGAGAAACCGACCGCGCCGTACGACACGGCGGCTGTATGAATCCCCCGAGGATTTTCTCCCTCCCCTTCCGGGGGAGGGCAGGGGTGGGGGCAAGCGGCGCAACCATCGAGCGCTCTGCCTGCCCCCATCCCAACCTTCCCCCGGAAGGGGAAGGAGCAAATCCATGAACCCGAGTGGTCGCGCCACCATCGCCGATGTCGCCAAGGCGGCGGGCGTGTCCAAGGCCACCGTCTCGCGTTTTCTCAACCACCGCGAGCGCCTGCTGAGCCCCGACATCGCCGCGCGCGTCGAAGTCGCCATCGCGGCGCTGGCCTATTCGCCGAGCCCGATGGCGCAGGCGCTGAGTCGCGGACGCTCGCGCCTGATCGGCCTGATCGTGGCCGACATCACCAACCCGTATTCCGTTGCCGTGTTGCGCGGCGCCGAGAAGGCCTGCCAGGACGCCGGCTACCTGGTGATGCTGTTCAACCTGGGCAACGAGAGCGAACGCGAGCGCGAGGCCATCGATGCGCTCGCGGGCTACCAGGTCGACGGCTTCATCCTCAACACGCTGGGCCGCGGCAGCAACGTGGTCGACGCGGTCACGCTGCACGGCAAGCCTGCGGTGCTGGTGGACCGCCGCCACACCGGCATGCACACCGACTTCGTCTCGCTCGACAACCATTCGGCCATGCGCGACACCTGCGGCCACCTGGTCGAGGGCGGCTATCGCGAACTGCTCTATGTGACGGAGCCGCAGAAGGGCGTGAGCTCGCGGCGCGAACGCACGGCCGCCTTCGGGGCCTGCGTGGCCGCGCACGAGCCGCGCGTGGCGGGCGGGGTGTTCGAAAGCGTGGAGGGCGACAGCGATGCGCTCGACGAGGCATTGCGTGCGTTGCGGCAGCGCGCCAAGCGGGGGCGCCGGGCGGCGGTGGTGGCCGGCAATGCGGTGGTCACGCTGCGCGTGGCGCAGTCGATGGCGCGGCTGGGCTGGCAGTTCGGGCAGGACCTGGGCTTTGTCGGCTTCGACGATCCCGAATGGGCGTCGCTGATCGGCCCTGGCCTGAGCACCGTGGCGCAGCCGACCGACGCCATCGGCCGCAGTGCCGCCAACTGCCTGATCGAACGGCTGCAGGGCCTGGATTCGGCGCCGCGCCAGCTGCTGCTGCCGGGGCAGCTGGTGGTGCGGGGCTCGTCGCAGCCGGCGTAGCGGCTCCGATCGGTCAGCCGACTTCGGCGATCAGCTCGATCTCGACGCAGGCGCCCATCGGCACTTGCGCCACGCCGAACGCGCTGCGTGCGTGTGCACCCTTCTCGGGGCCGAACACTTCGGCGAAGAACTCGCTCGCGCCGTTGGTCACCAGGTGCTGTTCGGTGAACGTGCCCACGGAGTTGACCAGGCTCATGACCTTGACGATGCGCGTGACCTTGTTCAGGTCGCCCACGGCCGCATGCAGCGTGCCGAGCAGGTCGATGGCGATCGCGCGCGCGGCCTGCTTGCCTTCTTCGGTGCCGATGCCGGCGCCGAGTTGCCCGGCCCAGACCTTGCCGTCCTTTTTGGCGATGTGGCCCGAAAGAAAAACGAGATTGCCGGTGCGCACGAAGGGCACGTAGGCTGCGGCCGGTGCGGCGACCGGAGGCAGGGTGATGCCGAGGCTGGAAAGCTTGTCGTAGACGCTCATTGGAGATCCTTGTCCGAAGGTTGCGATTGAATCTGCGATTGTGACTGCGCCGCTTCCACGGCCTGCGCGCGCAGCTCTTCGATCGGGCGCACCGTCACGCCCACCTTGAGCGTGTGGCGCGCGCCGCCGTGCAGCACGCCGCGCATCGGCGAGACGTCGGAATAGTCGCGGCCGATGGCGAGTGCGACGTAGTCTTCGCCGGGCTGGCGGCCGTTGGTGGGGTCGAATTCGGCCCAGCCGCCGGCGCTTTCATGGCCGTCGCCGTCGCCCTCGCCGGGCAGGTAGACCGACACCCAGGCATGCGAGGCATCGGCGCCCACCAGCCGCGGCTGGCCCGGCGGCGGTTGCGTGAGCAGGTAGCCGCTCACGTAGCGCGCCGGCAGGCCCATGACGCGGAAGCAGGCGATCATGATGTGGGCGAAGTCCTGGCACACGCCCTTGCGCTGCGCGAGCGCCTCGACGGCGGGCGTGTTGATCTCGGTGCTGTCGGCGTCGTAGGCGAAGTCGCGGTACATGCGCTCGGTGAGGTCCATGGCCACGTCGAAGGTGGGCCGCTCGGGCGCGAAGCTCGCGCGCGCATAGGCCGCGAAGTCGTCGTGGCGCGGCACGTAGGGCGAGGGAAATACGAACTCCGAAGCCGGGTCGAAGGTAGCGTCCTTGCGGTAGCGGAAGCGTTCGCGCACAGCCTCCCAGGGCAGCTCGCGCGCAATGCCGGGCGCGAGCTGCGGCGTCGAGGTTTCGACCACGCTTTCGGCCGTGACGACGAGGCTGTCGTGCGTGGCCTCGAGCGCGAAGAAGGCGCGCGTGTTGCCGTAGACATCGGGCACTTCGCTGCGCTGCGCGGGCTGCGGCTCGATGGCCAGCTGGTGGCTCACGAGCCGCTGCGAGCCGGTGGCCAGCGGCTTCAGGTGGGCCAGGTGCTGTGCCGTTTCAACCGCGGGCGAATATTCGTAGCGGGTTTCGTGGGTAACGTGGAGCAGCATGGTCAGGCACCCACCGAGCGCAGCGATTCGGAGGTGAGCGTGAAGTAGCGCGTGCCGATGGCGTCGGACACATGGTAGGCCGCCGTCTCGCAATTGGCCAGAAGCTCGACCAGCGCCGGGTAGTCCGCGCCGGAGCCCGCGGCGCAGAGATGCTCGAGCGTCCAGTCGGCGGGATCGGACAACTCGTACGACAGTGCGGTGAGCTTGCCGGGCGCGCTGCCGGCCAGGCGCGCAATGCGCCCGCGCAGCGTCTGCGTGACCCATGCGAGCGAGCGCGGGTTCTCGGCATCGAGCACCAGCAGGTCGACCAGCGTAGCCACGTCGCGCCGCTGCTGGTAGCGGGCGTGGAAGGTGATGGTGCTGTCGAACAGCGCCACCATGGCTTCGAAGCCGCTCACCTCATGCACGGCGCCGTTCTCGAAGCCGGCCTCCAGCGCGCTCGCGAGAAAGCCCAGCCGTTCGATGTGGCGGCCGATCGACAGCAGGCGCCAGGCGTCGTCGCGCGTCATGCGGTCGGTCTGCGCGCCGGTCATGGCGGCGAGCGCGGTGCTTGCGGATTCGAGCGCGCGCAGCGCGGCGCCGGTGGCAAAGCTGCCTTCGCCGGCCTGCTCGGCCGTGCGCCGCAGGAAGTCGGTCTCGGCGCGCACGATCTGGTTCCAGGTGTCCTGCGAAAGCCGTTCGCGCACGGCGGCCGCCGCCTGCCGGATGCAGCGCAGGCTGAAACCCACGCTGCCGCCGCGCTCCACATCGCCGAGCTCGGCGATCAGCACGCGTTCGAACACGCGGCGCGACTGCGGCGCGCTGGGCACTTCGGCCGGCACCAGCGCATTGCGCAGCGCCATGCGGTGCAGCCAGTCGAGCAGCGGTCGCGACGACTGGTCTTCGCTGCCCAGCAGGTTGAGCGTGAGGCGCGCGAGGCGCACCGCGTTCTCGGCGCGCTCGGTGTAGCGGCCGAGCCAGAACATGTTCTCGGCCGCACGGCTGGTCACGGGCGCGCGGTGCCGCGCGAGCGAAGCCGGCGTGGCATGCGGCTGCAGCAGCGTGGTGCGGTCGACTTCGCCATGCGTCTGCACCCACACGTCGGCGCTGCTGCCGCCGCGCTGCATGGAGGCGATCTGCGCATCGCGGCCCGCCAGCCGTGCCAGCCCGCCCGGCAGCACGCGCCAGGACTGCGGCCCGTCGCTCACCGCGAAAACGCGCAGCAGCATCGCGCGCGGCGCAATGTGGCCGGGGCCCGTGTCATTGGCCCAGGTGGGCATCTGCGACAGCGGCAAGTAGCTCTGGATCGTGTGGGCCTCGCCCTCGCGCACGATGCGGCCGGCCCATTCGTCGAGCTGGCGCCGGCTCAGCTGGCTGCCGAGCACGGCATCGAAGCTGGTCTGCCCGTCCGATCCGGGATAGGTGGGCTTGATGGCGCAGTCGCCGAGCTGCGGCAGCACCGCCTCGAGCGCGGCGCGTTCGCCGCACCACCAGGTCGGCAGCGCCGGTAGCTTGAGTTTTTCGCCGATGAGGCGGCGCGCGAGCCCGGGCAGGAAGCCCAGCAGTGCGGGCGATTCGAGGAACGCTGAGCCCGGCATGTTGGCCACCAGCACATTGCCGGCGCGAATCGCCTGCAGCAGGCCGGGCACGCCCAGCGTGGAATCGGGGCGCAGCTCGAGCGGGTCGAGGAACTGGTCGTCCAGCCGCTTGATGAGCCCATGCACCGGCCGCAGCCCCTGCAGGGTCTTGAGGTAGAGGCGCTGGTCGCGCACCGTGAGGTCGCTGCCCTCGACCAGCGTCAGGCCGAGATAGCGCGCGAGGTATGCGTGCTCGAAGTAGGTTTCGTTGTAGGGGCCGGGCGTCAGCAGCGCGATGTGCGGCGGCACGCCGGCCGGGCACATGCGCTGCAGACCGTCCATCATGGCGCTGTAGGTGGCGGCCAGGCGCTGCACGTGCAGGGCCTCGAAAGCCTGGGGAAACTGGCGCGTGATGGCCAGGCGGTTCTCGAGCAGATAGCCCAGTCCCGAGGGCGCCTGGGTGCGCTGCGACACCACCCACCAGTTGCCGTCGGGCCCGCGGGCCAGGTCGAAGGCCGCAATGTGCAGCCATGTGTCGCCCGGCGGCTTCACGCCGTGCAGCGCGCGCAGGTAGCCGGGATGGCCGCGCACCAGCGCCGCGGGCAGCAGGCCTTCGGCCAGCAGCTGCTGCGGGCCGTAGACGTCGGCCATGACCCGGTCGAGCACGCGCATGCGCTGCAGCACGCCGGTTTCGATCTGGCTCCAGCTCTCGGGCGAGACGATCAGCGGGAACAGGTCGAGCGACCACGGGCGCTGCGGGCCGTTGGCGTCGGCGTAGACGTTGTAGGTGACGCCGTTGTCGCGGATCTGCCGCTCGAGGCTGACCGCGCGCCTTGGCAGGTCGTTGAATCCGCCCGGGCCGAGCTGCTCGAAGAAGGCGTTCCAGGCGGGCGTGAGGGGCGGGCTGTCGCTGGAGGAGGGATGCGGTTGCTGAAGAACCTGGGTCTGCGTTTGCGTCTGGGATTGGGCCGGGAACGGACTCGGCGCGACCGCCGGCGGCTCGGCCGCAGCGTCGTAGAGCATCGGCGCCATTGGTGCCATCGCTGCTGCGCCGGCGGCCGGCCGCGCCGGTACCGCCGGCGTGGCCTGGCCGCGCAGTTCGTCGAAGTGGCCCGGCAGGGCGGCCGGCGCGAGCGCCGACGCCAGGGCGGCTGGAAATTCCAGCGCCTGGGCGTCGAACAGGGATTCGTTCAGAGGTTCCACAGGAGGTGGATTGTCACATTGCCGTCACCGGTTGGCCGACGGGCGATGTGCTGAATGTCCTCTTGCGGGCTTTTCAGACTCTCTTACCGCCGCAAATCGAGCGTGAACGGAAACTCGCGGCTGCCCGCGAGCTCGATGGTGGCTGGCGGCGTGCGCATCAGGCCGGGCGTGTGGCCCATCTGCGTGAAGCGCGACATGCGCCGACTTTCCGCCTCGTAGGCATTGACCGGGAAGGTGTCGTAGTTGCGTCCCCCCGGGTGGGCCACGAAATACTGGCAGCCGCCCAGCGAGCGCTTCATCCAGGTGTCGACGATGTCGAAGGTCAGCGGCGCATGGGCGCCGATGCTCGGATGCAGCGCCGAAGGCGGGTTCCAGGCCTTGTAGCGCACGCCCGCCACGAACTCGCCGACGGTGCCCGTGGGCTGCAGCGGCAGCACCTTGCCGTTGACGGTGACCACGTGGCGGCTTTCGTTCAGGCCGGTCACGCGCACCTCGATGCGCTCGAGCGACGAATCGACATAGCGCACCGTGCCGCCGGCCGAGCCTTCCTCGCCCATCACGTGCCAGGGCTCGAGCGCATTGCGCAGCGACAGCTCCACGCCCATGGCCTGCACCTGGCCCACCAGCGGAAAGCGGAACTCGAAGTGCGGCGCGAACCAGTCGGCATCGAAGGCAAAGCCGGCCTGGCGCATCTCGCTGATGACGTCGTCGAAATCCATCCTGACGAAGGTCGGCAGCAGGAAGCGGTCGTGCAGCTCGGTGCCCCAGCGCGTGACGGGCGCCTTGTAGGGCTCGTCCCAGAAGCGTGCCACCAGCGCGCGAATGAGCAGCTGCTGCGCAATGCTCATGCGCGCATGCGGCGGCATCTCGAAGGCGCGCAGCTCGAGCAGGCCGAGGCGGCCGGTGCTCGAGTCGGGCGAGTAGAGCTTGTCGATGCAGAACTCGCTCCTGTGCGTGTTGCCCGACACGTCGATCAGGATGTTGCGCAGCGTGCGGTCGACCAGCCAGGCCGGCATGTTGGCGCCGTGGATCTCGCGGTTCCTGGCGATTTCCTTCAGCGCGATCTCGAGCTCGTAGACCTGGTCGTTGCGCGCCTCGTCCACGCGCGGCGCCTGGCTGGTCGGGCCGATGAACATGCCCGAGAACAGGTAGCTCAACGACGGATGGTTGTGCCAGTAGAGCAAGAGGCTCGCGAGCAGCTCGGGCCGGCGCAGGAAGGGGCTGTCGGCCGGCGTGGCGCCGCCCATCACGAAGTGGTTGCCGCCGCCGGTGCCGGTGTGGCGTCCGTCGGTCATGAACTTCTCGGCCGAGAGGCGGGTTTCGAACGCGGCGTTGTAGAGGAACTCGGTATGGGCGACCAGTTCCTTCCAGCTGTGGGCTGGATGGATGTTGACTTCGATCACCCCGGGGTCGGGCGTGACGGCCAGCATCTTCAGGCGCGGATCGCGCGGCGGCGGATAGCCTTCCATCACGATGCGCATGCCGAGCTGCCGAGCCGTGGCTTCGACAGCCGCGACCAGATCGAGGTAGTCCTCCAGGCGCGCGAGCGGCGGCATGAAGACGTAGAGCACGCCCGAGGCGCTGCCCTTTTTCTCGGCCGACGGGCCATTGGCGCGGCGCGGGTCGCGCACCTCGACGCACAGCGCGGTGCGCGTGACCCAGTGGGCCGACTCGCCGCGCAGAGGCAGGCGCGTGGCCGGCGTGGCGGAGCGATCGGCCGCATCGGCCGATGCCGTTGCGTCGGCTGCTGCCGCATTGCCGCTCGCGGCTGCCGCATCGCCCGGCGCCTGCATGCGAAGGGCGGCAGGCACCACCGGTGGCGCGCCGAATTCATAGGGTACGGCGCCAAGATCGGCGCCCGTCGTGCCGCCGGCCGGCACGGCGTAGCGCGCGCGGTAGTCGGCCGAACTCGGCAGCGCGGCGCGCGGCGCGGTCGGGTCGCGCTCGACCAGGTACGGGTAGTCGCCCTTGCTGGCCCAGGGCTGCGAATCGAGCGGCAGGCGATAGCCCATGGGCGAATCGCCCGGAATCAGATAGAGCCGGTCGTCGCGCAGGAACCAGGGGCCGGTCTTCCAGCCCGGGCCTTCGAGCGCCGGTGCGTCGGCATCGGCGTTGGCGGGTTCGAGCGGCAGCATGTAGCCGATCACCGCATCGAGCTTTTGCGTGAACACGCGGCGCAGGCGAACCCGCTCGAGCTCGTCGTCGAGCTTCGATTCGAAGGGGTCGACGTTGACCGGCAGGCGGCGTTCGCGCCAGAGGTAGTAGTAGGTGTCTTCGTAGCCGGGCTGGGCGTAGCGCTCCGTGATGCCGAGCTTGTGCGCCAGCACGGTGGTGAAGCGGCGCGCGTCTTCGCTCGTGTAGTGCGTGGGCACGCGCTCGTCGGCAAAGAGTTCGGGGTCGTGCCAGAGCGTCTGGCCGTCGGCGCGCCAGAAGATGGACAGCGCCCAGCGCGGCAATTGCTCGCCCGGGTACCACTTGCCCTGGCCGAAGTGCAGGAAGCCGCCATGGCCGTATTCGGCGCGCAGCTTGTGGACGAGCTCGGTGGCATAGCCGCGCTTGGTGGGGCCGAGCGCATCGGTGTTCCATTCGGGCGCGTCGCGGTCGCTGGTGGCCACGTAGGTGGGCTCGCCGCCCATCGTGAGCCGCACGTCGCCGGCCGCCAGGCGCGCATCGACCGCATCGCCGAGCGCGAGCACCTCGGCCCACTGCTCTTCGGTGTAGGGCTTGGTGACGCGCGGCGATTCGTAGATGCGCGTGACCTTCATCTCATGGCCGAACTCGACCTCGGCTTCGTCCACGGCGCCCTCGATGGGCGCGGCGCTCGAAGGCGTGGGCGTGCAGGCGAGCGGAATGTGCCCTTCACCGGCCAGGAGGCCCGAGGTGGCATCGAGGCCGACCCAGCCCGCGCCCGGCAGGAAGACCTCGCACCAGGCATGCAGGTCGGTGAAGTCGACCGTGGTGCCGCTCGGGCCGTCGAGCGCCTTCACGTCGGGCGTGAGCTGGATCAGGTAGCCCGAGACGAAGCGCGCGGCCAGGCCGCAATGGCGCAGCAGCTGCACCAGCAGCCAGCCCGAGTCGCGGCAGGAGCCGCTGCCGTTGGTGAGCGTTTCTTCCGGCGTCTGCACGCCGGGCTCCATGCGGATCAGGTAGTCGACGTCTTGCTGCACCTGCTGGTTGAGTCCGACCAGGAAGTCGATGGTGCGCTGTTCCTTGCGCTCGATCTTGTCGAGGTAAGCCGCGAGCAGCGGCGTGGGTTCTTCGGTGACGAGGTAGGGCGCGAGTTCCTCGGCCTGCGAGGCGGTGTACTTGAACGGGAAGTTCTCGGCCTGCGGTTCGAGAAAGAAGTCGAAGGGGTTGTAGACCGCCATCTCGACCACGAGGTCGACCGTGACCTTGAATTCGCGTGTCTTCTCGGGAAACACGAGCCGCGCCTGGTAGTTGGCGAACGGGTCCTGCATCCAGTTGACGAAGTGCTCGGCCGGCTCGACCTGCAGCGAATACGAGATGACGTTGCTGCGGCAATGCGGCGCGGGACGCAAGCGCACGACCTGCGGGCCCAACTGCACCAGGCGGTCGTATTTGTAGTGGGTGACGTGGTGGAGTGCGGCGTGAATGGACATGCGTTTTGTGTGCAGTACTGCGAGATTGCATCGAGAAGATGTCTCTTGTGAGACGCATACTAGCCTAGGGCCTGTCACCAATTAAGCGCCCTTGAGAATTGGTGGCAGGCCCTGGAAGCAAAGCAATTAACGCGCCACTGAGCGTGAGTCCGGGGAGGGTTTGCACCATGTGTTCTGGAGTTTGCCGGTGAGGCCGGCGCGCGCGTCCGGCGGCGCCGCGGCGGCGTCGTGGGCCTTTGCCGCGCTGGGCGGATCGCTGCTCGGCGCGGCCTTGCAATTGCATCAGCCGAGGCTGTGGAGCGCGGGGGCCTATGCGGCGTTGCTCTTTGCAGGCCTGGCCGGCTTGGCGGGGCTGTCGCGGCGATGGCGGCCGCCGCTTCGCGTCTGGCGCATGCCGGCGGCGCTCGCGATGGCCGTGGCCCTGGCCTGCGGTGCGCTGGCCGCCGGCGGGCTCGCGGGCTGGCGCGCGGCGGCCTATGCAGAGGGCGCACTGGATCCGGCCCTCGAAGGCCGCGACTTGCAAGTGGTGGGCGTGGTCGCGCAGATGCCCCAGCGCAACGAGGGCGGCACGCGCTTTCGGCTCGACGTCGAATCGGCACGCTGGGCCGATGAACGGCTTGCGTCCGCACCGCGCGTTCCGGCACGCATCACGCTCGGCTGGTACCGCGACGACACGAGTCTCTGGGGGCGTGCTCCGGAGAGCCGTGCTGCTGCGACGGCGACCGCCGGCGATGCGGCTGCGCTGCATGCAGGCGAACGCTGGCGCCTCACGGTGCGGCTCAAGGCGCCGCACGGCAATCTCAATCCGCACGGCTTCGACAACGAGCTGTGGCTGTGGGAGCAGGGCGTGCATGCCAGCGGCTATGTGCGAACGGGTGCCCGCGATGCCGCACCGGCACGCCTGCAGTCCACATGGCTGCATCCCGTCGAGCGTGCACGGGAAGCGGTGCGCGACGCGGTGTTCGAACGCGTGGCCGACGCGCGGCAGGCCGGTGTCATCGCTGCCCTTGTCACCGGCGACCAGGGCGCCATCGACCGCAGCGACTGGGATGTGTTTCGCGCCACCGGCGTCGCGCACCTGATGTCGATCTCGGGGCTGCACATCACGATGTTTGCCTGGCTTGCCGCGCATGCGGTGGGCGCGCTGTGGCGGCGCAGCGGGCGGCTGATGCTTCGCATTCCCGCGCCGCAGGCCGCGCTGGCCGGCGGGGTGCTGCTGGCCGGGCTCTATGCGCTGTTCAGCGGCTGGGGCGTGCCTTCGCAGCGCACGGTCTGGATGCTGGCCACGGCGGCGCTGCTGCGGCTCACGGGGCGGCGCTGGCCATGGCCCCATGTCTGGCTGCTGATCGCGGCGGTGGTGGTGGCCGTCGATCCGTGGGCGCTGATGCAGGCCGGCTTCTGGCTCAGCTTTGTCGCGGTCGGCATCCTGTTCGCGACCGGCTTCATGCGGCCGGCCGAGGAGACGGCGGGAAAATCGGCCCGGCTGCTGGCGTTCTTCCGCGAGCAATGGGTGATCACGCTCGCGCTCACCCCGCTGAGCTTGCTGCTTTTCCAGCAGGTGTCGGTGGTGGGCCTGCTGGCCAATGCGGTGGCGATCCCCTGGGTCACGCTGGTGGTCACGCCGCTGGCCATGCTGGGTGCCGTGGCGCCGCCGCTCTGGGATCTTGCTGCATGGGCCGTGCAGGTGCTGGCCCTGCTGCTGCGGTGGCTGGCCGCACTGCCGTATGCCACGCTCTCGATGGCGGCGCCGCCCGTGTGGATGGCGGCCTGCGGGGTGGCGGGCGGCGTGCTGCTCGCCATGCGCCTGCCGTGGTCGCTGCGCACGCTGGGCCTGCCGCTCCTCTTGCCGGTGCTGCTCTGGCACGCGCCCCGGCCGGCCGCGGGGCAGTTCGAACTGCTGGCCGCGGACATCGGGCAGGGGAACGCAGTGCTGGTGCGCACGGCAACGCACAGCCTGCTGTACGACGCGGGTCCGCGCTACAGCCTGGAGAGCGACGCCGGCCATCGCGTGCTCGTGCCCCTGCTGCGCGCCTTCGACGAGCGGCTGGACATGCTGGTGCTGAGCCACCGCGACAGCGACCACACCGGCGGCGCGGCCGCGGTGCTCGCGATGCAGCCGCAGGCCGCGCTGCTGAGCTCGATCGAAGCCGCGCACCCGCTGCAGTCGGTGCGGCCGGCCAGGCGCTGCGAGGCGGGCCAGCGCTGGACCTGGGACGGCGTGGAATTCGAGATTCTTCACCCGGCCCCAGCCGACTATCTGTCTTTCACCAAGCCCAATGCCATTTCCTGCGTGCTGCGCATCGCCAACGGCCGCGCCACGGTGCTGCTGGCCGGCGATATCGAGCGCCTGCAGGAGGCCGCGCTGGTGGCGCGAACCCCGCAGCTGCGCGCTGACGTGTTGCTCGCGCCGCACCATGGCAGCAAAAGCTCGTCGAGCGCCGTTTTCCTCGAGGCGGTGCGCCCGCGCGTCGCGCTGGTACAGGCGGGCTACCGCAACCGATTCGGCCACCCGGCCCCGGAAGTGGTCGAACGCTATGCCGCGCATGGCGTGAAGCTGGTCGAGAGCGTGCCCTGCGGCGCCATGCTGTGGCGCAGCCGGGAACCGGCCGAAGTCGGCTGCGAACGGGAGCGCAATGCCCGCTATTGGCACCACCGCCTGCCGTGAAAGCGGGCGGCGGCGCGGCGTTCCGCCTCAACATAGGGCTTTCACTGGCCTCGAACTTGCTAAGCTATGGCTCAAGGAGATTGGTCGTTCCATGCACAAATTCGATGAGATGTATGAGCAGTTGCCCTATGCGGGGGCTGCAATCCGACAGCACTACAAGCGCTACGACCAATGGCTCGCGAAGCAACCCGGCGAGGTGATGCGATCGCGGCGCGAAGAGGCGGAAATGATCTTCCGCCGGGTCGGCATCACCTTTGCGGTGTACGGCGCCAAGGACGAGGACGGTTCCGGCACCGAGCGGCTCATCCCGTTCGACCTGCTGCCGCGCATCATTCCCGCCCATGAGTGGGAGAGCATGGAAAAGGGACTGGTGCAGCGCGTCACGGCGCTCAACCGCTTCCTGCATGACGTCTACCACGACCAGGAAATCATCAAGGCCGGCATCATTCCGGCCGAGCAGATCCTGAACAACGCGCAGTTCCGCCCCGAGATGATGGGCGTCAGCGTGCCGCACAACGTCTACTCCAACATCTCGGGCATCGACATCGTTCGCGCCCCCGATGCCCAGGGCAACGGCGAGTACTACGTGCTCGAAGACAACCTGCGCGTGCCCAGCGGCGTGAGCTACATGCTGGAGAACCGCAAGATGATGATGCGGCTCTTTCCCGAGCTGTTCAACCAGAACCGCATCGCACCGGTTGCGCACTACCCCGACCTGCTGCTCGAAACGCTGCGCGCCAGCGCGCCCGCCGCCACGGCCGAGCCCACGGTGGTGGTGCTCACGCCCGGCATGTACAACAGCGCCTACTTCGAGCATGCCTTCCTGGCCCAGCAGATGGGCGTGGAACTGGTCGAGGGGCAGGACCTGTTCGTGAAGGACAACTTCGTCTACATGCGCACCACGCGCGGGCCGCGGCGGGTCGATGTCATCTACCGCCGCGTCGACGACGATTTTCTCGACCCCGAGGTGTTCCGCCCCACGTCCACGCTCGGCTGCGCGGGCCTGATGCGCGCCTACCGCGATGGCAACGTCGTCATCTGCAATGCGGTGGGCACCGGCGTGGCCGATGACAAGTCGATCTATCCCTATGTGCCCAAGATGGTCGAGTTCTACCTCGGCGAAAAGCCGATCCTGAAGAACGTGCCCACCTACATGTGCCGCAACAAGGAAGAGCTGCAGTACACGCTCGACAACATGAAGGATCTGGTCGTCAAGGAGGTGCACGGCGCCGGCGGCTACGGCATGCTGATCGGCCCGGCCGCCACGCAGGCCGAGATCGAGGACTTCAAGAAGGCCGTGATCGCCAAGCCCGACGGCTACATCGCGCAGCCCACGCTGAGCCTGTCGACCTCGCCGACCTTCGTGGACGCCGGCATTGCGCCGCGCCACATCGACCTGCGCCCCTTTGTGCTTTCGGGCAGCGAGGTGCAGATGGTGCCCGGCGGCCTCACGCGCGTGGCGCTCAAGGAGGGCTCGCTGGTGGTCAATTCGTCGCAGGGCGGTGGCACCAAGGACACCTGGATTCTCGAAGCCGACCGCGCGCCCAGGCCCAAGGCGGCCGCCACGCAGTCGCAAAGCCAATCGTAGGAGCACAAACGATGCTGTCACGCACCGCAGATCATCTCTACTGGATGTCCCGCTACACCGAGCGCGCGGAGAACACCGCGCGCATGCTCGACGTCAACTACCAGACCTCGCTCTTGCCCCAATCGGCCGAAGTGGCCAAGTACGGCTGGCAGGGCGTGCTGTCCATCAGCGAACTGCTGCCCTCGTACAACAAGAAGTACGAGCAGATCACGCCGCACGACGTGATGGAGTTCATGGTCAAGGACGAGAGCAATCCATCTTCGATCCTTTCCTGCCTCAAGGCCGCGCGCGAGAACGCGCGGGCGGTTCGCGGCGCGCTCACCACCGAGGCCTGGGAAACGCAGAACACCACCTGGCTCGAAGTCAACCGCATGCTGCGCGCCGGCGATTTCGAACGCGATCCGGCCCAGTTCTTCGAATGGGTCAAGTTCCGCTCGCACCTGTCGCGCGGCGTCACGCTCGGCACCATGCTGCAGGACGAGGCGTTCTACTTCTCGCGCCTTGGCACCTTTCTGGAGCGCGCCGACAACACCGCGCGGCTGGTGGACGTGAAGTTCCACGCGCTCAACAGCGAGTTCTTCGGTACCGCCACGGAGGAAGACCAGGAGTACGACTTCTATCACTGGAGCGCCATCCTGCGCAGCGTCTCGGCCTTCGAGGTGTACCGCAAGGTGTACCGCGACGTGATCAAGCCCGAGCGCGTGGCCGAGCTGCTCATTCTTCGCGCCGACATGCCGCGTTCGCTGCATGCGAGCCTGGCCGAAGTGGTGAACAACCTCGCCAAGGTGCAGAACGAGCAGAGCGCAGAAACCCAGCGCCGCGCCGGCAAGCTGCTGGCCGACCTGCAGTACGCGCGCGTCGACGAGATTCTTGCGACCGGGCTGCACGCCTACCTCACGCAGTTCCTCGACCGGGTGAACGAACTCGGCGGGCGGATCAGCCAGGACTTTCTCGTCCCGGCGCACTGAGCAAGGGTGCCGCAGCGGCCCGTCTTCAGCGCGAGAACGACTCGGCGGCCACCGGGATCTTCGGCGGTTGCCAGCGGTACGCAGCGTCCAGCACGTTGCGCTCCGGCATCTGGTGGCTCCAGCGAATCTTGAGCAGATCCATCAGGGTCCAGGCTGTCCAGTCGGCACGAAAGGGCTGCTGCTGCGCAGCGCCGTGCGGCATTGCTTCGCGGTTGCGCCAGATCACGGCCGGAATGCGGTAGCCCGAAGCGGTCGAAGGGCTGTGGCCCGCGCGGTCGCTGCCATGCCCCACTTCCTGGCCGTGGTCCGACAGGTACATCCAGGCGCGGTAGTCGTCCGGCCTGCCCGTGCTGCGCGTCTGCTGCAAAAGCTCGGACACCACGAAATCGTGATACAGCAGCGCGGCGTCGTACTCCTGGCGGAAGCGGCGCACCCAGGCCGACCGGCCGTTCTTCACCAGGCCCGTCTCGACCGCGTCGATGTCGTCGTCGAACGGATTGGCGTTCTCGGGAAAGCGCAGGCTGTAGTGCGGATGTGCGCCCATGAGGTGAACCACGATCAGCTTGCGTTCGGCGCTCGCGTCCCGCTGCGCTTCCTGCACGCAGTCGAGGATCTCGCCGTCGAGCGAGGCGCTGGCGCGGCCGGGCGTGCGGTTCACCATGTCCACCACATCGGCGAAGCGCGCATGCTGCTGCTCGATGGCCAGGTCGTCGTGGTTGCTGATCCACCAGACCTTGTAGCCGGCGGCGCGCGCCAGTGCCAGCAGGTGCGGCGGGTTCTCGCTTTCGGGCAGGCCGAAATGGAACATGTTGCGCAGCGCGGGCAGGGTGCTCGCATCCGCCGACCACGCGTTCTGCAGCACGGCCATCTGGCCGCCGGCCTGCGCCTTGTGCGCCAGCAGGCGGGGCGTGGTGGGGCGGCCGTAGCCATAGAGCGCCATGTTGTCGCGATTGATGCTGTCGGTGATCACCAGCACCACCGTCGACGGGCCGGCTTCCAGCGGCACGGGCGCGATGGCTCTGGCGTGCGCCATCATGCGGTCGCGCATCTGCTGCTGATCGGCCCATGCGGCGCGCAGCGTGTGGACCGAATGCGACCACTGGGTCCAGAAGAGCGCGGGATGAAGGCGGCGCCACGGCTTGCTCGCATAGGCCAGGCAGGCCAGCAGCAGCACGGCGAGCAGCAGCGATCTCAGCCAGAACGGAAGGCGCGGGCGGGTGGCGGGTGCCGCCGAAGCTGAAGCCGCCACCGCGCCGCGCCGCACGAACACGGCCGCCAGCATGCCGGCGGCCAGCACCACCGCCGACCAGACAACGGCGGATCGCCAATGCATCCTCAGGTATTCGGTGCCTTCGCGTGCATTGGTGTTGGCCACGGCGCCCAACACCATGGCCCCATCGGGGGCCGCTTGGTAGGTGTCGAGCAGGTAGGCACGCATCACGCCGTCGAGCGCGAAGCCCATGACCCAGAGCCAGACGAGCGCCGCGCGCACGCGCCGCAGCCGGGCTCTGCGCAACGGCCATGCGAGCCACAGCACCATCGGCGCGGCAAGCACCGCGACTTGGGCGATGCGGCGGCCGTCATGGCCCAGCGCGATAAGTGCCAACAGCGTGGCGCCGACCGCGCCGCAGGCAAGCAGGACGTTCTGGCGGGAGTCGTTCCGGGGCGCGGACGCTTCGGTGAAAGGCAAGGTCAAGCGGACAGCAAGGCAAGTCGGAGGGCGGCCGAATTCTGCCCCGGCACACACGCGGCTGGGGCCCAGTGTCCCCGCCGGCCCGGGGTCTTTGGGGCTGCGGCCTCAGGTCGCCGTGGCCTGCCGCACCGCGCGCTCCCAGCGCGCCATCGATTCCTCGGCCTGCGCGCGGCCCATGGTCGGCATGAAGCGCCGCTCCACCTTCCACAATTTCGAGAGCTGCCGCGCGTCGCTGTAGACGCCGGTCGACAGGCCCGCAAGGTAGGCCGCGCCGAGCGCGGTGGTCTCGATAACCTCGGGCCGCACCACGGGAATGCCCAGCAGGTCGGCCTGGAACTGCATCAGCAGGTCGTTCACGCTGGCGCCGCCGTCCACGCGCAGTTCGGCGACGGGCGTGCCGCCGGCCGCCACCGCATCGCGGCTCATGGCCTGCAGCAGCGCGGCGCTCTGGTAGGCGATGCTCTCGAGCGCGGCGCGCGCGATGTGCGCCACCGTGGTCCCGCGCGTGAGGCCGGTGATGGTGCCGCGCGCGTCAGCATCCCAGTAGGGCGCGCCGAGGCCGGTGAAGGCCGGCACCATCATCACGCCGCCCGCGTCGGGCACGCTTTCGGCGAGCGACTGCACTTCGGCACTGCCCTTGATGGCCTTCAGGCCGTCGCGCAGCCACTGCACCACGGCGCCGCCGACGAACACGCTGCCTTCCATCGCGTACTGCGGTGTCGCGTCGGTTTGCGCGGCGCTGGTCACGAGCAGGCCGTTGTGCGAGGGCTGGAACTCGCCGCCCGTGTGCATCAGCAGGAAGCAGCCGGTGCCGTAGGTGTTCTTGGCCATGCCGGCCGCAAAGCAGGCCTGGCCGAAGAGGGCGCTCTGTTGGTCGCCGGCCACGCCGCCGATGGGCAGCGCGCGGCCGAGCAGCGCGGCATCGGTGTCGGCGAAGTGCGAACTCGACGGTTGCACCTTGGGCATGAGCGCGGCGGGAATGTCGAGCGCCTTGAGCAGGTCCGCATCCCATTCGTTGCGGTGCACGTTGAAGAGCATCGTGCGCGAGGCGTTGCTCACGTCCGTCACATGCACCTTGCCACCGGTGAGCTGCCACATGAGCCAGCTGTCGACGGTGCCGAAAGCGAGCTCGCCGCGCTCGGCCTGCGCGCGCACGCCGGGCACGTTGTCGAGCAGCCAGCGCAGCTTGGTGCCGGAAAAATAGGCATCGATGACGAGCCCGGTCTTCTCCTGAATGGTGCCGGTCATGCCTTGGTCGCGCAGCTGCGCGCACAGCGGCTCGGCGCGCCGGTCCTGCCAGACGATGGCGTGGTGCACCGGCTGGCCGGTCTTGCGGTTCCACAGCAGGGTGGTTTCGCGCTGGTTGGTGATGCCGATGGCGTGGATATCGGTGGCCTGCAGCTTCGCCTTGAGGAGCACTTCGCGTGCGGTGGCAAGCTGGCTCTGCCAGATCTCCATCGGGTCGTGCTCGACCCAGCCCGGCCGCGGATAGATCTGGGTGAGTTCCTTTTGCGCGATGGCGACGATGCGGCCTTCGCGGTCGAACACGATGCTGCGCGAGCTGGAGGTGCCCTGGTCGAGGGCGAGCAGGTAGGTCATGGCTTGGGTGTTCCTCGGGGTCTGGTCATGAGGCTTGTCTTTTCTTGGCGTTGCTGTTCTTGGCGCTGTTGTTCTCGATGCTGTTGTTCAGAGCGCTGTTGTTCAGGACGCTGTTGTTCAGGGCGCGTGCACAGGCCACCGGGTACTCCCCTCCGCGAATGTCCCCCGGCCTGCGGCCTCCTCCTTGATTTCGCTGCGGGGAGCACCCGATGCCCTGTGCACCTGGGCACGCTGCTGGTGAACCGCTGATCAACAACCGCTCTGGCCAACGATCCCGTCGATGGGGTGCCTTGCGCAGCGAAATCAAGGGGGAGGCCGCAGGCCGGAGGACATTCGCGGAGCAAGGTACCCCGTCGGCGGGAGCGCGCCCTGAACAAAGCGCCAAACGCACAATGGGACGAACAGAAAACGAACGGGCCATTTTTCAGTCGCGCGCGATCTCGAGCCGAACCTGCGCCGCATGCAGCAGATCGGCAAAAGGCGCAGGCGGCTCCGCGTCGGTAAAGAGGCGGTCGATCTGCGACAGCGTGCCCAGCTGGATCATCGCGGGCCGGTTGAACTTGCTCGCATCCGCCGCGAGCCACACCTCGCGCCCCTGCGCGATGATGGTTTGCGCCACCTTCACCTCGCGCAGGTCGAAATCGCGCAGCGACCCGTCCGGCTCGATGCTCGACACGCCGATCAGCGCAATGTCCACCTTGAACTGGCGGATGAAATCGATGGTCGCCTCGCCCACGATCGCGCGGTCGCGCGGACGCACCGAACCGCCCGCCACGATCACCTCGCACGACGTGTTGCCGCTCAGGATGGTCGCCACGTTCAGGTTGTTGGTGATCACGCGCAGCCCCGTGTGGCGCAGCAGCGCCTTGGCGATGGCCTCGGTGGTGGTGCCGATGTTGAGGATCAGCGAGCAGTCGTTGGGCACCAGCTCGGCCACGCGCCGCGCGATGCGCGCCTTGCCTTCCGCATGCAGCGTTTCGCGCTGCTGGTAGCCGATGTTCTCGGTGGTGGAGCTCGGCACGCGCACGCCGCCGTGAAAGCGCGTGAGCAACCCCTGGTCGGCCAGCCGCTGCACGTCGCGCCGCACCGTCTGCAGCGTGACGCCCAGCATGTCGGCCAGCTGCTCGACAGTGACCGAGCCGCGCGTGCGCACGGTATCGAGAAGATTGATCTGGCGCGGATTGGAGTTCACAGGGGCGTCGTGGAAAGCGTGAAGACTCTCCAGAGAGTACAGGCCGCGCCACTTTAAAACGAAAGAAAACGAAGACAACTAAGGGAAAACTCGGGGGAAAATCGCGCCAAAAGGAATCCAAATGAAAAGACGCGAAAATACAATGGCGCCCTTCCGTGATCGAAGTCACGAACCAACGGGTCCATCTTCTGTGAGCGATTTCTCCTCCAATCCGCCCTCGCCGGCAACCGATTGCGACGTGCTGATCGTCGGCGGCGGCATCAATGGCTGCGGCATTGCGCGCGACCTGGCGGGCCGCGGCTGGCGCGTGGTGCTGTGCGAAAAGGACGACCTGGCCTCGCACACCTCGTCCTCGTCCACCAAGCTCATTCATGGCGGGCTGCGTTACCTGGAGTACTACGAGTTCTCGCTCGTGCGCAAGGCGCTGCAGGAGCGCGAGGTGCTGCTCAAGAGCGCGCCGCACATCATGTGGCCGCTGCGCTTCGTGATGCCGCACGACCCTTCGATGCGGCCGGCCTGGATGATCCGCATCGGCCTGTTCATGTACGACCATCTCGCGAAGCGCGAAGTGCTGCCGGGCTCGCGCAGCATCGATCTGCGCAGCCATGCGGCCGGCGCGCCGCTCAAGCCGCAGTTCAAGCGCGGCTTCGTCTATTCCGACGGCTGGGTCGACGATGCGCGGCTTGTGGTGCTCAACGCCATCGACGCCAGGGCGCGCGGCGCCGAGATACTCACGCGCACCCGCTGCGTCCATGCGCAGCGCGACGCCGACGGCTGGACCGCCACGCTCGAAGCCGCGGACGGCGGCATCCGCGTGGTGCGCGCGCGCGCCGTGGTCAATGCCGCGGGCCCGTGGGCGGAATCGTTCCTGCGCGGCGTGGCGCAATCGGCCAGGGGCGAGGCGCTGGCCACGCGGCACCTGCGGCTGGTCAAGGGCAGCCACATCGTGGTGCCGCGCCTGTTCGAGCATGACCATGCCTACATCTTCCAGAACCCCGACAAGCGGATCATCTTCGCGATTCCCTACCAGGACGAGTTCACGCTGATCGGCACCACCGACATCGAGCTGAATGGCGACGACCCCGGCGCGGCGCGCATTGCCGAGGAAGAAATCGCCTACCTCTGCATGCAGGCGAGCCGCTATTTCGACAAGCCCATCAAGCCGGCCGACGTGGTCTGGACCTACTCTGGCGTGCGTCCGCTGCTCGACGATGCGTCGGGCGACCCATCGGCCGTCACGCGCGACTACATGCTCGAATCGAACACCGCGGCGGCGCCGCTGCTGTCGGTGTGGGGCGGCAAGATCACCACCTTCCGCAAGCTGGCCGAGGACGCGGCCGACGAGGTCGGCAAGATGCTCGGGCAGTCGAGCGCGCAGCGCCCGCCCTGGACCGATGGCGCCTTTCTGGCCGGCGGCGATCTTTCCGCATGGATCGGCGCCGCCACGCGGCCCGACGACGATTTCGAACGCTTCGTGGCCGCGGTGCAGGCGCGCCATGCATGGCTCGACGCCAGGCTCGCGCGACGGCTGGCGCGCGCCTACGGTGCGCGCGTGGCCGAGCTGCTCGGTGATGCGCAGTCCATGGCCGACATGGGCGACGCCGTGGCGCCCGGGCTCCACGAGCGCGAGCTGCGCTTCCTGCAGCAGGACGAGTGGGCCGTGAGCGCCGACGACGTGCTCTGGCGCCGGTCGAAGCTCGGCCTGCGCTACACGGCCGAGGAGCGACTGCAGGTGGCCGCCTGGCTGCAGGCGGGCGCAACGAACAACCTCTACATGATCAACGGGAAGCGCTGATGCAATTGACTTTGGAGCGCGTCACCAAGAAGGTCGGCGCGCAGACCTGGCTCTACGAACAGGGCATCGCGCCCAAGAGTGGTGCCGTCACCGTGCTGCTGGGCGCCACCCAGGCCGGCAAGACCAGCCTGATGCGCCTGATGGCGGGGCTCGACACGCCCAGCACCGGCCGCGTGCTGGTCGACGGCAAGGACGTGACCGGCATGCCGGTGCGCGAGCGCAACGTGGCCATGGTGTACCAGCAGTTCATCAACTATCCGTCGCTCTCGGTGGCCGACAACATCGCCTCGCCGCTCAAGCTGCGCGGCGAGAAGAACATCGAGGCGCGCGTGAAGGCACTGGCCGACAAGCTGCACATCGGCATGTTCCTCGACCGCCTGCCGGCCGAGCTGTCGGGCGGGCAGCAGCAGCGCGTGGCGCTGGCGCGCGCGCTGGCCAAGAACGCGCCGCTGATGCTGCTCGACGAACCGCTGGTGAACCTCGACTACAAGCTGCGCGAAGGCCTGCGCGAAGAGCTCACGCAGCTGTTCGCCACCGGCGATTCGACGGTGATCTACGCCACCACCGAACCCGGCGAGGCGCTGCTGCTGGGCGGCTACACGGCCGTGATGGACGAGGGCGAGCTGCTGCAGTACGGCCCGACCGCCGAGGTGTTCCATGCGCCGCAGTCGCTGCGCGTGGCGCGCGCCTTCAGCGATCCGCCGATGAACCTGCTGGCCGGCACCGCAGCGGCCGGCCGCGTGCAGCTTGCGGGCGGCCCGTCGCTGGCACTGGCCGTGCCTGAAAGCGTCTCGGGCGCGATCACGGTGGGCCTGCGCGCGAGTGCATTGAACGTGGGCGCGGGGGAGGGCGACATCGCCTTGCCCGGCAAGGTGGAGCTGGCCGAAATCTCGGGCTCCGACACCTTCGTTCACGTCGAGACGGCGGTGGGCGAACTGGTGGCGCAGCTCACCGGTGTGCACCGCTTCGAGTTGGGCACGCCGATCACGCTGTACTTCAGCGCATCGCAAGCCTATGTGTTCGATGCCGGCGAAAAGCTGGCGCTGGCGCCGGCATGGCGCAAAGGAAACTAGCTATGGCTCGCATCGATCTCGACCTGGCCCACGCCTACCGGCCCAACCCCGCGCAGGACAGCGACTACGCGCTGCTGCCGCTCAAGATGAGCTTCCGCGACGGCGGCGCGTACGCCTTGCTCGGCCCCTCGGGCTGCGGCAAGACGACCATGCTCAACATCATCTCGGGCCTCTTGGTGCCGTCGCAGGGCACTGTGACGTTCGACGGCCGCGACATGACGCGCGCCACGCCGCAGGAACGCAACATTGCGCAGGTGTTCCAGTTTCCGGTGATTTACGACACCATGACCGTGGCCGAGAACCTCGCGTTCCCGCTGCGCAACCGCAAGGTGCCCGAAGACCAGATCAAAAAGCGCGTGGGCGAGATTGCCGAGATGCTCGACATGAGCGGCCAGCTGAACCAGCGCGCCTCGGGCCTCGCGGCCGATGCCAAGCAGAAGATCTCGCTCGGCCGCGGGCTGGTGCGCAGCGACGTCTCGGCCGTGCTGTTCGACGAGCCGCTGACGGTGATCGATCCGCACCTCAAGTGGCAGCTGCGCCGCAAGCTCAAGCAGATCCACCGCGAGCTCAAGCTCACGTTGATCTACGTCACGCACGACCAGGTCGAGGCGCTCACCTTCGCCGAAGAGGTGGTGGTGATGACGCGCGGCAAGGCCGTGCAGGTGGGCAGCGCCGAGGCGCTGTTCGAGCGGCCGGCGCACACTTTCGTCGGTCACTTCATCGGCTCGCCGGGCATGAACTTTCTTTCGGCGAAGAGCGCGAGCGGCACGCTCGAGGTGGCGGGCACGCCGCTCGTGCCGACGCGCGAACTGCCGCAGGGCGCGCTCAAGATCGGCATCCGGCCCGAGTACCTGCGCCTGTCGAACGCGGGCGCCGCCGGCGCCGTGCCGGCCGTGGTGAAGCAGGTGCAGGACGTCGGCACGCACGCCATGCTGAGCGCCGAGGTCGGCGGTGGCGTGGTCAAGGTGCGGCTGCACTCGGACGACCAGCCGCCGGCCGTGGGCGACACCGTGTGGCTGCGGGTGCTCGACACCCACACCTGCTACTACAAGGACGAGGAGCTGGTCGCATGAACGCTACGAACAAGCCCATCAATCAAAAGGCCTGGTGGCTCGTGCTGCCGGTGCTGATCTGCGTGGCCTTCTCGGCCATCGTGCCGCTGATGACGGTGGTCAACTATTCGGTGCAGGACATCATCTCGCCCGACCGGCGCGTGTTCGTCGGCACCGAATGGTTCGCCTCGGTGATGCGCGACGACGAGCTGCACCAGGCCCTCTGGCGCCAGCTGGGCTTTTCGCTGTCGGTGCTGCTGGTGGAGATTCCGCTGGGCATTTGCCTGGCGCTGTCGATGCCGGCCAAGGGCTGGAAGTCTTCGGCGGTGCTGGTGGTGGTGGCGCTGTCGCTGCTCATCCCGTGGAACGTGGTCGGCACCATCTGGCAGATCTACGGCCGCGCCGATATCGGCCTTCTGGGCCACGCGCTGCAGAAGCTGGGCGTCGACTACAACTACACGGGCAGTGCGGCGGACGCGTGGCTCACGGTGCTGGTGATGGACGTGTGGCACTGGACGCCGCTGGTGGCGCTGCTGTGCTTTGCCGGCCTGCGCTCGATGCCCGACGCCTACTACCAGGCCGCGCGCATCGACGGCGCGAGCAAGTTCGCGGTGTTCCGCTACATCCAGCTGCCGAAGATGCGCGGCGTGCTGATGATCGCGGTGCTGCTGCGCTTCATGGACAGCTTCATGATCTACACCGAGCCCTTCGTCCTCACGGGCGGCGGTCCGGGCAATTCCACCACTTTCCTGAGCCAGTACCTCACGCAGAAGGCCGTGGGGCAGTTCGACCTGGGGCCGGCTGCTGCCTTTTCTCTGATCTATTTCCTGATCATTCTGCTGTTCTGCTTCGTGCTCTACAACTGGATGCAGCGCGTGGGTACGCAGGAAGCGGAGGTGGAGAAATGAGCGAGCTTTCTTCTAGGTGCAATGGGGGACGCCGCTATTCAGGGCGCGCTCCCGCCGACGGGGTACCTTGCTCCGCGAATGTCCCCCGGCCTGCGGCCTCCTCCTTGATTTCGCTGCGCAAGGCACCCCATCGACGGGAGCGTTATGCGCAGCGGTCGTTGATCGGCCGTACACCCCGAGCGTGCCCAGGTGCACAGGGCATCGGGTGCTCCCCGCAGCGAAATCAAGGAGGAACCGAAGGCGGGGGACATTCGCGGAGGGGAGTACCCGGTGGCCTGTGCACCCGCCCTGAACAGAAGCACCCCGAACACGCGCGTTGGAGCCACTGACATGAACGAAAAGAGATTCCGCAAACGCAGCATCTTCCTGGTGCTCTACATCCTGTTCGCGCTGCTGCCCATCTACTGGATGGTCAACATGAGCTTCAAGACGAACGAGGAAATCGTCTCGAGCTTCTCGTTCTTTCCGCACGAGCTCACCTGGGCCAACTACGCGCGCATCTTCACCGACGAGTCGTGGTACTCGGGCTACATCAACAGCCTGATCTACGTGGCCATCAACACCGTGATCTCGCTCACCGTGGCGCTGCCGGCAGCCTATGCGTTCTCGCGCTATTCGTTCCTGGGCGACAAGCATGTCTTCTTCTGGCTGCTGACCAACCGCATGACACCGCCCGCGGTGTTCCTACTGCCGTTCTTCCAGCTCTACAGCACCGTCGGCCTGATGGACACCCACCTGGGCGTGGCGCTCGCGCACCTGCTGTTCAACGTGCCGCTGGCGGTGTGGATCCTCGAAGGCTTCATGAGCGGCATTCCGCGCGAGATCGACGAGACGGCGTACATCGACGGCTACTCGTTCCCGCGCTTCTTCGTGAAGATTTTCCTGCCGCTCATCAAGGCCGGCGTGGGTGTGGCGGCGTTCTTCTGCTTCATGTTCAGCTGGGTCGAGCTGCTGCTCGCGCGCACGCTCACCAGCGTGAACGCCAAGCCCATCGTCGCGACCATGACGCGCACCGTGAGCGCCTCCGGCATGGACTGGGCCACGCTGGCCGCCGCGGGTGTGCTCACCATCGTGCCGGGCGCGATCGTGATCTGGTTCGTGCGCCACTACATCGCAAAAGGCTTTGCGATGGGCCGGGTCTAAGAGGAGGGCGGAAACATGTTCGATTGGATGGTCTGGACCACCCCGGTGGCTGTTTTCTTCATCTGCATCGCGCTCATGCTGGTTGGCATGACGGTGTGGGAGTTCAAGTCGCCCACCACCATGCGGCGCGGCTGGCTGCCCATTGCCACCACGCGCGGCGACCGGCTCTTCATCGGGCTGCTTGCCGCGGCCTACCTGAACCTGGTCTTCATCGGCCTGGCCGGCAAGTTCCAGGAATGGATGAGCCTCGGCGCCGAGCCTTCGATCTGGATCAGCTTCGTGCTGTCGATGGGGCTGCTCGCGCTGGTGATGCGCAAGGGCTAAGCCAGGACCAACGATTTCTTTTCAGACGCGACCGGCTCTCCGCCTCCCCGGAGCCGCGATCGAAAAAACCGGGGAAGCTTTCAACCGAGGAGACACATTCA
Source organism: Variovorax paradoxus (assembly GCF_030815975.1). Lineage (NCBI taxonomy): Bacteria > Pseudomonadati > Pseudomonadota > Betaproteobacteria > Burkholderiales > Comamonadaceae > Variovorax > Variovorax paradoxus. The sequence continues at coordinate 4,021,558 of NZ_JAUSXL010000002.1, forward strand.
TGAAGATGCGCTACACGGCATTGGCAATGGCAGCGGCGATGTTTGCCGCGCACGGTGCATGGGCCGCAGAGCCCGAGGCCAAGAAATGGATCGACAGCGAGTTCCAGCCATCCACGCTCAGCAAGGACCAGCAGACCGCCGAGATGAAGTGGTTCATCGATGCGGCCAAGAAGCTGCAGGCGAAGGGCGTGAAGGAGATCTCGGTGGTGTCCGAAACCATCACCACGCATGAATACGAATCGAAGACGCTCGCCAAGGCTTTCGAGGAAATCACCGGCATCAAGGTGAAGCATGACCTGATCCAGGAAGGCGACGTGGTCGAGAAGCTGCAGACCTCGATGCAGTCGGGCAAGTCGATCTATGACGGCTGGATTTCCGACTCCGACCTGATCGGTACGCACTACCGCTACGGCAAGATGATGAACCTGACCGACTACATGGCCGGCGCGGGCAAGGAGTTCACCAACCCGGGCCTGGACATCAAGGACTTCATCGGCACCAAGTTCACCACCGCGCCCGACGGCAAGCTCTACCAGCTGCCCGACCAGCAGTTTGCCAACCTCTACTGGTTCCGCGCCGACCTGTTCGACCGCAAGGACCTGAAGGACAAGTTCAAGGCCAAGTACGGCTACGACCTGGGCGTGCCGCTCAACTGGAGCGCCTACGAGGACATCGCCGAGTTCTTCAGCGTCGACGTGAAGACCATCGACGGCAAGCCGATCTACGGCCACATGGACTACGGCAAGAAGGACCCGTCGCTGGGCTGGCGCTTCACCGACGCCTGGCTTTCGATGGCCGGCACCGCCGACATCGGCAACCCCAACGGCATGCCGATCGACGAATGGGGCATCCGCGTGGCCGATGACAAGTGCACGCCCGTGGGTGCTGCGGTGTCGCGCGGCGGCGCCACCAATTCGCCGGCCGCCGTGTACGCGCTCACCAAGTACATCGACTGGATGAAGAAGTACGCGCCCAAGGAAGCCATGGGCATGACCTTCGGCGAAGCCGGCCCGGTGCCGGCGCAGGGCCAGATCGCACAGCAGATCTTCTGGTACACGGCCTTCACGGCCGACATGACCAAGAAGGGCCTGCCCGTGGTGAACGAGGACGGCACGCCCAAGTGGCGCATGGCGCCCGGCCCGAACGGCCCGTACTGGAAGCAGGGCATGCAGAACGGCTACCAGGACGTGGGTTCGTGGTCGTTCTTCAACGGCCACGACGCCAACAAGACGGCCGCCGCCTGGCTCTATGCCCAGTTCGTCACGTCCAAGAGCGTCTCGCTCAAGAAGACCATCGTGGGCCTGACGCCGATCCGCGAATCGGACATCCAGAGCAAGGCCATGACCGACATGGCGCCCAAGCTCGGCGGCCTGGTCGAGTTCTACCGCAGCCCCGCGCGCGTGGCATGGACGCCCACCGGCACCAACGTGCCCGACTACCCGAAGCTCGCGCAGCTCTGGTGGAAGAACGTGGCCGAGGCCGTGACGGGCGAGAAGACCCCGCAGAAGGCAATGGACAACCTGGCCGACGAGATGGACAACGTGATGGCCCGCCTCGAGCGCGCGGGCATGGCCCATTGCGCGCCCAAGCTCAACGCCAAGGGCGATCCGAACAAGTGGCTCAGCGACCAGCACGCCCCGTGGAAGAAGCTGGCCAACGAGAAGCCCAAGGGCGAGACCATCGAATACAGCAAGATGCTGACGGCCTGGAAGGAAGGCAAGGCGCGCTGAGCGGCTGCTTTTCGCAGGACAGCGTTCTCTCGAGGGGCCGCGCCGAAGGGTGCGGCCCTTTTTTTTCGTCCATCCGTGGGATCGACGCGACGGCATGACCAATGGCAGATGCGCCAGTGCGACGGTTGGCTTACATTCGACGGCCCCCGCCTCGCCCCAGCAAGTGAACTCAAGCATTTCCAGCCCCGCCGCGCGCATCAAACGTGTCCTGGTGATCCACTATTCGCAGACCGGCCAGCTCGGCAGCGTCGCGGAGCAGATCGTCGCGCCACTCAGGGCCGATCCGGGGATCTCCGTGCACGTCGAAACCCTGCGCCCGCAGGCGGATTTCCCGTTCCCCTGGCCGTTCCTGACCTTCTTCGACGCGTTTCCGGAGTCGGCCCACATGAAGCCGCCGCCGCTCGCGCCGCTCTCGCTCACGGGCGACGAAGATTTCGACCTCGTCATCCTGCCGTACCAGGTCTGGTTCCTGGCGCCGTCGCAGCCGGTCGTCGCCTTCCTGAAGCACCCTCTGGCGCAGCGCCTGCTCGGGGGCAAGCCGGTGGTCACGGTCATCGCCTGCCGCAACATGTGGCTGCTGGCTCACGAGAAGCTCAAGGGCCTGCTCGACGCGGTGGGCGCGCGCCTCATCGACAACGTGGTGCTCACCGATCCCGGCCCGACGCTGGCCACTTTCTTCACCACGCCGGCCTGGCTGATCTGGGGCCGCAAGCGCGGTTTCTGGGGCATGCCCGATGCCGGCCTGAGCGAGGCACAGATCCGGGGCGCGGGCCGTTTCGGCCGGGCGCTGCGCGAGGCGCTCCGCAACGACCTGGAGCGCGGATTGCAGCCGCTGCTCGCGGGCCTGGGCGCGGTGCGGGCCGATGCGCGGCTTCTCATCAGCGAAAAGGCCGGCACGCGCAGCTTTTTCCTCTGGGGCAAGCTCATCATGGCGGCGGGCCGGCCCGGCGCCTGGCAGCGCAAGCCGCTGCTGCTGCTCTACGTGGTGTTCCTGCTCGTGCTCATCGTCACGGTCGTCCCGGTGAGCTTGAGCCTCCAGGCGCTGCTGCGGCCGTTGTTCAAGGGATGGCTGACTAAAATGACAGCCAGCTTCGAACGCCCTTCGGGCTCGGCCACGGACCGTTCCCCCCTCTATGACGACTGAAGTCTTCCTGACCCGCACCGCCGCCTTTCTGCCCTTTTCCCCGGTCAGCAATGAAGACATCGAAGACGTCCTCGGCCGCATCGGCGGCAAGGCCTCGCGCGCGCGGCGGCTGATTCTTCGCAGCAACGGCATCCAGTCGCGCCACTACGCCATCGACCGGGCCACCGGCCGGCTCGCGATGAGCAATGCGCAGCTCACCGCCTCGGCCATCCGGGCGCTCGGCGACATCGGCCCGGTGGATTGCCTCGCCACCGGCACCTCGCTGCCCGACCAGCTCATGCCCAACCACGCGGTGATGGTGCATGGCGAGCTCGGCTGGCCGCGCCTCGAGGTGGTGGCTTGCGCGGGCATCTGCCTGGCGGGCACCACGGCGCTCAAGCACGCGTGGCTCTCGGTGCGTTCGGGCGATGCGCGGCGCGCGGTGGCCACCGGCTCGGAACTGGCCTCCGCCGTGATGCGCGGCTCCAGGTTCGAGGCCGAGCTCGAGCACAAGCTCCAGGCGCTCGAAGAGCGGCCGGAGCTCGCCTTCGAGAAAGACTTCCTGCGCTGGATGCTGTCCGACGGCGCCGGCGCCGTGCTGCTCGAGCGCGAGCCGCGCGGCCCGCTGTCGCTGCGCGTGGAATGGATCGACCTGTCTTCCGCCGCGCACGAGCTGCCGGTGTGCATGTATGCAGGCGCCGACAAGAATGCCGAGGGCGGGCTCGACGGCTGGGCGCGCACCGCCCCCGAAGACTGGCGGCGCGAGTCGACCTTCGCGGTCAAGCAGGACGTACGCCTGCTCAACGAGAACATCGTGCGCGCCACGCTGGGCGAGCCGCTGGCGGCCATCGTCGAGAAGCGCGGCCTGAAGGCGGCCGACATCGACTGGTTCCTGCCGCACCTGTCGTCCGGCTATTTCGTCGAACCCGTGAGCCGCTGCCTCGAGGCGATGGGCTTTGCGATTCCGCGCGAGCGCTGGTTCAGCAACCTCGCGACCAAGGGCAACACCGGGTCGGCATCGCCCTACATCATGCTCGACGAGTTGTTCCGCTCAGGCCGCATCGAGCCCGGCCACAAGCTGCTGATGTTCGTGCCCGAAAGCGGCCGCTTCTCGAGCGGCTTCATCTACATGGAAGCCGTGTGACATGAACCCCGCCACAGCCCGCCGGAAAGACTGACATGGACCTCGACGCTGTTCCGCAGGAAGGCAACGCCACGCTCGACGGCCACGCCAAGCTCATGTACGCGCGCGACGCGCAGGGCCGCGTGGTCACCACCCGCTCGCGCGGCTGGGAGGCGGAGGAAATCGTCACCAGCCATGCGGTCGACGTGCTCGTCGAGCAGGCCCGGGACGCGAAGGAACGCGTGGCCCGGGGGCTCGCGTCGCCGCTCGAATACTGGATGTACGAGCGCCGCATGGACGTGGCGCTGCTTTCGCAGACCAGCGGCTTCTGGCAATGGCGCGTGCGGCGCCACCTGAAGCCGAAGCACTTCGCGGCGCTGCCGCAGAAGCACCTGGCGCGCTATTCGGAGGCGCTGGGCCTCCCCGTTTCCACCTTGCAGGGCCTGCCGTGAAATTCGAACACCAACAGGCGGCGCATTGCGAAAGCGGCGTCATCTCGAACCTCATGCGCCACCACGGCGTGCCCATGACCGAGAGCATGGCGCTCGGCCTGTCGTCGGCGCTGTCGTTCGCCTACCTGCCGTTCATCAAGCTCTCGGGCCTGCCGCTCATCTCGTACCGCATGCCGCCCAAGGCGATCATCAAGGGCCTCTTGGCGCCAATGGCCGCGCGCTTTCGCTTCGAGACCTTCCGCAGCCCCGAGGCCGGCGCGCAGCGCCTCGATGCACTGCTTGCGAGCGGGCAGATCGTGGGGCTGCAGACCTCGGTCTACTGGCTGCCGTACTTTCCGCCCAACATGCGCTTTCACTTCAACGCGCACAACCTGCTGGTGTACGGCAAGGAGGGCGACGACTACCTGATCAGCGACCCGGTGTTCGAAGAGCCGGTGCGCTGCGCCAGCGCCGACCTCTCGCGTGCGCGCTTCGCCAAGGGCGTGCTCGCGCCCAAGGGCCTCATGTACTACCCGCAGGCCATCGAGCGCAAGACGGTCGATGCGGCGTCGGTGACCAAGGCGATCCGCAAGACGGTGCGCACCATGCTCGCGCCGGTTCCGATCGTCGGCGTGCGCGGCATGCGCACGCTGGCCAGGCGCATGCAGAAGCTGTCGCCGGCCGATCCGCGCAGCGTCGATTTCATCGGCCACGTGGTGCGCATGCAGGAAGAGATCGGCACGGGTGGGGCAGGCTTCCGCTTCATCTACGCGGGCTTCCTGCAGGAGGCGGCGCAGTTGCTCGACAAGCCGCAGCTGCAGCAGATGTCCGAACGGCTCATCGCCATTGGCGACGATTGGCGTGCCTTCGCTCTGAAAGCGGCGCGCATGGTGAAGGGCCGCGAGCCGGTCGATCCCGCCGCGCTGGCTGGCAAGCTGCGGGAGCAGGCACAGCAGGAAGAGACATTCTTTCGCGACCTCAAGGCCGCTGTCGCCTGAATGGAATCTTGTCTTTCTGTTCGTTGCGCTGGAGGGCATTCAGGGCGCGCTCCCGCCGACGGGGTGCTCTGCTCCGCGAATGTCCCCCGGCCTGCGGCCTCCTCCTTTATTTCGCTGCGCAGAGCACCCCATCGACGGAAGCGATTTTCAGAGCGGTGGTTGATCAGCCGCGAACCGGCCGCGTGCCCAGGTGCACAGGGCATCGGGTGCTCCCCGCAGCGAAATCAAGGAGGAGGCGAAGCCGGGGGACATTCGCGGAGGGGAGTACCCGGTGGCCTGTGCACGCGCCCCGAACAGCAGCACCCCGAACAAGAACAACAGCGCTCAGCCGCAGCCCGATGCTCGAACTGAAGAACCTCGGCTACCGCTATCCGCACGCCGACGCCGCCGCGCTGGCCGACGTCTCGCTCGCGGTGCCCCGAGGCTGCGTGATGGGCTTGCTAGGCCCCAACGGCGCGGGCAAGACCACGCTGATCTCGCACCTCTCGGGCGCGCTCGCGGTGCAGTCGGGCGAGATCCGCATCGACGGACAACCGCTGCAGCAGGTGCGCGCCAAGGCCCCCACGCGCATCGCGGTCGCGCCGCAGGACCAGGCCTTCTATCCGATGCTCACCGTGGCCGAGAACCTGGCCTGCTTCGCCGCGGCGGGCGGCCTCGCCGGCGCGCGCAAGAAGGAACGCATCGAGGCCTGCACGCGCTTCTCACAGCTCGAACAGTTTGCCGGCGTGCGTGCCGAGCGGCTCTCGGGCGGCCTCAGGCGCCGCCTCAACCTGGCGATCGCGCTGCTGCCCGAACCCGAGCTGATGCTGTTCGACGAGCCCACGGTGGGCGTCGATCCGCAGTCGCGCGCCTTCATTCTCGATGCCATCAAGAGCCTGGCGCAGCAGGGTGCGGCGGTGATCTATGCCTCGCACTACATGGAAGAGATCGAGGCCATTGCCGACCGCGTGGCCATCCTCGACCATGGCCGCGTTCTGCGCGAAGGCTCGCTCGAGGAACTGCTCTCGAAGAGCGCCATGCTGCTCACGCTGGCGGCCGACGGGCTCGACGCGCAGAGGCTCTCGCGCTTCGGCACGGTGGAGCAGGGCGGCGTGCATTGGCGCATTCACCTGCGCGAAGGCACCGGGCCCGGTCCGGTGCTGCAGGCTCTGGAGGCCGAAGGCATCGAGGTGCGCCATGCCGAGTTCGGCCGGCACGACCTCGAGCAGCTCTTCATGTCGCTCACCCATCGCTCGCTGCGCGACTGAGGAACCCCATGCTCTTCGCGCTCATCAAGAAGGAACTGCTCGCGCTCGTGCGCGACATGCACGGGCTGGCGGCGCTGTTCCTGATGCCGATGGTCTTCATCGTGCTGATGTCGCTCACGCTGAAGGACATCTACCGCCCGCCGCTCGCGGAGCTGAGCTATGCGGTCGACCGGCGCGACACCGAGACGCCGGCGCAATGGCTGCAGCAGATCTGGCAGCGCAGCCACGGCGCACCCAAGGCGCTCGACGCCGACTGGCAGGCGCAGTTGCGCAGCGGCGCGCTCAAGTACGTGATCGTGCTGGAGCCCGGCCTGTCGGCGGAACTCGAATCGGCCGCGCTGTCGACCCAGGCCCACATCCGGCTGCTGACGGAGCCCGGCATCGACGCCAACCTGTTCAACGCACTGCGCGCCGAACTCGTCGGAGCGTCCGGCGAACTGAAGGCGCGCCTGGCGCTGGCGGTGCCCGGCACCTCGGGCCCGCCGCCGGGCGCCTCGATCCAGGCGCTGGTGAAGGCCGAGCGCTATTCCACCGCCGGGCCGCGGCCCACCTCGGTGCAGCAGAACGTGCCGGCGTGGCTGGTGTTCGGCATGTTCTTCGTGGTTGCCTCGCTCTCGAGCCTGTTCGTGCAGGAGCGCAGCTCGGGCGCGCTGGGCCGGCTGCGCAGCCTGGGCGTGTCGCGTTTCATGCTGCTGATGTCGAAGGCGCTGCCCTACCTTGGCGTGAACGCGCTGCAGGCCGTGCTGATGCTGGCCGCCGGCATCTGGCTGATGCCGCTGATCGGCGGCGACGCGCTCTCGCTCGCGGGCATCCATTGGGGCGCGCTGGTGCTGGCGCTCGCGGCCGTGAGCCTGGCCGCGGTGAGCCTGTCGCTGGCGCTTGCGTGCGCGGTGCGCAGCCATGCGCAGGCAGCGACCATCGGGCCGATGGTCAACGTGCTGATGGCGGCGGCCGGCGGCATCATGGTGCCGAAGTTCGTCATGCCGGGCTTCATGCAGCGGCTGGTCGAGATCTCGCCGATGAACTGGGGCCTGGAGGCGCTGCTCACCGTGCTGCTGCGCGGCGGCGGCATGGCCGACACGCTGCCGCAGGTCGGCCGGCTCGTGATGTTTGCGGCCGCCATGTTCCTTCTCGCCGTCTTTCTGTTTCGCAGGCCCGCATCGTGACCCACTCCCATTCCGCCGAATTCATCGCCAGCCTGAAGGCCATGGTGCTCGAGGCCGTCGAGAAAGACGCGCCGCCGGGCGGCCTTGGCGACGACGAGCCGCTGTTCGGGCCCGAGGCCCGGCTCGACCTCGATTCGCTCGACGCGCTGCAGGTTTCGATGACGATCCAGCAGCGCTTCGGCGTGCGCATGCCCGACAGCAAGGAAACGCGCCGCGCGCTCACCTCCATCGCCCATCTGGCCGACCACCTGGTGCAAGCGGGCAAGGCATGAGCGGTGGGAGCGTGTACCTGGCCGGCATGGGCCTAGCCTGCACGCTGGGCAACGATCTTCCGACCGCCGTGGCGGCCCTGGCGCGCGGCGGCGTGCGGCCCGTGCCGGTGGCAGTCTCGGAAGGCGTGCAGTGGCCGGTCCACATGCTGCCGCCGCAGGAGGGCGACTGGAAGCAGCGGCTGGAGCGCGTCGTGCGCAGCGTGGCCGCGCAGGCGTACGAAGGAACGGCGGCAGCGCGGTCCGGTCCGCTCTTCGTCGCATCGTCCTCGCTGGACATCGGCGGCATGGAGCACACGGTGCAGGATCTGCGGCTGGGCGGCGACCTGCAGGACTTTGCCGGCCTCGTGGCCGCTGCGCTCGACTGGCGCGGGCCGGTCTTCACCATCTCCACGGCCTGCACCTCGGCGCTCAACGCGGTGCTCGCGGGCTGCGATCTCATCCGGAGCGGGCAGGCCGACGAGGCGCTGGTGATCGGTGCCGAGTTGGGCAACCGCTTCACGGTGGCCGGCTTCGGCGCGATGCAGCTGCTCTCGTCCGACGGCGCGCAGCCCTTCGGCGCCGGCCGCAACGGGCTGGTGCTCGGCGAGGCGGTGGCCGCATTGCGCCTGGGCTCGCGCGCGGCGCGCTGGCGCATCGCGGGCGGGGCCAATGTGGTCGACGGGCGCAATCCCTCGGGCACCGAGGCCAGCGCAGTGCTCGCCATGTGCCATCAGGCGCTGGCGCAGAGCGGGCTGCGGCCGCAGGACATCGACCTGATCAAGGTGCAGGCCGCGGGCAGCCCGGCCAACGATGCGATCGAGGCGCTGGCGTTGAAGCAGGTCTTCGATCCGCTGCCGCCGCTGGTGTCGCTCAAGTCGGCGATCGGCCACACGCTGGGCGCCTCGGGTGCCGCCGAGCTGGCCTTGCTCGTTGGCTGCATCGAAGCTGGCGTGTGGCCGTCGGCCGGCTATGCCATTGATGACGAGCTCGGCATTGCCCTGAGCACGCAGGCGCCAGCAGTGCTGCGCAACATCCTGCTCAACGTGGTCGGGTTCGGCGGCGGGCATGCCTCGTTGGTGCTGGAGGATGGCCGATGAAGGCTGGTTCCGCCCAGGCATGGCGCACCGTCGCCCACTTCTCGGCCGAGCCGCTGCCCGTTGATTGGCGCGACCAGCTCGCGCACCGGCTCGGCCGGCGGCCGCGGCGCGTCGGCCTCTGGACCGAACTCGCGATGTTCGGGGCCCGGCAGTGCCTCGATGCCGCGGGCGAGGCGGCCTTGCCCGCGGGTGCCCGCCTGCGCGTATCGAGCCTGCGCGGCGCCTGGGGCGTGACGCATGCGGGCCTGGCGCAGCTCGATGCGGGCATGCTGATGCCGTTCACCTTCATGCAGGGCCAGCCTGCGCTGATGCTGGCGGAGGTCGGCCGCTGCCTCGAATGGCAGGGCGATGCGAGCTTTGCGCTCAGCCGCGATCCGCAGCAGCTGCTGCAGCTCTCGAAGCTGGGCGCCGGAAGCGCCGGCTTGCTGGTCGGCGTGGTGGAAGAGGAGCGCAATGGCGAGAAGCCGCGCTCCGAATGGTGGCGGCTGGTGCCGGCCTGAAGCATTGCAGGGCCGCCTCGGGGCGGAGTGATCAGGCGAGCGCTGCGATCGACCGGGCCAGGTTGGCGCGGGCCCGTGCCTCCAGCAGCGCGTGCATCCGCGGCGTGGCGTAGATCGCCTCCCGCGCAAGAAAGCGCTGCAGGATCGCGCGGCGGCGCGGCAGGCGCACTTCGTCGGGCACGAACGCATATTCGGCGTGCACCTGCCGTTCGTATTCGTCGAAGCGCGCGGGGTCCGCACCGAGGATCGACAGGTCGATGTCGATCAGCAGCTCGGCATCGCGGCCTTCGGGCTCGGCGTCGTGGCGCGTGGCCATCACGAGGGCATGCACGCGTTCGGCCGCATCGGCCGGTGCGCCGGCCGAAAGGATGGCGGCGCGCGCCCATTCGGCACTGCGTGCCTCGTTGTCATGCGCATGCACGTCGTAGACCGCGTCGTGGAACCACAGCGCGAGCGCCACTTCGCCGGGGCGCTCGGCCGCTTGCTGCTCGCACTCGAACTAGGCCAGGCATTCGCCGAGGTGCTGCAGCGTGTGATAGTGGCGCTGCGGCTCGCCGTAGCGGCGCTGCAGCTCGACGCACAGCGCTTCGTCGGCATCGGCCACGCCCAGCGCACGCCAGGCGGCGTTCCAGTTGTCCCGCAGTGCCTCGGGCGCCATCGGCTATTGCTCCATGGCGGCCTTGACCTCCTGGCCAAGGTCGAGCACCGACATCGCGTAGTAGCTGCTCCAGTTGTAGCGCGTGATCACGTAGAAGTTGCGCGTGCCGGCCACGTAGGTCGGCGGCGCATCGGCGCCGTTCTGCAGCTCGACCAGCGCGAGCAGGCCCTTGTGGCGCAGGCCTTCGCCTTCGGGCACTGCCCCGGCCGCCACGAAGCTGTCGGTGCTGAAGCTCGGCAGGATGTCGGGCGCCAGCAGCAGCGCCTTCTTGAGGCGGGTCTCCTCGAAGTGCACCGGGTAGATCGCGGGCATGCCGGGCGTCCAGCCAAAGGCCTTGAAGTAGTTGGCCACCGAGCCGATCACGTCGGCGGGGTTGTCGACCAGGTCGATGCGGCCGTCGCCGTCGAAATCGACCGCGTACTTGGCGATGCTGCTGGGCATGAACTGCGGCATGCCCATGGCGCCCGCATAGCTGCCCACGGGCAGCAGGGGGTTGTCTGAAGTGCGGCTTTCGGTGCTCAGGAAGCTCTCGAGCTCGCCGCGAAAGAAGGCTTCGCGCTCGGCCGCGCGCGGATGGGCCTGCGGGAAGTCGAACGACAGCGTAGCCAGTGCATCGATCACGCGGAAGTTGCCCATGTTGCGGCCGTAGATGGTTTCCACGCCGACGATGCCCACGATGATCTCGGCCGGCACGCCGTAGGTCGCTTCGGCGCGCGCGAGCGTGTCGGCGTTGTTGCGCCAGAAGCGCACGCCCGCGGCAATGCGCGTTGCGTCGATGAAGCGGCTGCGGTAGGCCTGCCAGTTCTTCACCGTGCCGGCAGGACCCGGCAGCATGAGGCGCGGCACGTTCGGCAAAAAGCGCGCGCTGCCGATGGTGGCGCGCACCCATTCGCGGTCGAGGCCGCGGCGCTCGGCCACCTCGTCGGCAAAGCGCATGGCCTCGTCGCGCGTGGCGTAGGGCGTGCTGCCGGCCACGGTTTTCACGCTGCGGGCGCTGGCGGCTTTCTGGGCCTGCGCGGCCATGGACCCTGCGCAGCAGGCGGCGAGGAGGGCGACGGCGGCGGCGCGGCGCGGCGCGGGAAGAAAAAATCGCATGGCGCCGATTGTGCCGTTCGCGCGAGCCCGCCTCCGCGGGACACGTGCGATTTCAACGCCCGGAGTTCAGCGCAGCGGGCCAGTCCAGGCGACGGAACTCGGCGCGCAGGGCCGCGAGCGAAGCCGGGGAGGCCTCTGCGTATCGCTGGGCCTCCAGCTTCAGCAGCCATTCGCGCAGCGCCTGTGCCGCGGGGCCGAAGCGTGCCTCGGCCTGCGCGGCCATCTGGCGCGGCGGCGCCGTATCGGGCACCTCGAGGCCGGCCTTGGCGAGGCGCGCGCGGGCCTGGCCCAGCAGCCGCAGCCACGGGTCGTGCTGGCTGCGTTCCCACAAGGCCCACCCCGCGCCGGCAAGGCTCGCGCCCACCAGCAGGTAGAGCAGCACGTAGGCCAGGTCCTCGAGGCTCGGTGCATTGAAGCCGATGCTCTTGAGCAGGTTGAGTTGGCGGCTCTGCGTGTAGTTGAGCACCCACTGGTTCCAGCCGTTGTTCACCGCTTCCCACGCGGCGCGCAGGTTCTGCGCCAGCGTGGGGCTCATCGCGCCGATGGCGCCGGCGAACAGGCCCGGCTGCGGCACGAGCCGCTGCTGCTGGCCGACCCGGCCCGGCGACACCGCGCCGGTGGGATCGACGCGCACCCAGCCCGTGCCGTCCTCCCAGACCTCGGCCCAGGCATGCGCATCGCTCTGGCGCAGCACCCAGTAGTTGTCGACGCCGTTGAGTTCGCCGCCCTGGTAGCCGGTCACGATGCGCGCCGGGATGCCCGCCCCGCGCATCAGCACCACGAAGGCCGAGGCGATGTGCTCGCAGAAGCCTTCCTTGCGGTCGAACCAGAATTCGTCGGCCGTGTCGTTGCCGTAGACGCCGGGCTCCAGCGTGTACGTATAGCCGCCCGTGCGCAGGCGCTGCAGCGCGGCGCGGATGAAGGCCTGCGTGCCGGCGTTGGCCAGCGCGGGCTGGGCGCGCATGTCCGCGGCGAGCGCGGCGGTGCGCGGGTTCGATCCGGGCGGCAGCGCGAGATAGGGCCGCAGCGCGGCCGTCTGGCGCAGCGGGCCACTGTGGAACTGCGTGTAGCTCTCGGCGCGGTAGCGCACCAGGTCGGAGATGGGGCGGTTCGCGATCCATTGCAGGTCGGGCGTGCCCGTGACCTCGAAGCCGGGCGCCTGCGGTGCCCCTGGCGCCGCATCGAGCGTGAGCAGCCAGGGGCGGTGGCTGGGCTCGAGCGTGACCTCGTAGCGCACCGGCTGGCCGCTGGTGCGCAGGTTGCCCGAGGCCGGCGCGCCGCGCGCCCAGGACGGCAGCGCGCTCCACTCGCGCCCGTCGAACTGCGCGAGCACCGGGCCGCGGAAGTACAGCTGGCTTTGCGGCGGCGCGCGGTCGTCCTCGAACTTGATGCGCGCTGCAATGCTGTCGTCGAGCGCCAGTTCGGCGATGGTGCCCACGCGCATGGTGTTCGACAGGCCCGTGCGCCCGGCCATCGCATCGGCGGGCGTGCCCCACAGCGGCGCGAAGCGCGGGAACAGCAGGAACAGCGCGAGCATGACCGGCGCGCCTGCCAGGGCCATCCAGCAGGCGGTGCGCGCCGCCTGCATCAATGGCGGCTTGCCCACCGGCATGTGCGCATTGATCAGTGCGGTGAGCAGGCCCAGCAGCGCAAGCAGCATGGTGACCGCGGTCATGAGCGACTGCGAATAGAAGAAGTTCGTGAGCATCGCGAAGAAGCCCAGGAAGAAGATGACGAAGGCGTCGCGGCGCGCGCGCAGCTCCAGCGTCTTGAGCGCCAGCAGGATCACCACCAGCGTCACCCCGGCGTCGCGTCCCAGCAGGGTGCGATGGGTGGCGAAGGTGGCGGCCAGCGCCAGCACCAGCAGGCCCACGCGCGCCCACTTGCCCGGCAGCGGACGGGCTTCCACGGCGAGCGTGCTGCGCCACACCAGCACCATCGCCGTGATGGCGGTGCACCACCAGGGCAGGTTCCCGGCCTGCGGCAGGACGATAAGCGCGATCACCGCGAGCAGGAACAGCGTGTCCCGGGCGTCCCTTGGCAGCGCCGAGATTTCGCGCATGAACTTGTTCATCATGTGCACTGCTCCCGGCCGAAGGAACGAGCGGCGTTCGGAAGATTCAACATAGCGCCAGCGCCTCCAGGCAAGCCCTGCGGTGGGCCTCTCCCTGCGAGGGCTGCACCACGCGTGCGGCCACGCGGATGCCGTAGTCCACGCCCAGCCGGTCCGCCATCAGCACCCAGGCGCAAAGCCGCGACACCCTGGCCTCGGTGTCGGCCAGCTGGGTGGCCTGGGCATCGAGCCAGAGCTCTTCGCGCTGCGTCTGCTGCGTGTCGCGGCTCACCAGGTCTTCGGAGCCGGTGGCTTGCGCGCGCGCCGCCTTCTTCCAGACCACGAGCTTGAGCGGATCGCCGCGCCGGTAGGCCCTGAGACCGTCGTACTCGCCGGCGGCCTGGGCGCGCAGGGCGGCCGAGGTGGCGGCCGGACCCGACAGCGGCTCGCCCGGCGGCAGCGGTGGCGGATGCGCCTCGGGCGTCGGGTAGACCAGCATCTTCGCGGCCGGCCGCCACACCGTCCAGACGCGGAAGGTGCCGAGCGGGAAGCGCGTTTCGGCGGTGAGCGCAGGCACCGGGTGGAGCCCGCGCCGCTCGGGCTTGAATGCGATCTCGACGGTGGCGCTGCCCTCGGCCGGGACGTCGGTCCAGGCCCACTGGCCGCTGCCGCGCACGGCCATGCCGATGCCGTAGCGCACGCTGCGCCGCGTGTTGTGCAGCACCACGCGAAAGACCGCCGCGGCGCCCGCGTAGTGCGCCTCGGGCGCCATCAGGTGCATGGCCAGGCCGCGCAGCGTGGCATGGCACACATGCATGCCCACGGCCACGCTGCCCGCGAGCAGGAAGGTCAGCAGGTAGCCGAGGTTGAGCTGGTAGTTGATCGACGCGATCAAGAGCACCAGCAGCGTGGCGCCCAGCGTCCAGCCGGCGCGCGTGGGCACGATGTAGACGTTGCGCTGCGTGAGCTCCAGCGTGTCAGAAGGCGGCCGGCGCGACAGGAACCAGCCGTCGATGCGCGAGCGTAGCGACGCGATCATCGGTGGCCGGCAGGCGTGCTCGTTTTCACGGCAGCGGCACGTCCGCGATCATCGCGCGCACCTGCTCCACGGCGCCGCGGCCGGCGTCGCCCACCGGCGTGAGGCGGTGCGCAATGGTCTGCGGCAGGATCGACTGCACATCGTCCGGCGCCACGTAGTTGCGGTTGGCCAGCAGCGCCTGCGCCTTGGCGGCGCGCAGCACGGCAATGCCGGCACGCGGCGAGAGGCCCTGCAGGAACCAGCGGCCGGAACGCGTGGCGGCGATCAGGTCCTGCACATAGTTCAGCAGCGGCTCGGCCGCATGCACCTGCTGCACGCGCTGCTGCAGCGCAGTGAGCTCGCCGGCGGTCAGCATCGCGGGCAGGGTGGCCAGCATCTCGCGCCGATCGGCGCCCGAGAGCAGCTCGCGTTCGGCGGCGCGGTCGGGGTAGCCCAGCGAGATGCGCATGAGGAAGCGGTCGAGCTGCGATTCGGGCAAGGCGAAGGTGCCGAGCTGGTCCTGCGGGTTCTGCGTGGCAATCACGAAGAAGGGCGTGGGCAGGGGCCGCGTCTCGCCCTCGATGGTGACCTGCTTTTCTTCCATGGCCTCGAGCAGCGCGCTCTGCGTCTTGGGGCTGGCGCGGTTGATCTCGTCGGCCAGCAGCACCTGCGCGAAGATCGGCCCCGGGTGGAACACGAAGGCCTGCTGCCCGCGGTCGTAGATGGCCACGCCCGACAGGTCGCCCGGCATCAGGTCGGCGGTGAACTGCACGCGCGAGAACTGCAGCCCGAAGGTGTGCGACAGCGCATGGGCGAGGGTGGTCTTGCCGACCCCCGGCACATCCTCGATCAGCAGGTGCCCGCCCGCGAGCAGGCAGGCCACGCAGTCGCGCACCTGGGGCTCCTTGCCCACGATCACCGTGTTAAGCTGACTCAGCAAAGTGGCAAGCTTCGCAGCAACGTCCATATTTGTATCCATATGCAAACGATACCGTAAGACTGCGCGGCCCCATGCCGTGTGAGGTCTAGATACGACAGAGACACGGCAAACACATGGGCAAGACCGGCTACTTCACACATCGCGATTGCTGGAAGCACGACATGGGCCGGGGCCATCCCGAATGTCCCGAGCGGCTCGACGCCATCGAAGACAGACTGCTGCTCACCGGCGTGGGCGATGCCCTCGAACACCGCGACGTGCCGCTGGCCACCCTGGCCCAGATCACGCGGGCGCACAGCGAGGCGCACCTCGAACACCTCGAATCGCTGCACCAGCGCCTGGTGGCCGACGAGCCGGCCGGCGGCCCGCGCCATGCCCAGCTCGACCCCGACACCATTCTGAACCGCTTCACCCTGCTGGCCGCGCGCCGCGCCGCGGGCGCCGCCATTGCCGCCACCGATGCGGTGATGGCCGGCGAGATCGAGAACGCGTTCTGCTCGGTGCGCCCGCCCGGACACCACGCCTGCCGCGAGCAGGCCATGGGCTTCTGCTTCCTCAACAACGTGGCCATTGCGGCGCGGCATGCGCTCGAGGTGCACGGCCTGGAGCGCGTTGCCATCGTCGACTTCGACGTGCACCATGGCAACGGCACCGAGAACATCCTGTCGAACGATCCGCGCGTGCTGATGGTGGGCTTCTTCCAGCATCCGTTCTATCCGTACAGCGGCACCGAGCACCCGGCCTCGAACATGCTCAACCTGCCGATCCCGGCCTACACCAAGGGCATGGACGTGCGCGAGCTGATCGAGGCCGCCTGGATGCCCCGGCTGGAAGAGTTTGCGCCGCAGATGGTCTTCGTGAGCGCGGGCTTCGACGCCCACCGCGAGGACGACTTGGGCCAGCTCGGCCTCACCGAGAACGACTTCGCCTGGATCACGGGCCGCATCCGCGACGTTGCCAGCCGCCATGCGCGCGGGCGCATCGTCTCGATGCTCGAAGGGGGCTACAACCTCGACGCCCTCGCGCGCAGCGTCGAAGCCCATATCCGCGTTCTTGCCGATCTGTAAAAAGCCGCCGGCGCGAACACGGCGCCATGTTTTCCCAAGAGATGAATTTCAACGATTTCACACAACGCCTCGCCCAGGTCGACGCGCGCGGCCTGGGCATCGAACTGGCGGCGCTGGTGGGCTGCGTGGCGCTGGCCTGGATTGCCGCCCGCTGGTTCGGGCGCGACCAGCCGAAGGATTCCATCTGGTTCGGCGAGCGCACCTTCGATGGGCTCCTGTTCCCGCTGCTGGCGCTGGTCTTCGCCGAGCTGGCCCGGCGCCTGGTGAGCGACTTCCAGCCCGTGCTGGTGCTGCGCATCGGGGTGTCGGTGTTCCTGTCGCTGGCGGTCATCCGCCTGTTCGCGCGCGTGATGCGGGCGGTCTTTCCCGCCTCCAACCTGGTCCGGCTGCTCGAGCGCACGATCTCGTGGCTGGCCTGGATTGCCGCCATTCTCTGGATCGTCGGCCTGCTGCCGCCGGTGCTGGCCGAACTCGACGGCATCACGCTGGCTTTCGGCAAGACGCGCGTCAGCCTGCAGACCATCGTCCAGGGCGTGCTGTCGGCCGGGCTGGTGCTGGTGATCGCGCTGTGGATTGCCGCCACCATCGAGAAACGCATCCTGCGCGAGGCCGTGACCGATCTCTCGATGCGCAAGGTCGCGTCGAACGCGGTGCGCGCCTTCCTGCTGCTGGTGGGCCTGCTGTTCGCGCTGTCGGCGGTGGGGGTCGACCTCACGGCGCTCTCGGTGCTGGGCGGCGCGCTGGGCGTGGGCCTGGGCTTCGGCCTGCAGAAGCTGGCGGCCAACTACGTGAGCGGCTTCGTGATTTTGCTGGAGCGCTCCATCCGCATCGGCGACAACGTCAAGGTCGACACCTTCGAGGGCCGCATCACCGACATCAAGACCCGCTACACGCTCATCCGCGCGGGCAACGGGCGCGAGGCCATCGTGCCGAACGAGTCGCTCATCACCAGCCGCGTCGAGAACCTCTCGATGGCGGACCGCAAGTTCAACATCACGACCAGCATCGTGGTGGGCTACGACAGCGACGTGGCGCAGGTGCAGTCCATCCTGTGCGCGGCCGCCAAGGCGCAGCCGCGCGTCATGACCGACCCCGAGCCGGTGACCTTTCTCGCCAGCTTTGCGCCCGACGGGCTGGAGTTCACGCTGAACTTCTGGGTGGCCGACCCCGACAAGGGCAAGGACAACGTGCGCTCGGCCATCAACATCGCCATTCTCGAGGGCCTGCGCAGCGCGGGCGTGGACATTCCGTATCCGCAGCGCGTGCTGCGGGTGGAGTCGCTGCCGCCGGGCGTTTCCGCCACGCGCGACCCTGCCGTATAATCACGAAAAAGCACGGTCGTTCGTTTTTGTTGCCCCGCAGCGCCAGTCGCCATGGGCGCAGGTGCGGCAAAGGCCGGACCCTAAAATGACCGGCTGCCCTCGAAGCCCCCTTTTTGCAATCCCAATGGAGTCAAGTCAATGAAGGTTCTAGTGCCTGTCAAACGGGTCGTCGATTACAACGTCAAGGTGCGCGTGAAGAGCGACGGCACCGGAGTGGACATTGCCAACGTCAAGATGAGCATGAACCCCTTCGACGAGATCGCGGTGGAAGAAGCCGTGCGCCTGAAGGAAAAGGGCGTGGTCACCGAAGTCATCGCCGTCTCCTGCGGCGATGCCAAGTGCCAGGAAACCCTGCGCACCGCCATGGCCATCGGCGCCGACCGCGGCATCCTGGTCGAGACCACCGAGGAGCTGCAGCCCTTGGCCGTGGCCAAGCTCCTGAAGGCACTGGTCGACAAGGAACAGCCCCAGCTCATCATCCTCGGCAAGCAGGCCATCGACGACGACGCCAACCAGACCGGCCAGATGCTCGCCGCGCTGGCCGACCTGCCGCAAGCCACCTTCGCCTCCAAGGTCGAAGTGGCCGACGGCAAGGCCACCGTCACGCGCGAAGTCGACGGCGGCCTGGAGACCATCACGCTCAGCCTGCCGGCCGTCATCACCACCGACCTGCGCCTGAACGAGCCGCGCTACGTCACCCTGCCCAACATCATGAAGGCCAAGAAGAAGACGCTAGACGTCTTCAAGCCCGAAGACCTGGGCGTGGACGTGAAGCCCCGCCTGAAGACCCTCAAGGTCAGCGAGCCGCCCAAGCGCGGCGCCGGCATCAAGGTGCCTGATGTTGCAACGCTGGTGGACAAACTGAAGAACGAAGCGAAGGTGATCTGAACATGACCGCACTTGTTATTGCCGAACACGACCACGCGACCGTCAAGCCCGCGACCCTCAACACCGTGACCGCGGCACTGGCCTGCGGCGGCGACGTCCACGTCCTCGTGGCCGGCGCCAATGCCGCCGAAGCCGGCAAGGCCGCCGCGCAGATCGTGGGCGTGGCCAAGGTCATCGTGGCCGACAGCCCGAGCCTCGCTGAAAACCTCGCCGAGAACGTCGCGGCCCAGGTGCTGGCGATTGCCGCCAACTACAGCCACATCCTGTTCCCTTCGACCGCCAACGGCAAGAACGTCGCGCCGCGCGTGGCCGCCAAGCTGGACGTGGCGCAGATCAGCGACATCACTTTGGTTGTCAGCCCCGACACCTTCGAGCGCCCGATCTATGCCGGCAATGCGATCGCCACCGTGCAGAGCAGCGACGCCACCAAGGTGATCACCGTGCGCACCACCGGCTTCGACGCCGCAGCCGCCACCGGTGGCAGCGCAGCCGTCGAAACCGCCGAGGGCGTGGCCGACAGTGGCAAGTCGAGCTTTGTGGGCCGCGAAGTCACGAAGAGCGAGCGCCCCGAACTGACCGCCGCCAAGATCATCGTCTCGGGTGGCCGTGCACTCGGCAGCGCCGAGAAGTTCACCGAAGTGATGGCGCCTCTGGCCGACAAGCTCAACGCGGGCCTGGGCGCGAGCCGCGCCGCGGTGGACGCGGGCTACGCCCCGAACGACTGGCAAGTGGGCCAGACCGGCAAGATCGTCGCGCCGCAGCTGTACATCGCCTGCGGCATCTCGGGCGCGATCCAGCATCTGGCCGGCATGAAGGACTCCAAGGTGATCGTCGCGATCAACAAGGACGAGGAAGCGCCGATCTTCTCGGTGGCCGACTACGGTCTCGTGGCCGACCTGTTCACGGCGGTGCCGGAACTGGTGAAGGCGCTCTGACCGCATTGCCGCACTGAGCCGAAGGGCATCGTTCGCGATGCCCTTTTCGTATCCGCTGTATCTGGAGACAAAAGATGAGCTACACCGCCCCCCTCAAGGACATGCTGTTCGACATCGAGCACCTGGCCAACATCGGCGAGATCGCCAGGCTGCCCGGCTTCGAGGATGCCGGCCTCGAAACCGCCCAGGCCGTGCTCGAGGAATGCGCGCGCTTCAACCAGGACGTGGTCGCGCCGCTGAACGTCGAAGGCGACCGCAACCCCTCGTTGTTCAAGGACGGCAAGGTCACGACCACGCCGGGTTTCAAGGAGGCCTTCGCGCAGTACGTGTCGGGTGGCTGGCAGGGCCTGCAGCATCCGGCGGATTTCGGCGGGCAGGGCCTGCCCAAGACCATCGGCGCGGCCTGCGGCGAGATGCTCAATTCGGCCAACATGAGCTTTGCGCTGTGCCCGCTCTTGAGCGACGGCGCCATCGAGGCGCTGCTCACGGCCGGCTCCGACGAGCTCAAGGCGGTGTACCTCGAAAAACTGGTGAGCGGGCAGTGGACCGGCACCATGAACCTCACCGAGCCGCAGGCCGGCAGCGACCTTGCGCTGGTGCGCAGCCGCGCCGAGCCGCAGCCCGACGGCACCTACAAGGTCTTCGGCACCAAGATCTTCATCACCTACGGCGAGCACGACATGGCCGAGAACATCGTGCACCTGGTGCTGGCGCGCGTGACCGGCGCGCCCGAAGGCGTGAAGGGCATCAGCCTGTTCGTGGTGCCGAAGTTCATGGTCGGCAAGGATGGATCGCTGGGTGAGCGCAACGACGTGCACTGTGTGAGCATCGAGCACAAGTTGGGCATCAAGGCCTCGCCGACCGCCGTGCTGCAGTACGGCGACCATGGCGGCGCCGTCGGGTATCTGGTGGGGCAGGAGAACCGCGGGCTCGAATACATGTTCATCATGATGAACTCGGCCCGCTACGCCGTGGGCATGCAGGGCATCGCGATTGCCGAGCGTGCCTACCAACACGCGGTGGCTTATGCGAAAGACCGTGTGCAGAGCCGCCCGGTCGACGGCTCGATGAACGCGAGCGCACCCATCATCCACCACCCCGACGTCAAGCGCATGCTGATGACGATGCGCGCCTACACCGAAGGCTGCCGTGCCATGGCCAGCGTGGCCGCGGCCGCCTACGACGCCGCGCACCACTACCCCGATGCGGAAGCCCGCAAGCAGAACCAGGCCTTCTACGAATTCATGGTGCCGCTGGTCAAGGGCTACAGCACCGAGATGAGCCTCGAAGTGACTTCGCTCGGCGTGCAGGTGCATGGCGGCATGGGCTTCATCGAGGAAACCGGCGCGGCGCAGTACTACCGCGACGCCAAGATCCTGACGATCTACGAAGGCACCACCGCGATCCAGGCCAACGACCTCGTGGGCCGCAAGACCGCGCGCGACGGCGGCCAGACCGCCAAGGCGATTGCGGCGCAGATCGAAAAGACCGAGGCCGAATTGGCCAGGAGCAGCAGCCCCGCCGCCGCCGCCGTCCGCAAGCGCCTGAAGGCCGCGCGCGAGGCTTTCGTCGAGGTGGTCGATTTCGTCGCGGGCCAGACCAAGGCAGCGCCGAACGCGGTCTTCGCGGGCAGCGTGCCCTACCTGATGCTCGCGGGCAACCTCGTGGCCGGCTGGCAGCTGGCGCGCTCGCTGGTCATTGCAGAGGACCTGGCGTCGCACAACGTCGACGTGGACTTCATGCAGGCCAAGATCGCGACCGCGCGCTTCTATGCCGAGCACATCCTGAACAAGGCGCCCGGCCTGCGCGACAGCATCGTCGAGGGCGCCGAGAGCGTGACGGCGCTGGCGCTCGACGCGTTTTGAGCCACAGCTCTGTCGCCCATCTGACGGGCGGCAGAGGCTCTCTCTCTTATAAAAGCTGAACCCATTTCCGGAGACACCATGTCCAAGCTGCCCCCCGTCCTGGCGAACCTGCCGCTGCCGATCATCGGCTCGCCGCTGTTCATCATCAGCAACCCCAAGCTCGTGATCGCGCAATGCAAGGCCGGCGTGGTCGGCTCCATGCCGGCGCTCAACGCGCGCCCCGCGGCGCAGCTCGAAGACTGGCTGGCCGAGATCACCGAGGAACTCGCGGCCTACAACAAGGCCCATCCGGACAGGCCCGCCGCGCCGTTCGCCATCAACCAGATCGTGCACAAGAGCAACGACCGCCTCGAGCACGACATGGAGATGGTCGTGAAGTACAAGGTGCCGATCGTCATCACCTCGCTGGGCGCGCGCACCGACGTGAACGATGCGGTGCACAGCTACGGCGGCGTCACGCTGCACGACATCATCAACAACAAGTTCGCGCAGAAAGCGATCGAGAAGGGCGCCGACGGCATCATTGCCGTGGCGGCCGGCGCCGGCGGCCATGCGGGCGTGAAGAGCCCGTTCGCGCTGGTGCAGGAGATCCGCCAGTGGTTCGACGGCCCCATTGCGCTGTCGGGCTCCATCGCCACCGGCGGTGCGGTGCTCGCGGCGCAAGCCATGGGCGCCGACTTCGCCTACATCGGCACCGCCTTCATCGCCACCGAGGAAGCGCGCGCGAGCGACGACTACAAGCAGGCCATCGTCGAGGGCACTTCGGACGACATCGTCTATTCGAGCCTCTTCACCGGCGTGCACGGCAACTACCTGGCGCCCAGCATTGTCAAGGCCGGCATGGACCCCGCCAACCTGCCCGAAGGCGACGTCAAGACCATGAACTTCGGCGGCGGCGAGGGCAGCAAGGCCAAGGCCTGGAAGGACATCTGGGGTTCGGGCCAGGGCATCGGCGCCGTCACCGAAGTGGCCAGCGCCGCCGCCTTCATCGAAAAGCTCAAGCGCGAGTACCAGCAAGCAAGGCAGCGGCTCGCACTTTGAACGGCGCTTGCAAACCGGCGCCTGCCGCAGGGCTCGCGCAGCGCGGGCGAATGCCGCTGCTCGACATCGCCAAGGGCATTGCCTGTGCGTTGATCGTCGGGCACCACCTGTCGCGCTACGGCACGATGCCGGTGGGTGCCTTTCTGCTGGCACCGGGCTTGCTGGGCTGGCTGGCCGATGACGGCCGGCTCGCCGTGCAGGTCTTCCTGGTGATTGCCGGCTTCCTTGCGGCGGCCAGCCTGGCGCCCGACGGCGTGCTGCGCGTCGATCGGCCGATCGCGCGCATCCTGCAGCGCTACGGCCGCCTGGTCATGCCCTACATGGCGGCGCTCACGGTGTGCGTGCTGGTGGCGGCCTTCGTGCGTCCCTGGATGGCAGGCGACGACGTGCCGGCCTCGCCGAGCATCGGCCAGCTGCTCGCGCACGGGTTGCTGATGCAGGACCTGCTGGGCTACGAGGCGCTGTCCACGGGCGTCTGGTACGTGGCCATCGACTTCCAGCTGTTCGTGCTCGCGCTCACGCTCATGGGGCTTCCCGCCATGCTGCGGCGGGCGCCGGTGCCGGCCGCGGCGGTCTCGCGCGAGCGCTGGACGCCGGTGGCGCTGGTACTGGCGGTGGCCACCACCTCGCTGGTGCTCTTCAACCGCAATGCCGATCTCGACGGCACGGCGTTCTATTTCTTCGGTGCCTACGGGCTCGGCATGCTGGCGTTCTGGATCGGGCGCGCCACGCGGGCCAGCACCTGGCGCAGTGCCATCGTGCTGCTGGCGCTCACCGGTGCAGCTGCGCTCGCCATCGACTGGCGCAGCCGCATCGCCACCGCCCTCGTGGGCGCATTGCTGATTGCCGTTGCGCAGCGGCGGGGCTGGCTGTCGCTCGGGCGCTGGCCGGATGTGGCCATGCCCTTGCAGCGCCTGGGCCGCATGTCGTATTCACTGTTCCTGATCCACTTTCCGGTGCTCCTGGCCACCAACGCGGCGGTGGAGCAGTTGGGGCCGCACGCCGCCTGGATCGATGCGCTGGGCATGGCCGCTACCTTCGGGCTTTCCGTGGGCGCCGCGCTGCTGCTGTACCGCGCGGTCGAGGTGCGGCCGGCGTCATGGCGCGCGGTCGCGGCACTGTTCGCGGCGCTGCTGGTCAGCGGGATGCTCGTCGCGTCATGACCCGGACTGCGCGCTGCATCGCCCCTTTCCGAGGCTAGACCCACGGCGTGGGCGGCGGAATCTCGCACACCGGCTCGACGTCGATGCTCTTGAAGTCGGCCGGCGAGACGATCTCCAGGTATTCCATGTCGGGCGAGTAGTCGAACAGGAAGTGCCGGATGCCGGGGCGCTGATGCACCACGTCGCCGGCCTCGACCAGCGTTTCCTTGTCCTCGTACATGAAGCGGGCCCAGCCCTTGAGCATGATCACGATCTGGAAGTCGGCTTCGTGGCGGTGCCAGCCGGTGCCCGTTTCCGGTGCCATGTTGGCCTTGACCAGGTGCGCGATGACCTTGCCGTTGGTGGCCTCCGCAATGCCGAGGTCGCGGTAGAGGAAGAAATCGCGCAGGCCGCCCGAGACGTACGCGGTGTCTCCGGGCTTGACGTGGGAGAATTGGGTGACGGTTCGGTCCAGCATGGGGCGCTCCTTCGCAGGGGGGTGGTGCTGGGGCGCAGCACGCATAAAGCGTTCCCAAAGACATCCGCCGCGAAGGGCCGATGCGGGCACCGCTTGACGCCTCCGGTGTGCATCGGGATACTCAACCACATGGTTCACTCAGACAATGCCACCCTCGACGCCGTGTTTGCCGCGCTCTCCGACCCGACGCGCCGCACGGTGCTGGAGACGCTGGGCGAGCGCAGCCTCAGCGTGACCGAGCTGGCCGAACCGCATGGCATGTCGCTGACCGGCTTCATGAAGCACCTACGGGTGCTGGAGGACGCCGGGCTCATCTCGCGCACGAAAGAGGGCCGCATCGTGCGCTGCGAACTCTCGCCGCGCCCCATGCAGGAGGCTGCCGTGTGGTTGTCGCGCTATGAGAAATTCTGGACCGGGCGCCTCGATGCACTGGCGCGCTTTCTCTATCACCAAGAGGAGACCGAATGGCAAAACCTGCCGCCCCCGCCACCGAGCGCCCCTCGCTCACCCTCCGCAGGCACTACCCCGTCGCCGCCGAAAAAGTCTGGCGCGCGTGGACCGACCCGCAAGCGCTGAAGGCCTGGTTCGGCCCCGAGGAAATCGTGTCCGTGCCGCTGGCCGAAGTCGACCTGCGCGTGGGCGGCCGCTTTCGCGTGGCCATGCTTGCGGCCGACGGAGAGACGCACGACGTGAGCGGCGTCTACCAGGAGCTCGTGCCCAACCGCAAGCTGGTCTTCAGCTGGGCCTGGCGCAGCACGCCGGAGCGCGAGTCGCGCGTCACGGTGCGTATCGAGCCCGACGGCACCGGCTGCGAACTGGTCCTGCTGCACGAGCAGTTCTTCGACGAAGCCGCGCGCGAAGGGCACAGCCATGGCTGGACCGGCGCCATGGGCAAGCTCGGGAAGTGGCTGGCGCAGCCGCAGGGCGCTTGACCGGCTTTCACGCATTGCCGGCGCGCTGGCGAAGACCCATACTGGGGCCTCCACGACGAGACGACGAACGGAGCCCCTCATGAGCAACGAACTTCGCAAGAAGCTGCACGACCTGGCGGAACTGGCCGACAACACCTCGGACCCGCAGACCAAGGCCATCGTCGAGGCCATACGGCTGCAGACGGCCGTGCTGAACGAACGGCTCTTCGCCATCGAACTGCAGCTGGGTACGCTCACCCGGCGCATGGAAAACACGACGGACTGAGTGGCCGCCGCTTTGTAGGGATAATCCCCCACCATGAGCGGCAACACCTTCGGAACTCTCTTCGCGGTCACCAATTTCGGCGAGTCGCACGGCCCGGCCATCGGCTGCGTGATCGACGGCTGCCCTCCGGGCATGGCATTGAGCGAAGCCGACATCCAGGGCGACCTCGACCGCCGCCGCCCCGGCACCAGCCGCCACGTCACCCAGCGCAACGAGCCCGACGCGGTGCAGATCCTTTCCGGCGTCTACGAAGGCAAGACCACCGGCACCCCGATTGCGCTGCTGATCCAGAACACCGACCAGCGCAGCAAGGACTACGGCCAGATCGCCCAGCAGTTCCGCCCGGGCCACGCCGACTTCACCTACTGGAAGAAATACGGCATCCGCGATCCGCGCGGCGGCGGGCGCTCTTCGGCGCGGCTCACGGCGCCCATGGTGGCCGCCGGTGCAGTCGCCAAGAAGTGGCTGGCCGAAAAATACGGCATGGTGTTTCGCGGCTGCATGGTGCAGATCGGCGAAATCGCCATTCCGTTCGAGAGCTGGGACCACGTGCCCAACAACCCCTTCTTTGCGCCCATGGCCGACGTGAGCGAACTCGAGGCCTACATGGACCGCCTGCGCAAGGCCGGCGACTCCTGCGGCGCACGCATCCGCGTGACGGCCACCCACGTGCCCATCGGCCTGGGCGAGCCGCTGTTCGACAAGCTCGACGCCGAAATCGCCTACGCGATGATGGGCATCAACGCCGTGAAGGCGGTCGAGATCGGCGCCGGCTTCGAGAGCATCACGCAGCGCGGCACCACGCACGGCGACTCGATCACGCCCACCGGCTTCGTCACCAACAACGCGGGCGGTATCCTCGGGGGCATCAGTTCGGGCCAGGACCTCGAAGTGACCATCGCGATCAAGCCCACCAGTTCGATCATCAGCCCGCGCCAGTCCATCGACATCCACAACAACCCGGTCGAGGTGGTCACCAAGGGCCGCCACGATCCGTGCGTCGGCATCCGGGCGACGCCCATCGCCGAGGCCATGCTCGCACTGGTGGTCATGGAGCACGTGCTGCGCAACCGCGCGCAGTGCGGTGATGTGCAGCAACAGCATCGTCAGCAAACGCAGGACGACCAGACCGAATCCGCCTCGCCGCAGGCGTCTTTCCTCTAGTGTCCGTGCCGCCACCCGTGGCCGCCGGGCGCGGCCACCTGCTGGCATTCGCTGGCCTGTCGGCCAGCTATTTCGCGCACATCGGTTTCTTCAACCCGTACCTGCCGCTGTGGCTCAAGGACCTGGGGTTGCCGATCTTCACGATCAGCCTGCTGGCCTCGGTGCAATCGATCACGCGCGTGTTCGCGCCCTATGCCTGGGGCGCGCTCAGCGACCACACGGGGCAGCGCGTGAAGCTGCTGCGCTTCAGCGCCGCGGTGGCGCTGGCCAGCTCCTTCGGGCTCTGGTGGCATGGCGGCGCCTGGTGGCTGGCGCTGGTGCTGCTGGTGATGTTCACCCACACCAGTTCGATGATGTCGCTCACCGAGGCCGCCATGGCGCAACTGGTGGCGGGCGACTGGGGGCGCTACGGGCGCATCCGGCTCTGCGGCTCGGCCGGCTTCCTGGTGACCGTGTTCTTTGCGGGCGAGTGGTTCGAGCGTTTCGGCATGAAGCACTTTCCAGCCTGGGCCGCGGGCACGCTGGCCATTGTGCTGGTCGCGACCATGAAGCTGCCCGACATCCGCGAGCCGGTAGCGGCGCACGATGCCGTCAAGGAACCCATCGGGCCGGTGCTGCGCATTCCGGCGGTGCGGTGGTTCTTCGCGTCGCTGTTCTTCCAGGTGATGTCGCACTTTTCGGTTTACGCCTTCTTCTCGCTGTACCTCGATTCGCTGGGCTACGGCAAGAGCGTCATCGGCCTGCTGTGGGCGTTGTCGGTGGTGGCCGAGATCGTCTGGTTCTTCCTGCAGGGGCGGCTCATCGGCCTCTTGCCGATGCCGCGCTGGATGCTGGTGTGCGGCATTGCCGCCGTGGCGCGGCTGGGCCTGACCGCCGGGCTGGGCGGCTCGATCGCGGCGCTCGTCATCGCGCAGTGGCTGCATGCGCTGAGCTTCGCGGCGCACCACACCACCTGCATCGCCGTGGTGTCGCGCCGCTTTCCCGGCCGGCTGCGCGGGCGGGGACAGGCGCTCTTCACCGTGATCGGCTATGGCTTCGGCGGCGTGCTGGGTGTGCTGCTGGGCGGTGCGGTGGCGCAGGAGTTCGGCTACCGGACCATGTTCGCGCTGGCGGCCGTGCTGGCGGTGGCGGGGAGCTTGTGCGCTTGGCGGGTGGTGAGGCTGGAGCAGGGAAGACGCCCGACCGCTACCTGAATGCCAACGCCGGTCGCAGGATGTGCAAACCCCGGGTTTTCGATAACTAAAACCACTTGATTTAGTCGCTTCCCTCATCGATAGTCTCCCTGCGTCCGGCCGCCGCGCTCCTTTGCACAAAGGGCTCGCGGCCGGTTATCAAGCCCCGCGGGCGCTCGCCGCCCGCCAACGAACGTACGGAGACAAACCAATGTTCAGCTCCCGCTCCATCCTGGCCATGGCGGCCATGTCCCTGGCCGCATCGTCTGCCGCTTTTGCCGCCGACCAGCCCGTCATCGGCCTGGTCACCAAGACCGAAACCAACCCCTTCTTCGTCAAGATGAAGGAGGGCGCGCAGGAAGAAGCCAAGAAGCTCGGCGCCAAGCTTCTCTCCGGCTCGGGCAAGGCCGACGGCGACAACGCGGGCCAGATCACCGCCATGGAAAACATGATTGCCGCGGGCGCCAAGACCATCCTCATCACGCCGAGCGACGCCAAGGCCATCGTGCCGGCCATCAAGAAGGCGCGCGACAAGGGCGTGATGGTGATCGCGCTCGACAGCCCGGCCGATCCGCCGGATGCGACCGACGCGCTCTTCGCCACCAACAACTACACGGCCGGCGTGCTGATCGGCGAATATGCCAAGGCCGCGATGGCCGGCAAGCCGCCGAAGATCGTCGCGCTCGACCTGCTGCCGGGCCATCCGGTGGGCGCGCAGCGGCACAACGGCTTCATGAAGGGCTTCGGCCTGCCGGCGAACGACGCCAAGTCGAACGAGCTGTCGAAGTCGCCCGAGATCGTCTGCATGGCCGACAGCTTCGGCGACCAGGCCAAGGCGCAGACGGCGATGGAAAACTGCCTGCAGAAGGCGCCCGAGGTGAACCTGGTCTACACCATCAACGAACCCGCCGCGGCCGGTGCCTACAACGCGCTCAAGCGCGCGGGCAAGGAGAAGGGCGTGCTGATCGTCTCGGTGGACGGCGGCTGCCAGGGCATCAAGGACACCAACGCCGGCATCATTGCCGCCACCTCGCAGCAGTACCCGCTCAAGATGGCCGCGATGGGCGTGGCGGCGGGCGTGGAGTTTGCCAAGACGGGCAAGAAGGCCTCGGGCTACGTCGACACGGGCGTGACCCTGATCGCCGGCAAGAGCGTGGCCGGCGTCGACAGCAAGGACACCAAGACCGGCGCCGAACTGTGCTGGGGCAAGAAGTAAGAAGGCCCGGAGCGTCCTGATGGCGAAATCTCCAACGCACCACATTCCGTGGGGCGCCCTGGGGCCGTGGCTGGCCCTGCTTGGCGCATGCATCTTCTTTGCGACCCAGTCCGACCGTTTTCTGACGGGGGACAACCTCTCGCTGATCCTGCAGCAGGTGATGGTGGTCGGCGTGATCGCCATCGGCCAGACGCTGATCATCCTCACGGCGGGCATCGACCTGTCGTGCGGCATGGTGATGGCGCTGGGCAGCATCATCATGAGCAAGTTCGCGACCGAGCTCGGGCTGCCGGTGCCGGTGGCCATTCTCTGCGGCGTGGGCGTGACGACGCTGTTCGGGCTGGTCAACGGCCTCCTGGTCACGCGCATCAAGCTGCCGCCCTTCATCGTGACGCTGGGCACGCTGAACATCGCGTTCGCGATCACGCAGCTGTATTCGTCGTCGCAGACCATCACCGACCTGCCCGCCGGCCTCACGGGGCTGGGCACCACCTTCGCCGTCGGCGGCGCCGCGGTGGCCTGGGGCGCGGTGCTGATGCTGGTGCTCTATGCGCTCGCCTGGTTCGTGCTGCGCGAGACGGCGGCAGGGCGGCACATCTATGCGGTGGGCAACAACGCCGAGGCCACGCGGCTGGTCGGCATTCCGACGCAGCGCGTGCTGCTGGGCGTGTACGTGGCGGCGGGTGCGCTCTACGGCATTGCCTCGCTGCTGTCGGTGGCGCGCACCGGCGTGGGCGACCCGAACGCGGGGCAGACCGAGAACCTCGACGCCATCACGGCCGTGGTGCTCGGCGGCACCAGCCTGTTCGGCGGACGCGGCGTGGTGCTGGGCTCGCTAATCGGCGTGCTGATCGTGGGCGTGTTCCGCAACGGGCTCACGCTGATGGGCGTGTCGTCGATCTACCAGGTGCTGGTGACGGGCGTGCTGGTGATTCTGGCGGTGGCGGCCGACCAGCTGTCGCGCCGGGGAGCCCGCTGATGAATACCGTGGCAAACCCCAAGATCGTGATGCAGGCCCGGGGCCTGGTGAAGCGCTATGGCCAGGTCACGGCGCTCGACGGTGTCGACTTCGAACTGCGCGAAGGAGAGATCCTCGCGGTGATCGGCGACAACGGCGCGGGCAAGTCGTCGCTGATCAAGGCGCTGTCGGGCGCCACCATTCCCGACGAGGGCGAGATCCTGCTCGACGGCGCACCGGTGCACTTTCGCAATCCGCTCGACGCACGGCGCGCGGGCATCGAGACGGTCTACCAAGATCTGGCCGTGGCACCGGCCATGACCATCTACGAGAACCTCTTCCTCGGCCGCGAGCTGCGCCGCCCCGGCTTTTTGGGCAACGTGCTGCGCATGCTCGACAAGAAGAAGATGCTGCACGAAAGCGCGGCCCGCATGGCGGACCTGAAGGTCGGCATCCAGTCGATGACGCAGGCGGTGGAAACGCTCTCGGGCGGCCAGCGCCAGTGTGTGGCGGTGGCGCGCAGCGCGGCCTTCGCGCGGCACGTGGTCATCATGGACGAGCCCACCGCGGCGCTCGGCGTGAAGGAGGGCAACATGGTGCTGGAGCTGATCCGCCGCGTGCGCGACCGCGGCCTGCCCGTGGTGCTCATCAGCCACAACATGCCGCACGTGTTCGAGGTGGCCGACCGCATCCACGTGGCACGCCTGGGCAAGCGCGCGGCGGTGCTCAATCCGAAGAAGATCAGCATGAGCGACACGGTGGCCGTGATGACCGGCGCCATGACCGCCGACCAGCTGCCCGCGGAGGCGCATGCCTGATGCAGAAGCCCCTGCGCGCCCGCCCGACCTGTTGCGGCCCCGCGGCTCCAACCAGGTCGGCATGCGCCAGTTCAACGAGCGCACGGTGCTGCAGGCCCTGCGCGTTCACACCAGCCTGCCCAAGGCCGATCTCGCACGGCTGACCGGGCTCAGCGCGCAGACCATCGGGCTCATCACCGCGCGGCTCGAGGAAGACGGGCTCATCGTCAAGCAGGGCCGCGTGCGCGGCCGCATCGGGCAGCCTTCGGTGCCGCTGGCGCTCAACCCCGACGGGGCCTTTGCCATCGGCATCAAGGTGGGCCGGCGCGGCGCCGAATGGCTGCTGATCGACTTCACCACGCAGGTGCGCGAGCGGCTTGCGATCAGCTACGACTTTCCCGATGCGGACGAGCTGCTGCCCGCCATCGCGCAGCACATCCACCGGCTGCGCGACGGCTTGGGGCCGCTCGCGGTGCGCAACGTGGGCGCGGGGCTGGCCGCGCCGTTCCAGCTCGGCGGCTGGCACCGCACGCTGGGCCTGTCGAAGGCACAGGCCGACCTGTGGAACCAGATGGACTTGGCGGCGGAGGTGCGCGCGCGCACCGACGTGCCCGTGAGCTTCGCGCGCGACACGGTGGCGGCCTGCGTGGCCGAGCTGGTGGGCGGGCGCGGCCATGACCTGAAGAGCTTCCTGTACATCTTCGTCGACACCTTCGTGGGCGGCGGGCTGGTCATCGACTCGCACCTGCACACCGGCGCGCATGGCAATGCGGGCGCACTGGCGTCGCTGCCGATGCAGCCGGCACGGGCCGGTGCGGGCGCGGCGCTGCCGCCACAGGTGATGGCCGAGGCTTCGCTGTGGGAGCTGGAGCAGCGCCTGCAGGCCCAGGGCCTCGACACCACCGCGGCCTATGACGACCGCGCGCTGCAGGCGCCCTTTGCCGCGGCCACGCAGGCCTGGCTCGGCTCCGCATCGCTGGCGCTGGCGCACGCCATCGTGAGCAGCACGGCGGTGCTCGATCTTGCCGACGTGGTGATGGACGGGTCGATGTCGCGCGCATTGCTGCAGGCGCTGCTCGACCAGACGCGCGCGGCGCTCGCGCAGTGCAATTGGGAGGGCCTGTGGCCGCCCCGGCTGCACGGGGGCAGGGTAGGGGCGCAGGCTTGTGCGCTAGGCGGGGCGATGCTGCCGTTGCATGCCAATTTCGCGCCCGATCATGATGTGTTCCTGAAGGCGGGTTGAGAGAGGCCGCTGGCGTCGCAACGCGCCTCACGCACGCCTGGGTGGCGGACCGTTCTTCGGGCGAAGTCCGGTGTGGAAATTACCTGGGGACGGCGATCCGCCGCTTGCGATCGCTTCCCCAGGGGGCACCGCTTACTTGCCGCAGGTGCCCGGTTGCGCCAGGCCGAGCTTGGCTACGTCGGCCTTGCCCTGCGCTTCCGAAATCTGCTCCAGGTCGGCGCCGCCCACGAAAGCGCCCATCTTGATGAACTGCCGGACGAAGTAGTTCTTGCCGGCTTCCATGAACAGTTCCATGGAATTGGGCGAGAACTCCGATTCCGTTTCGATCTTGTTCTTCTTGCCGCCGTCGACCTGCGTGTAGAAGAACACGTCGGATGCACTCTCGCCCAGGCAGTTGCCGTTGACCCAGATGTCCTTCTTCAAAGACTTCCCGCCGAAGCTGTTGCGATAGACATAAAGGCCGGATTTCCCGGTGTCCGGGGCGCTGAACTGCTTGGCCTTGTCGCTCTCCTCCTTGCTGGCCATATTGACGGAGGCGCATCCTGTCATCAGCAGCGCCGACAGGACGACGGTGATGCTCTTGTGATTGAATTTCATTTTTGTGGATATCGGTTGTGCACAGAAGACCGGGCACTCCCTGGACCCGGCCGCTCGCGGCAGAGTGTCGCGAGCGGCGTGATTATGCTTTTTTGCTTCAAGATGTAAATCTGCACACCGAATGCGGCGCCGGCGTGTCGAGCGCGGTGAAGTCGTGTCCCGATAATGCGGTCCCCTCCAGAGACCCCGGAAAAAAATGAGTGCCGCAGATTTTCTTTTCGCCCCCGAGGTGCAAAAGCTCCTGATGGTCGCCTACGCGGCGCCCGACCAACAGTTTTCATCCGGCGAGCTGGCCCAGCGTTCCAAGCTCGACCCCGACACCGTGGCGCGTACCCTGGCGCACCTCGCCGGCAGCGGCATCCTGAAGCGGCACAAGCCCGAGGCAGACGAGGCCGAGACCGTCTCGATCGACCGTGCGTTTCTCTTTCATGACGAGCTGCGCAGCATCGCGCTGAAGTCGTTTGCCGCCGCCGAGCCGGTTCGCTCGATGCTGCGGGCCAAGTTCAAGGACTCGGTCTTGCGCGCCTTCATCCTGCGCGAGGACAAGGACGGCACCCTGGAGCTGCTCGTCGTGCATGGCCAGTCGATGCCCGACGAAGCCGCCATGACGGCCGCGTGCCGGAAACTCTCGAAGAACATCCACCGCCACTTGAAGATGCACGTCATCTCGAACGCCAGGTTCAACAGCCTCACGCCGCGCGACGCGCTCATGCCGAAGCCCTCGGCGCTCGAGATCATCAAGCTTGGGGACACGAAGGCCCAATTGCCCGTCGAGCGGGTCGGGCTCCTGCAAAGCGCGAAGAAGAAGCTGGCCACGCTGTCGCGCTCATCGGCATGAGTACGCCCCCGAGGGCGGCGGCGCCAGCGCCGCACGCATGACGCCCCTCAGCTGTCGGTACAGGCCGCGCACAGTCGGCCAGACGACTGCGCAATCAGTCCGGCTTGATGTTTGCCCTTGCAATGACTTTCTGCCAGCGCGCCTGCTCCGCCGCAATGAACTGCGCGAACTGCTCGGGCGTGCCGCCGATGGCCTCGGCCGCATCGGCCGTCAGCCGCTGCATCGAATCGGGCGACTTCACGGCCTTCATCGTTTCGGCCGAGAGCTTGGCCAGGTTCGCGGGCTCGATGTTGGCCGGCGCGAGCATGCCGTACCACTGCGTCATTTCGAAGCCGGGGAAGCCCTGCTCGGCCACCGTGGCCACGTCAGGCAGCTGCGCCAGGCGCTTGGCCGAGCCGGTGGCGATGCAGCGCACCTTGCCGGCCTTGATGAACGGAATGATGGCCGCGGCGCCGATGGCCGAGGCGTCGAGCCGGCCCGAGAGCAGGTCGGTCACCATCGGTCCGGTGCCGCGGTAGGGCACGTGCAGCATGAACACGCCCGCGGTCATCTTCAGGTATTCGAAAGCCAGGTGGCCCGCGCTGCCGTTGCCCGCGGAGCCGTAGCTCAGCTTGCCCGGCTTCGACTTGGCATAGGCGATGAACTCCTTGAGGTTCTTCGCGGGCACGTCGGGGTGCACCACGTAGAGGCTGGGCACCTTGGCCAGCAGGCTCACGGGCTTGAAGTCCTTGTTCGCGTCATAGGGCAGCTTGGCGAAGATGTAGGGGTTGACCGCCAGCGTGCCGATATGGCCGAGGATCAGCGTGTGCTGGTCGGTGCTGCGCGCCACTTCGCTCATCGCGATGTTGCCGGCCGCGCCGGGCTTGTTGTCGACGAAGACGCTCTGGCCCAGCGTGCGCGAAAGCTCGGCGGCGGTGGAGCGCGCGACGATCTCCGAGCTGCCGCCCGGTGCGAAGGGCACGACGAAGCGCACCGACTTGCTCGGCCAGCCGGCCTGCGCCGAGGCCAGCGAAGGCAGCAGGCCGCCCAGGGCCAGCGCGCCGCCGCCCTGCAGCCATTGGCGGCGGGTGGCCTGGTATTCGTTCAGGAAGTGATCGTCGGACATGGTGCTCGTCTCCATTGCTTTTGTGAAAGAAAGAAAGCCCGCATCCTGCCTGACGCATGCTGTCGGAAAGCTGTCAGTCAGATCAGGTTGCGCATGGCCTGCGCGGTTTCGCGCAAGACCGGCAGCACGCGCGCCACCGCGTCTTCGGAGCTTTCATGGCCCATCGGCATGGTGATGTTGAGCGCGCCCACCAGCGTGCCGTGCCGGTCGCGCAGCGGCACCGCAATGCCGCGCGAATTGAGGTCGAGCTGCTGCTCCGACAGCGCCCAGCCCTGCGCGCGGATGCGCGCGAGTTCGAGCTTCATGCGTTCCATGCTCGCGATGGTGTGCGAGGTGAACACCCGCAGCTGCCGCGTGGCGAGCCAGTCGGCCAGCTCGGCGTCGCTGCGCAGCGCGAGCATCAGCATGCCCGCCGCCGTGACCTGCGCCGGCACGCGCGCGCCCAGCACGTAGCCGGTGCTCATGCTGCGGTTGGGGCCGTTGCGCGCGATGTAGACCACCTCGTCGCCATCCATCACGCTGAGGTAGGCGATCTCGCTGGTGCCGGCCGCCACGCGCTGCAGGAAGGGCTGGACGATGCGCGGCAGCCGCGCCGAGTCGAGGTACGACTGCCCGAGCCGCAGCACGCGCGGTGTGAGCCAGAACAGCTTGCCGTCGCTCGCCACGTAGCCCATGTGCTGCAGCGTCAGCAGGTAGCGCCGCGCGGCCGTGCGCGTCATGCCCGTGCGTTCGCCGGCCTGGCTGGCGGTGAGGCGCGGATGGGCGTCGTCGAAGGCTTCGATGATGCTCACGCCGCGCTCCAGCCCGGCGATCCAGTCGCGCTTGTCGAGGCCGGCCGGCGCGGGGGAAAGATCGGTCGCATCGGTGCTCATGGCCCGAAGTGTGCCGTGCGGCAGCCGGCGCGGCGGCTCGGCTCGATCAGGACAAACCCTGTTTATGTACGATCATCGAACGAATAAGGATGATTGTCGATCGATTGGGGCTTGATTCCTGAGTGAAATCCACGGCGAGGTGGCTAAAGTTCGCCTTGGCAATGGCCCTGGGGCGATTGCCGTACAAAAAGAGGCAAGACATGACCACCTCCATCAGCGGCAGCACCCTGGCGTACCTGATTCCCGGCGACCCTGTGCGCAACGTGCGCCTGCCCAGGATGTTCAACGCCGCCTTCGAGCGCTTCGGCATCGACGCGGTGCTGGTGCCGGTGCAGGTGCCGCTGCGCGATTTTGCGGTGTTCTTCAAGTCGGCCTTCCTCGCGCGCAACGTGCGCGGCATGGTGATTGCGCCGCCGCACAAGCCGATGGCGGTCGACCTGCTCGACGGCTGCGGCCTGTTCGGCCGCGTGGCGGGCTCGGTGAACGTGGTGCGCCGCATCGAGAACAACGAGCTGGAGGGCGACCTGTTCGACGGCGAAGGCCTGCTGGGTGCGCTGGACCACTTCAACATTCCGTTCCGCGGCAAGCGGGTGCTGATCCTGGGCGCCGGCGTGAGCGCCGCGGCCATTGGCGTGGCGCTGGCCGAAGGCGGCACGGTCGATGGCGCCGAGCACATCGCGTTCCACGACACCTCGGCCGGCAAGGCGGCCGGCGTGGCGGCCAAGCTCGATGCCTTCTTCGATGCCAACGTGGTGGCGGTCGACAGCAATGCGCCCGAAGGCTACGACCTCGTCATCAACGCCACGCCGCTCGGCCTGGACGAGGCCGACGCGCTGCCCGTGGACGTCGCGCGCATGGACGGCCATGCCGCGCTGTTCGACATCCTGTTGCGCAACCAGCCGACGCCACTGGTGCGCGCGGCGCGCGCGCGCGGCCTCAATGCGCAGGCCGGCTTCGAGATGCTGATCCAGCAGATGCCGCACTACCTGGGGTATTTCGGCCACAAGGATGCGGCGCAGGGCGTGCGTGACAACGCCGATTTCCTGCGCGAGCTGATCTATCCGGCCGCCATGAGCGCGGAGATCGCGGCTCCGCTGCGCTACCGCTCCGACAGCGTCGCCTAGAAGCGCGATCAGAAAAATTTCAACAGGAGGCAAACAATGACAAGAATTTTCTCGTGGTACTGCCGGGGGCTCGAAGGGCTCATGGCGCTGATGCTGGCCATCATGGTGGTCATGGTGTTCGGCAATGTCGTCCTGCGCTACGGCTTCAATTCGGGCATTACCGTGTCGGAGGAAGTGTCGCGCTGGCTCTTCGTCTGGATGACCTTCCTCGGCGCCATCGTCGCGGTGCGCGAGCACGGCCACCTGGGTACCGACATGCTGATCTCGAAGCTGCCCACCTGGGGCAAGAAGCTGTGCCTGTACCTGTCGCACGGGCTGATGCTGTTCGCCTCGTACCTGCTGCTCACGGGCAGCTGGCAGCAGACGCTGATCAACTGGGACGTGAGCGCACCCACCACCGGCGCCTCGGTCGGCATCTTCTACTTCGTCGGCGTGGTGTTCGGCGTCTCGGCCATCGTGTTCCTGCTGTACGACCTGTGGCTGGCGCTGAGCGGCAAGCTCAGCGACGCCGAACTCGTGATGGTGCACGAGTCGGAAGAGCAGGGCGACATCGACAGGATCAACGCCGAGCTGGCGCGCCGCGATGCCGAAGAGGCACTCGCCCGCCAAGGCGGCGGCAACAACAACAACACGCGGGGCCGCTGACATGACGATCGCCATCTTCCTCGGTGCCCTGCTGGGCGCCATGGCCATCGGCGTGCCGATCGCCTATTCGCTGCTCTTGTGCGGTGTCGCGCTGATGTGGCACCTCGACCTGTTCGATGCCCAGATCCTGGCGCAGAACGTGATCAACGGCGCCGATAGCTTTCCGCTGCTGGCCGTGCCCTTCTTCATGCTGGCCGGCGAGGCCATGAACCAGGGTGGCCTGTCCCGGCGCATCGTGAACCTGGCGCTGGCGGTGGTGGGCCATGTCCGCGGCGGCCTCGGCTACGTCGCGATCGTGGCGGCCTGCATTCTCTCGGCGCTGTCGGGTTCGGCGGTGGCCGATGCGGCCGCGCTGTCGGCACTGCTCATTCCGATGATGGTGGCCGCCGGCCACGACAAGGCGCGCTCGGGCGGCCTGATCGCCGCCTCGGGCGTGATCGGTCCGATCATCCCGCCTTCGATCGGCTTCGTGATCTTCGGGGTCGCCGCCAACGTGTCGATCTCCAAGCTGTTTCTTGCAGGCATCTTCCCGGGCATCCTGATCGGGGCTTCGCTCTGGTTCACATGGTGGTGGCTGGTGCGCAAGGAAAAGGTGCTGCCGCCGCCGCGCAAGTCCAGCGCCGAGATGCTCACCGCGCTGCGCGAAGCGACCTGGGCGCTGATGCTGCCGCTGATCATCCTGGTGGGCCTGCGCTTCGGCATCTTCACGCCCACGGAAGCAGCGGTGGTGGCCGCGGTCTACGCGATCTTCGTCGCCACCGTGGTCTACCGCGAGCTCAAGCCCTCGCAGTTCTATGCCATGTTCGTCTCGGCGGCCAAGACCAGCGCGATCGTGATGTTCCTGGTCGCGGCGGCCATGGTGTCGGCCTGGCTCATCACCGTGGCCGACCTGCCGGCCAAGCTGGTCGCGCTGCTCGAACCGCTGATCGCGAGCCCGATGCTGCTGATGGTCGTGATCATGGTGCTGGTGATGGCGGTCGGCACCGCGATGGACATGACGCCCACCATCCTGATCCTCACGCCGGTGCTGATGCCGGTCATCAAGGCGGCGGGCATCGACCCGATCTACTTCGGCGTGCTCTTCATCATCAACAACTCGATCGGCCT
The DNA here is from genome assembly GCF_030815975.1 of Variovorax paradoxus. Lineage (NCBI taxonomy): Bacteria > Pseudomonadati > Pseudomonadota > Betaproteobacteria > Burkholderiales > Comamonadaceae > Variovorax > Variovorax paradoxus. The sequence goes on from NZ_JAUSXL010000002.1 coordinate 4,059,761, forward strand.
CATCACGCCGCCGGTGGGCACGGTGCTCAATGTGGTAGCCGGCGTCGGTCGAATGAAGATGGACGAGGTCACGCGCGGCGTGTGGCCCTTTGCCGTCGCGGAGTTCGGAATGATGTTCCTGATGGTCATGTTCCCCCAGCTCGTCATCTGGCCGGCCCGGCTGCTGAGCGGCTGACCACTCACCTTTTCCTTTCCCCAGATCAACCCAAGGAGACTTTCAAAATGAACAGCTTTTTCAAACAGACACTGGTCGCCATCGTCGCGCTCGCGGCCATGGGCGGCGCCGCGGCCCAGGTGAAGGAACGCACGCTCAAGTTCGCGTTCCAGAACCAGACCGGCCACCCGCAGGCGCAAGGCGCGCAGAAGTTCGCCGACCTCGTCGCCGAGAAGTCGGGCAAGAAGATCACCGTCAAGCTGTTCCCGGGCGGCACGCTCGGCGGCGACCTGCAGACGGTTTCTGCGCTGCAAGGCGGCACTGTCGAGATCACGGTGCTCAACGCCGGCATCCTGACCGCGCAGGTCAAGGAGTTTGCCGCCTACGACTTCCCCTTCCTGTTCAACAACGCGCAGGAAGCCGACGCGGTGACCGACGGCCCCTTCGGCCAGAAGCTGCTCGCCAGGCTCGACGAGAAGAACCTGCACGGCCTCGGCTACTGGGACCTGGGGTTCCGCAACCTGACCAACAGCAAGCGCCCGATCGCCAAGGCCGAGGACATTGCGGGCCTGAAGATCCGCGTGATCCAGTCGCCGATCTACATCGACCTGTTCAACACGCTGGGCGCCAATGCCACGCCTATGCCCTTCCCGGAGCTGTATTCGGCGCTGGACCAGAAGGCGGTCGACGGCCAGGAGAACCCCAACACCGTGATCGCATCGTCGAAGTTCGCCGAGGTGCAGAAGCACATCACGCAGACGCGCCACATCTACAACCCGCAGGCGCTGATCATCAGCAAGAAGGCCTGGGACGGCATGAGCGCCGAAGAGAAGAAGATCATCGGCGACGCCGCGGCCGAAGCCACCAAATTCCAGCGCGATGTGTCCCGCGCCGCGGCCGACACCGCGCTGGACGCGCTCAAGAAAGCCGGCATGACCGTCACCGAACTGCCGCCCGCCGAAATGGCCAAGCTGCGCGACAAGGTCAAGCCGGTGATCGACAAGTACACGGCCACGGTGGGCGAGCCGACCGTCAAGGAACTGATGGCGGAAATCGCCAAGGTTCGCAAATAAGGACGGCCGACCGACATGATCTCCGGCAAGACCACCCTCGTCGCGCACCTGGGCTTTCCCACCGAAAGCTTCAAGGCGCCGATGATCTACAACCCCTGGTTCGAGAAGCAGGGCATCGACGCCGTCGTGGTGCCGATGGGCGTGAAGCCCGAGGACTATCCCGCGGCCTTCGCCGCGCTGTTCCGGCTCACCAACATCCGTGGCGCGCTGGTGACCATGCCGCACAAGATCACGACCATGGGCCTGGTCGACGAGGTGACGCCCACCGCAAAGATCGCCGGCGCCTGCAACGCCGTGCTCAAGCGCGCCGACGGCACGCTGGTGGGCGACCAGTTCGACGGCGCCGGCTTCGTGCGCGGCGTGCTGCGCAAGGGCTGCGCGCTCGAGGGTGCGCGCGTGCTGGTCTCCGGCAGCGGCGGCGTCGGCTCGGCGATCGCGGCCTCGCTGGCGGCGGCCGGCGTTGCGGAAATTGCGCTCTTCGATGCCTACGCGGCCTCGGCTGAAGCGCTGGCCACGCGCCTGCGCACGCACTATCCGGCGCTGGCCGTGTCCACGGGCTCGAACGACTCGGCCGGCTTCGACCTCATCGTCAACGCCACGCCGCTGGGCATGAAGGAAGACGACCCGCTGCCTTTCGACGTGGACCGCATTGCGGCCTCGACCTTCGTCGGCGAGGTGGTCATGAAGTCGGAATACACGCCGCTGCTGCGCGCCGCCCGCGACAAGGGCTGCGCCGTGCAGGTGGGCACCGACATGCTGTTCGAGATGATTCCCGCGTATCTCGAATTCTTCGGCTTCGGCACCGCCACGGCCGATGCGCTGCGGGCCGAGGCGAAGATCAGCTACTGAGCAATGTGCAACGCCGGCCCGCCTCCGTACGGGGCGGGAGAAGACGCGGTGTAATGCTGTTGCGCTCACTCGAATTTTTTGACGCAAGAAGACATTCACCATGAGTATTTTCGAAGGCTTCCTTTCCACGTCCGAGACGCTTTCCGCCTTCAGCGACCACAATTTCGTCGGCGCGATGCTGCGTTTCGAGGCCGCATTGACCCGCGCGCAGGCCGCGCTCGGGCTGGTGCCGGAGGCGGCTGCGCATTCGATCGTCGGCAGCTGCAAGGTCGAGCTGTTCGACGTGGCCAAGATCGTGCGCGACAGCGGCCGCGCCGGCAGCGTCGCGATCCCGCTGGTCAAGGCCCTGAGGGAGGCCGTGGGCCTGTTCAATCCCGCGGCCGTGCCCTTCGTGCATTTCGGCAGCACCAGCCAGGACGTGATCGACACCGCCATGGCGCTGGTCACGCGCGAAGGCATCGCGCTGATCGAAGCCGATGTCGACCGCGCCATCGAGGCGCTGCTGCAGCACGCCACGCAGCATGCGGCCACGCCGATCCTTGCGCGCACCCTGATGCAGCCCGCGTCGGTCACGAGCTTCGGCCTCAAGTGCGCCGGCTGGGCCGCGCCGCTGGTGCGCAGCCGCGCCCGCCTGCGGGAGGCCGCGCGCCATGCGCTGAGCGTGCAGCTCGGCGGAGCCGTCGGCACGCTGGCGCAGATGAAGGGGCAGGGGCCGGCGGTCGTGCAGCGCGTGGCGGACGAGCTCGGCCTCGGCAATGCCGGTGCCACCTGGCACACGCAGCGCGACGAATGGGTCGCGCTCGGCTGCGAGCTGGGGCTGCTCACGGGCAGCCTCGGCAAGATCGCGCGCGACATTTCGCTCATGGGCCAGTACGAGGTCGGCGAGGTGGCCGAACCCACCGAGCCGGGCCGCGGCGGCTCCTCGGCCATGCCGCACAAGCGCAACCCCGTGGCGGCGATGGTTGCGCTGGCCGCGGCCCAGCGTGCGCCGCAGCGCGTGGCCGCGCTGCTGGCCGCCATGCCGCAGGAACACGAGCGCGCGCTCGGCGGCTGGCAGGCCGAACTGGCCGAATGGCCGCAGCTGCTGATGTCGGCACACGGAAGCGCACGCGCGCTGGCCGGTGCGCTGCCCGGCCTGCAGATCGACACGGCGCGCATGCGTGCCAACCTCGACACCCTGCGCGCGGAGCTGCCGCGCGAGGCCGCGGACGAATGGTTCGACCCCGCCCTCGCCGGGCCCGCCGGCGAAACCGCGCTGCGGCAAGTGGCGGCCCTGCGCGCCCAACTGACTGCGAAAGACACATCCCGATGACCGACGAAGCAAGCACCTCTCCCGCGAACGACTACGAAGCCGGCCTCGTCAACCGCCGCCGCGTGCTGGGCGATGCCTGGGTCGACAAGTCGCTGGCCAACCGCAACGGGTTCAACGCCGAGTTCCAGGAGCTCATCACCCGCCATGCGTGGAACGACATCTGGGGCCGCCCCGCGCTGGGCGACAAGACGCGCCGCTACATGGTGCTGTCGATGATGCTGGGCATCCACGCGTACGAAGAATTCGCGATGCATGTGCGCGCCGCGCTCGACGGTCCGCCCGAGTCGCGCCTCGCGCCCGATGACATCAAGGAAGTCATCATGATGGCGGCCATCTACTGCGGCGTGCCGGTGGCCAACCACGCCTTCGGCATTGCCGCCGGCATCCTGCGCGAGAAGGGCCTGCTGCCCGCGGCAACCCAGTCCGAACCCCGGTGAGCGCGCCGGTCGCCCGGAAGGGCCGGTTCGACGTCACTTTCACCTTGCTGCTGCCGCTGCTCCTGGCGGCGCAGCCCGTGGCCACCGACAGCTACCTGCCCGCGCTGCCCGCCATCGCCAGCGAACTCGGCTCGGCCAGCACCAGCCTTACGCTGTTCGTGCTGGCCTTCGGCTTTGCGCAACTGCTGTGCGGCCCGCTGGCCGATCGCTTCGGCCGCCGGCCGGTGTTGCTGGCGGGCCTCGGCTGCTATGCAATCGCGGCGCTGGGCGGCGCCTTCGCCGGCAGCGTGGCGGTGCTCGCAGGCTGGCGCGCGCTGCAGGGCTTTTCGATGGCGGCCATCCTGGTGTGCGCACGTGCCGCGGTGCGCGATCTCTATCCAGCGCATGAAGGCCCGCACGTGATGGCGCGCGGGCTCACGGGCCTGGGCGTGGTCGGGCTGCTGGCGCCGCTTCTGGGCGCATGGCTGGTGCAGGGAGCAGGCTGGCGCTGGGTGATGGCGTGGATGGCGCTCTACGCGCTGCTGCTGCTTGCGCTGTGCTGGCGTTCGTTCGGCGAAACGCGGCGGCCGCTGGCGGGCGATCTTTCTGCGCCGCGCGGCAGCGCCCGCGCCGTGTTCGCGAGCCGCAGCTTCCGCGCCTGGGCCTCGTTGGCCGCAACGACCTACGGCGGCCTGTTCTGCTTTCTGCTGCTGTCGCCGATGGTCTACATCGGCTACTTGGGCTGGTCGCCCGCGATGTACGGCTGGATTCCGGCCGGCGGTTCGCTGGTCTACATCTTCAGCACCACCCTGTGCCGGCGGCTGCTGCGCAAGCGCGGGCCGGTGCGCACCGTGCAGCTGGGCGCCACGCTGAGCATGGCCGGCGCATCGATCCAGGCGCTGGGCTGCTGGCTGGCGCCGCACAGCGCCGTGCCGCTGCTCGCGGGCCACGCGTTCTATTGCCTCGGCCACGGCATCCACCAGCCCTGCGGCCAGGCCGGTGCCGTGGGCGACCTGCCGCACCTGGCGGGGCGGGCGGTGTCGTGGTCGGGTTTCGGCATGATGATGGTGGCGTTCAGCGCCGGGCAGATCGCGGCGCAGTTCGTCGACACCGGTTTTTCGAACGGCGCCTGGCCGATGGTCGCTCCGATGCTGCTCGCGGGCTGCGGGTTGCTGGCCATTGCGTTCCTCTGGCTGCCGCGTCTTCAGCATCCGATGAAAGAAAAGGAATCACCATGACCCGTTTGAACGTCGTCCGCGAAGGCAGCGGCCCCTTCGTCGTGCTGAGCCATGCGCTCGGCTGCGACCTGCACATGTGGGACGGCGTGGCCGAGCAGCTCGCGCGCGGCCACACCGTGATCCGATACGACCACCGCAACCATGGCGGCTCGGAGGTGGTGCCGGGCGCGCTGCGCGTGGAGACGCTGGCGCACGACGTGGCCGAGCTCATCCAGCGCGAGGCGGGCGGGGAGCCGGTGCACTTCGTCGGCCTGTCGATGGGCGGCATGACCGCGCAGGCACTGGCGGTGCGCCATCCCGAGCTGCTGCGCAGCGTGGTGATCGCGAATTCGTCGGCCCACTACCCGGACCAGTCGCCGTGGCGCGCGCGCGCCGAGACGGTGGCCGCCAAGGGCGTGGCCGCCATTGCGTCCGGTGCGGTGTCGCGCTGGCTCACGCATGGCTATGTCACCACGCAGGAGGGCAAGGCCGCGGCGCAGGTGCTGCACGACGTGCTGGTGCGCACCGATGCGCAGGCCTACATCGACAGCTGCAATGCGGTGGCCGCCATCGATTTTCGCGAGAGCAACCGCCGCATCGCCGTGCCCACGCTGGTGATCGCGGGCCTGCAGGACGAGGCCACGCCGCTCGCCATGTCCGAGGCCATCGCGGCCGCCATTCCGGGCGCGCGCCTGGCCACCATCGATGCGGCGCATCTGAGTGCCGTGGAGCGGCCGGTCGAGTTCACTCAGTTGCTGATCGATTACTGGCGTAATCTTTGAGAAACCCGGCCTTCGGGCCGTGGGGGCAGGCCTAGGTCTAACCCCTATTTCGTGCGAATAGTGCACGCATGCGTTCGATCATCGAACGGCGAGCGATGGGAAACGTTGTGGGCGGCGTCGGGTGTTCCTACAGTCACCCCCATGCATCGCTCCATTGCCACCGTCTCCCTCAGCGGCACGCTTCGCCAGAAGCTCGAAGCCGTTGCGGCTGCAGGCTTCGACGGCATCGAGCTGTTCGAGGCCGATTTCGTCAACTTCAAGGGCAGCGCCGCCGAGCTGCGCCGCATCACCGCGGACCTCGGCCTCTCGATCGACCTGTACCAGCCGTTCCGCGATTTCGAAGGCATGCCCGAGGCGCAGTTCCGCCGCAGCCTGGAGCGCGCCGAGCGCAAGTTCGATCTGATGGAGGCCATGGGCGCACCGCTGATGCTGTGCTGCTCCAACACCTCGCCGCTTTCGGTGAACGACCCGGCGCTGGCCGCCGCGCAGCTGCACGAACTCGCGGAGCGCGCGGCACGCCGCAACCTGCGCGTGGGCTTCGAGGCGCTGGCCTGGGGACGCCACACCTCGCTCTACGGCCAGGCCTGGAACATCGTGCGGCAGGCCGACCATCCGAACCTGGGACTGATCCTCGACAGCTTCCACACGCTGTCGCTGAAGGACGATGTCACGGGCATTGCCGCCATCCCGGGCGAGAAGATCTTCTTCCTGCAGATGGCCGACGCGCCGCTGCTCTCGATGGACGTGCTGCAGTGGGCCCGCCACCACCGCTCGTTCCCGGGGCAGGGCGATCTCGACGTGATCGGGTTGTTCGAGCAGGTGCTGCGCGCGGGCTACACCGGCCCGCTGTCGCTGGAAATCTTCAACGACCTGTTCCGCGAGACGCCCAACCGCCGCACCGCGGTGGACGCGATGCGTTCGCTGCTGTACCTCGAAAGCGAGGCGCAGCGGCGGCTGGCGTCGGCGGCCGATGTGCCGGCGCGCACGCCGCCCGTCGAACTGTTCAGCCCGCCGCCCGTGCCGGCGCTCTCGGGCCTGTCGTTCATCGAGTTCGCGGCGGATGAAGCCTCGGGCAGGACGCTCGGCGCGCTGCTGGCGCAGCTCGGCTTCCGCCGGGTCGGGCGGCACCGCTCCAAGGCCGTGGTGCTGTACCGCCAGGGCGAGATCAACCTGATCGTCAACGCGCAGCCGGATTCGTTCGCGCGCAGCCGCTTCGAGGCGCACGGCACCTCGGTGTGTGCGCTGGGCGTGCGCTGCGCCGATCCACTGGCGGCCGTGGAACGCGCCACCGCCATGCGCTCGCAGCGCCACGACAGCCCGGTCGGCCCGAACGAGTTGCGCGTGCCGGCCATCGTGGCGCCAGGCGGCAACCTGATCCACTTCGTGCCCGAGGCGCTGGGCACCAACGGCCTGTACGAAGCCGACTTCATCCTCGAGGACGACGCGGCAGCCGATACCGGCAGCGCCGGCCTCACGCAGATCGACCACGTGGCACTGGGCCTGGCGCTGGACCAGCTCGACACCTGGGTGCTGTTCACGCGCGCCGTGCTGGGGCTGGAGCCGGGCGAAAGCCTGGAGCTGGCCGATCCCTTCGGCCTGATCCGCAGCCGCGGCGTGGCCAATGCCGAGCGCAGCGTGCGGCTGGTGCTCAACGTGTCGCTGAGCCAGCGCACCCGCACCGCGCGCACGCTGAGCGTGACCGGCGGCGGCGCGGTGCACCACATCGCGCTGCGCTGCAATGACATCTTCGAGAGCGTGGCGCGGCTACGCGCCAACGGCACGCGCTTCGTGCCCATCTCGGACAACTACTACGACGACCTGGCCACGCGCATCGACCTGGACCCTGCGCTGCTCGCACGCCTGCGCGCGGCCGGCGTGCTGTTCGACCGTTCGTCCGCGGGCGACTACCTGCACATCTACACCGAGAACATCGAAGGCGGGCTCTTCTTCGAACTGGCACAGCGCACTGCGGGCTACGACGCCTACGGTGCGCTCAACGCACCCGCGCGCATGGCATCGCAGGCGCAGCAATAAAGATTTTTTTCGTCAACCCGGAGACAAACCATGGCAACCATCACGGCCCACGAGCCGCAAGGCAAGCACCAGTCGAAGAAAGCCACCGCGAGCGGCTGGATCGGCTCGGCGCTGGAGTACTACGACTTCTTCATCTACGCCACCGCGGCGGCGCTGATCTTTCCGCAGATCTTCTTTCCAAAGGGCGACCCGCAGATCGCGATCATCGCCTCGCTCGCAACCTACGGCGTGGGCTACGTCGCACGGCCGATCGGCGCACTGCTGCTGGGCCACTGGGGCGACACGCACGGCCGCAAGACGGTGCTGATCCTGTGCATGTTCCTGATGGGCTTTTCCACCGTCGCCGTCGGCCTGCTGCCGACCTATGACCAGGTCGGCCTGTGGGCACCCGCGCTGCTGGTGCTGCTGCGCCTGATCCAGGGCTTTGCGGTGGCCGGCGAGATTTCGGGCGCGAGCTCGATGATCCTGGAGCACGCGCCGTTCGGACGCCGCGGCTTCTTCGCGAGCTTCACGCTGCAGGGTGTGCAGGCCGGCCAGATCATGGCGGCCGCCGTGTTCCTGCCGCTCGCGCACTACATGGACAAGGACGCCTTCAACTCGTGGGGCTGGCGCATTCCGTTCCTGCTGAGCTTCATCGTCATCGTGGCCGGCTACATCATCCGCCGGGAAGTGGACGAGACGCCTGCGTTCGCCGAAGTAGACAAGAGCGCCAAGGTGCCGAAGGCGCCGGTGGTCCAGGCCGTGACCGAGAGCTGGGGCGACATGCTGCGCGTGCTGCTGTGCTCGCTGATGAACGTGATCCCGGTGGTCGCGACCATCTTCGGCGCCGCCTACGCGGTGCAGCCGGGCTACGGCATCAACTTCGAGAAAGACATCTACCTCTGGATTCCGGTCATGGGCAACATCCTGGCCGTGATCGTGATCCCGTTCGTCGGCAACCTGTCGGACAAGGTCGGCCGCCGCCTGCCGATCGTCGTCGGTGCCATCGGTTCGGGCCTGTTGTCGTTCGGCTACCTGTACGCCATCAGCATCCACAACGTGCCGCTGGCCATCGTAATGTCGCTCCTGATGTGGGGCGTGGTCTACCAGGGCTACAACGCCGTGTTCCCGAGCTTCTATCCGGAGATGTTCCCCACGCGCACGCGCGTCTCGGGCATGGCGATCTCGCAGAACATCGGCACCGCGATCACTGCGCTGCTGCCGGCGCTGTTCGTGGCGGTCGCCCCTCCCGGCGCTGCCAACATCCCGTTGACCGTCGGCGCCATCACGCTGGCGATCTGCGCCATTGCCGCGATCTCGGCCTGGACCGCCCGCGAAACCTACCGCGTGCACATGAACGACCTGGGCAAGCCCGACGCGGTTCCGGTCGACAAGCCCGAGTACGACCGGCTGCGCGAACAGACGCTCGCAACCGCACGCCTGGCCAAGGCCGCCGCCTGAAGACCTTGCGCGCACCAAGGGCGCCGGGGCGATGAAGAATGGCGGGCATGACCTCCCATCTCAAGATCGATTTCGTCTCCGATGTCTCTTGCCCCTGGTGCGCCGTCGGCCTGGGCGCGCTCGAGGCGGCGCTGCGGCGCGTCGCGCCCGACGTCACGGCGGAACTGCATTTCCAGCCTTTCGAGCTGAACCCGCAGATGCCGCCCGAAGGCCAGGACACCTTCGAGCACCTGAACCAGAAATACGGCTCCACGCGTGAACAGCAGGCGCAATCGCGCGAGATGATCCGCCAGCGCGGGGCCGAGGTGGGCTTCGAGTTCAGCCCCGAGGGCCGGCCGCGCATCTACAACACCTTCGACGCCCACCGCCTGCTGCACTGGGCCGAGCTCGAAAGCCCGGCCAGGCAGGCGGCGCTCAAGAAGCTGCTGCTGAAGGCCTATTTCACCGACCGCCAGAATCCCTCCGACCCCGAGGTGCTGGTGCGCGCAGCCACCGAAGCGGGGCTCGATGCAGTCCGTGCGCGCGAGATCCTGGCCAGCGACGAGTTCGCGCAGGAAACCCGCGAGCGCGAGCGCATGTACACCGATGCCGGCATCCATTCGGTGCCCGCGATCATCATCAACGACCAGCACCTGATCTCGGGCGGCCAGCCGGTCGAGGTGTTCGAGCGCGCACTGAGGCAGATTGCCGGCGCTGCGCCTTCCAGCCTGTCGGTAGCCTGACTTAGCCGGCGCTTAGGCGCCGCCTTTGCGCGGCGCTGCGAAGGTAAAGAGCGTCAACGCGGAGCGGGGCACGGCGGTTGAGGAAGCGTCCTCGAACCGTCGTCACTCACAGGAGCTCCGAAGATGAAGAAGAAAAGCCTCATCGCCGCACTCGTTCTCATGGCCGCAGCGTCGCTGCCCGCATGGGCCGACGAATACGGCAGGCACCCGTTCTACCTGCACGCCCTGTCCGACCTGCGCACGGCCGCCTGGAAGGTGGAGCACCGCCGTCCCGAAGACGGACAGGTCTCGCGCGACGAGCAGGTGGTGGTCGACGAGATCCACGCCGCCATCGGCGACCTGCAGCACGCGGCATGGCTGGACGGCAAGCCCGTCGAATGGCGCGAGCCCACCGATGCGTGGCTGCCGCGCCAGGGCCGCCTGCATGCGGCGGTCGACCTGCTGCGCAAGGTGCGCTCCGACGTGGCGCGCGAAGAAGACGACCCGCGCTCGCGGCCGTTCCAGCAGCGCGGCCTGGCGCACGTCGACGTGGCGCTCGACACCGCGCAGCACGCCATCGGCGACGTGCGCCGCCACGACATGCGCAGGGAGTGAACGCGGTGCCGGCCGCCGCTTCGCCGTGGTTGTTCTCCATGCGCCGCGTGTCGTTGGCGCTGGGCGCATGCGCACTGGCGCTGCTCGCAGCCTGCACGAGCGCGCCGGGCGATCGGCGCGCGGTGGTGTCGGTGTCCTTGCCCTCTGCGCCGCTCGATGACGCCAGCCGCCTGCGCTGGCTCGACCGCGTGAGCTGGGGTGTCAATGCAAGCAGCGAGGCGCAGCTGGCACAGCGCGGCCTGCCGCTGTGGATGCGCGACCAGCTCAATCCGCGGCCCGCGCCGCTGCCGCCGGCCGCGCAGGCGCAGGTCGATGCCATGGCCATTTCGCGCACGTCGCTCGACCAGCTCGTGACCGAACTCGACGCGCAGCGCAAGGCGGCCGATGCATTGCCCGACGAAGACCAGAAGAAGGCCGCGCGCCAGGCCTACCAGCAGCGGCTCAACGAGCTGGTGCGCGAGGCGCAGCAGCGCTTCGTGCTGCGCGCGCTCTATTCGCCCAACCAGCTGCAGGAGCAGATGACGTGGTTCTGGATGAACCATTTCAACGTCAACCTGCGCAAGGACAACATCCGCGCGATGGTGGGCGACTACGAAGAGAACGCGATCCGCCCGCATGCGCTTGGCAGGTTCCGCGACCTGCTCGGCGCCACGCTGCACCACCCCGCGATGCTGCGCTATCTCGACAACGCGCAGAACGCCGCCAACCGCATCAACGAGAACTACGCGCGCGAGCTGATGGAGCTGCACACGCTGGGCGTGGGCGGCGGCTATTCGCAAACCGACGTGCAGGAGCTGGCGCGCGTGCTCACCGGTGTGGGTGTGAGCTACCAGCCGCTCGATGCGGCCCCGCCCAACGTGCGGCCGGCCCTGCGCGACGACTACGTGCGCCGGGGCCTGTTCGAGTTCAACCCGAACCGGCACGACTACGGCCCGAAGACGCTGCTGGGCCAGCCCATCGAGAGCCGTGGCCTCGCCGAGGCCGGCGAAGCGCTCGATCGCCTGGCGCGCGCGCCGGCCACCGCGCGCTTCATCTCGCGCAAGCTCGCCGTGTACTTCGTCTCCGACGATCCGCCGCAGGCCTTGGTCGAGCGCATGGCCGCGGCCTTCACGCGCAGCGACGGCGACATCGCCGTCACGCTGAAGGCGATGTTCGAGGCGCCCGAATTCGCCGCTTCGCTCGGGCGCAAGTTCCGCGACCCGGTGCACTACGTGATTGCCGGCGTGCGGCTCGCGTACGGCGACCGCGTGGTGTCCAACGTGAACCCGATGATCGGCTGGATCAACCGCATGGGCGAACAGCTGTACGGCCACGAGACGCCCGACGGCTATCCGCTCAACGAGGCCGCCTGGGCCAGCGCGGGACAGATGAACACGCGTTTCGAGATCGCCCGCGCCATCGGTGCGAACGGCGCCGTGCTGTTCCGGGCGGACGACAAGGCGCCGCTCGAGAAGCCCGCATTCCCGCCGCTGGCCGATTCGCACGCGGTGCGCACAATGCAGGCCGGCCTGAGTGCGGACACGCGCGAGGCGCTCGCGCAGGCGAACAACCCGCAGGAGTGGAACACCTTCCTGCTGGCGTCGCCCGAGCTGATGCGCCGCTGATCGAGGTTTTTCTCCCTCCCCTCCGGGGGAGGGCAGGGGTGGGGGCAAGCGGCGTTCGATGACGCACAAGGCGAGACAAGCGCCGCTTGCCCCCATCCCAACCTTCCCCCGGAAGGGGAAGGAGCAAGGCAAGCAGAAAGGACACCCTGTCATGCAACGTCGAGAACTGCTCAAGCTCATGGCCGCCGTTCCACTCGCGGGCGCCGCCGGCCAGCTGATGGCCGCGCCCGGGGCCGAAGGCGCCAAGCTGCTGGTCGTGTTCCTGCGCGGCGCGTACGACTGCTGCAACCTGCTCGTGCCCACGGCCAGCGACTTCTACTACGCCTCGCGCCCCAACATCGCCATCGCCCGGCCCGGCATGCCCGGCGGTGCGCTGCCGTTGGACGGCAACTGGGGCCTGCACCCCGCGCTGGCACAAAGCGTGATGCCGATGTTCCAGCAGAAGCAGGCTGCCTTCATCGCCTTTGCGGGCACCGACGACCTCACGCGCAGCCACTTCGAAACGCAGGACTCCATCGAGCTCGGCCAGGCACTCGACAAGCGACGCGACTACCGCTCGGGTTTTCTCAACCGGCTGGCCGGCGTGCTCGGCGCCGGACCCGTGGCCGGCGTGTCGCCCATCGCCTTCACCGAACAGCTGCCCCTTTCGCTGCGCGGCGGCGCCAGGGCCGCCAACATGGCGCTGGCGGGCAATGCGCGTGCGGGCATCGATGCGCGGCAGAGCCAGGTCATCGCGGCCATGTACCGCAACACCCCGCTGGCCGGGCCGGTGGCCGAAGGCTTCGAGCTGCGCGACGAGGTGGCGCGCGCGGTGCAGGCCGAGATGGACGCCGCCAGCCGCAACGCCATGACCGCCAAGGGCTTCGAACTGGTGGCGCGCCGCATGGCGCTGCTGATGCGGGAGCGCTTCGACCTCGGCTTTGTCGACGTCGGCGGCTGGGACACGCATGTGGGGCAGGGCGGCGCCATCGGCTACCTCGCCAACCGTTTTGAAGAACTGGGCCGCGGCGTGGCCGGCTTCGCGCAGGAGATGGGCGACGACGCATGGCGCCAGACCGTGGTGGTGGTCATCAGCGAGTTCGGCCGCACCTTCCGCGAGAACGGCAACCGCGGCACCGACCATGGGCACGGCACCGTGTACTGGGTGCTCGGCGGCGGCCTCTCGGCGCAGGCGGGCGGGCGCATCGTGGGCGAGCAGCAGGACGTGGCGCAGGCTACGCTGTTCCAGAACCGCGACTACCCGGTGCTCAACGAATACCGCGCGGTGTTCGGCGGCCTGTTCAGGCGGATGTACGGCCTCTCGCCGGCGCAGCTCGCGCGGGTGTTCGACGGGGTGACGCCGAAGGATCTGCAGCTGGTTTAGCTGCTCGGCGCATTCCAGCGCACCGGGCGTTCGAGAGCAGCCGAGAATCGGCACATGCCTCACGCCGTCTCCTTCCTTCGCGCCGCGCGCCTGGCTCGAAGCGCCAAACCCTTTCTCGCCCGTGGTGGCTTCAAGCGCGAGCGCTGCGCGGGCTGCCGCCTGGTGCCCAGCCATTGCATGTGCGCCGTGCGCCCTTCGGTGGCAACGCGCGCGGGAGTGTGCCTGCTCATGGCCGACATCGAGCCGCTCAAGCCCACCAACACGGGGTGGCTGGTCGCCGACGTGGTGGCCGATACCTTCGCCTTCGGCTGGGCCCGCACCGAAACCGATCCCGCGCTGCTGGCGCTGTTGAACGACCCGCAATGGCAGCCCTACGTGGTGTTCCCGGGGCAATATGCGGCGCCCGAGCGCGTGGTCGTGGCCGTTCCAGTGCCTGGACCGGACGGCAGCGGCTGCGTGAAACGGCCGCTCTTCATCCTGTTCGACGCGACATGGGCCGAGGCACGCAAAATGTTTCGCAGAAGCCCTTACCTCGACCGGCTGCCGGTGTTGAGCCTGCAGCCGGAGCAGATCACGCAATACAAGCTGCGCAACTCTGGCCGCGACGACCACTTCTGCACCAGCGAGGTGGCCGCGATGTGCATGAACCTGGCGGGCGAAAACGTTGCCGAACAGACGCTGGAGGCGTACCTCGCGGTGTTCACGCACCACTATCTGCGTGCGAAGAACCAGCAGCCCATTGCCTGGGACAGTGCGGCGCATCGGCGGCTGCGCGAAGTGTCCATCCGACCGCCGGCCTAATGTCGTCGAACTTGCCCGCGATCATTGTCTGGCCTCGGCTTGCGGCACTTCCCGCAGCGCCTGCCGGCTGAGCGCAAGGGCTTTGGGCTTCGCCGCAGAATAGGCGCTGGCATGCGCCTCACATCCAAAAAAAAGGAACATCTACCAATGACCACTTCATTGCAGCAACTCCTCGGCATCGATCTGCCGCTGATCCAGGCGCCCATGGCGGGCGTGCAGGGCAGCGCCATGGCCATTGCGGTCAGCAACGCGGGCGCGCTCGGCTCGCTGCCGTGCGCGATGCTCGGCAACGACGCCATCCGCAGCGAAGTCACTGCGATCCGCGAGGGCACCGGCAAGCCCTACAACCTCAACTTCTTCTGCCACGTGCCGCCCCAGCCCAGCGCCGAACGCGAAGCGGTGTGGCGCAATGCGCTGGCGCCGTACTACCGCGAATTCGGCATCGATGCGGCGGCCATACCCACCGGCCCGGGGCGCAACCCCTTCAGCGCCGAGGTGGCCGAGGTGCTGGCCGCGTTCCGCCCGCCGGTGGTGAGTTTCCATTTCGGGCTGCCGCCCGAGCCGCTGCTGGCGCAGGTGCGCGGATGGGGCTCGAAGATCCTGGCATCGGCCACCACGGTCGACGAGGCACTGTGGCTCGAAGCGCACGGCGTCGATGCGGTCATTGCGCAGGGCCTGGAGGCGGGCGGGCACCGCGGGCACTTTCTCTCGCACGATCTCACGGTGCAGCCCGGCACCTTCGCGCTGCTGCCGCAGGTGGTGCGCGCGGTGCGGCTGCCTGTGATCGCGGCCGGCGGCATTGCCGATGCGAACGGCGTGGCCGCGGCCATGGCGCTGGGTGCCGCGGGCGTGCAGGTGGGCACGGCCTACATGCTGGCGCCCGAGGCCACCACCAGCGCCGTGCACCGCGCGGCGCTGAAGAGCGAAGCTGCGCGCCATACGGCGCTCACCAATCTCTTCACGGGCCGGCCGGCGCGCGGCATCGTCAACCGCGTGATGCGCGAGCTGGGGCCGATCGGCTCGGCGGCGCCCGAGTTTCCGCTGGCCACTTCGGGCATTGCGCCCTTGCGCGCCAAGGCCGAGGCGCAGGGCAGCGGCGATTTTTCTCCGCTGTGGTCGGGCCAGAACGCAACCGGCTGCCGCGAGCTGCCGGCCGCCGAAATCACGCGCGCCTTGGCGCAGGGGTTTCAATCTTCAACGGCCTGACGCCATGACGCAACTCCACCTGCCTTTCAAGTTTCTCGAGCAGGCCGCAGGGCCGAACGTGCGCGAGCCCTGGCTGCTGGTGCTGATGCACGGCGTCGGCAGCAACGAGCAAGACCTGTTCGGCCTCGCGCGGCTCATGCCGCCGCAGTTTCACGTGCTGAGCCTGCGCGCCCCGTATGTGCTGTCGCCCGATGCCTATGCGTGGTTCGAGTTCCAGGTGCTGGCCGATGGCCAGCGGCGCATCAACGAGGAGCAGGAGCGCGAAAGCCGTTTCCTGGTGGGCGAGATGGTGGCCTCGGCGGCGCAGCAGCTCGGCGTGCCGCCGGAACGCGTGGTGGTCGGCGGCTTCAGCCAAGGCGGCATCATGGCGCTGTCGCTGCTGCTGACGCAGCCTGCAAAAGTGCGCGCCGCGATGGTGTGGCACGGGCGGCTGCTGTCGGAGGTGCTGCCGCACATCGCGTCGCCCGAGGCCTTCGAGGGCAAGGCGCTGTGGGTGAGCCATGGCAGCGCCGACAACGTGATTCCGCCGAGCGCCGCACAGGCCACGCGTGAACTGGCGCGCGGCCTGCCGCTGGCGCTGTCGGGCGCCGATTTTCCGGGCGGCCACGAGATCCGACCGGCCGAGCTGCAGGGCACGCTGGCGTGGCTGCAGTCGCTCGGCGGGACGGCCGGCGCGTCCTAGCGGCTGAACTTTCGCATCGCGGGCGCGTCACAGGGCGTTACGGGATGACGCCGCGGCCGGGCGCCGATCTGGTGCACCATAGCTGCTCGTCTCCCATTGCAATCCTCCCAAAAGGAAACCGCAGACATGTCCGACCGAGACACCCCCGAGATTCCCGACGTGCACGATTCGCGCGATGCCCCCGCGTACAGGCCGCGGCGCGAGACGTCGACCGGAACCATCATCGTCATCGTGCTGCTGGCGATCGCGGCCGGATTCCTGGGCTGGCGCTGGTACCAGCAGCAACAGCCGCTCCCGGCTGAATCGCCGCCGGTGGCCGCCGCGCCGAACGACGGGATTGCGCCCACGCCGCCCGCGCCCCTGCCCGAATTGCCGGAACCGCAGAACCCCATCGATGCGATCGCGCTGCCCGACTCGGGGCTGCCCAAGGTCGGCGATTCCGATTCGCGCGTGATGAAGGCGCTGGTCGACCTGATGGGCAGCAAGAACGTGGCGGACTTCCTGCAGTTCGAAGGCATCGTGCGCCGCTTCGTGGCCACGGTCGACAACCTCGCGCGCGAGCAGTCGCCCGCGAGCACCTGGCCGGTTCAGCCGACGAAGCAGCACTTCACCACCCAGGGCAAGGGCGAGAAAGAGACCATTTCGCCCAACAATGCCGCGCGCTACAACCCCATCGTGACGCTGGCCGAGTCGATCGATCCGGCCAAGGCCGCCAAGACATATGCGCGGCTCTATCCGCTGTTCCAGCAGGCCTACGAGGAGCTCGGCTATCCGGGGCGCTACTTCAACGACCGGCTCGTTGCCGTGATCGACCATCTGCTGCAGGCGCCCGAGCCCGCCGGCCCGGTGCAGGTCCGCCTCGTCGAGGTGAAGGGCAACGTGCCGTCGCAGCGGCCCTGGGTGCGCTACGAGTACGCCGATCCGCAGCTCGAGTCGCTCTCGTCGGGCCAGAAGATCATGGTGCGCGTGGGGCTGGAGAACGAGCGCAAGCTGAAGGCCAGCCTGCGCGGCTTCCGCGAGCAGATCGCCACGGGCGAGCTGGCGAAGAAGAAACAACAGCAGCAGCAGCGCTGACCGGGTGCGCCGTGTAGGCGCGGGCCGATTGCATGCAGCGCCGATGCCGGGGATGATTCGCCGAGCCCGCCGGCAGTGCCCGCGGTTCGCCCGGCTTCGATTCCCAAGAAAGATTTCGAGGACACCCGTATGAACCTGATGAGCGTCGACCTCTACCAGAGCGCCACCGATCCCGACAAATTCCTGGCGCTTCCCGCGGACACCGACCCCGCCGAGCTCATGGGTCCGATGACCTTCGACCAGGACTACGCGCATGTCAGGCGCTACAAGGAAGGCTTCGAATTCGATCCGTCCGAAAGCTATGCGGGCGTCAACGCCGCGAAGATCGCCGCGGACATCCTCACCGTGAAATGGGCGATCTACCGCCGCGAAGCCTGAGCGGGGAGGAGCGCTACGGCGCCGGGCCGCCGCGCTTCCTGCTGCGGCCTCAGGCCTCTTCGGTTTCCTTGTAGTCGCCCACCGGCACGCAGCTGCAGAACAGGTTGCGGTCGCCGTACACGTTGTCGACGCGGCCGATCGGCGGCCAGTACTTGGCCTGCTTGAGTTCAGCCAGCGGGAACGCGCCCAGTTCGCGCGAGTAGGGGTGCGGCCACTCCGTTCCGAGCAGGCTGGCCGCGGTGTGCGGCGCGTGCTTGAGCGGGTTGTCGTCCTTCGGCCAGACGCCTTCCTCGACGCGGCGGATCTCGCCGCGGATCGCGATCATCGCGTCGATGAAGCGGTCGAGCTCGGCCAGCGGCTCGCTTTCGGTGGGTTCCACCATCAGCGTGCCGGGCACCGGGAAGCTCAGCGTGGGCGCATGGAAGCCGTAGTCGATCAGCCGCTTGGCCACGTCCTCGGCGGTGACGCCGCTGGTGTCCTTGAGCGGGCGCAGGTCCAGAATGCACTCGTGCGCGACGTGGCCGTTGGGACTCGCGTACAGCGTGGGGTAGTGGTCCTTGAGGCGCGCGCTGATGTAGTTGGCGCTCAGGATCGCGATTTCGGTCGCGGCCTGCAGGCCCTTGGCGCCCATCATGCGGCAGTACATCCAGCTGATTGGCAGCACCGCGGCATTGCCGAGCGGCGCCGCGGAAACCGCACCGACGCCATTCGATGCGATGCCGGCCGTCGCATGGCCCGGCAGGTAGGGCACAAGGTCTTCCACCACGCAGACCGGGCCCACGCCCGGGCCGCCGCCGCCGTGCGGAATGCAGAAGGTCTTGTGCAGGTTCAGGTGGCTCACGTCGCCGCCGAACTCGCCCGGTGCGGCGACGCCCACCAGCGCGTTCATGTTGGCGCCGTCCACGTACACGCGGCCGCCGTGTTCATGCACGAGTTCGCAGAGTTCCTTCACGCGGGTTTCGAACACGCCGTGCGTGCTCGGATAGGTGATCATCACGGCCGCGAGCCTGGCGCTGTGCTTCTCGCAAGCGCGCTTCAGGTCGTCCATGTCGACGTTGCCCTGCGCGTCGCAGGCCGTCACCACCACCTGCAGGCCCACCATCTGCGCGCTTGCGGGGTTGGTGCCGTGCGCCGACGAAGGAATGAGGCAGATGTTGCGGTGCCCCTGGCCCTTGGCTTCGTGGAAGGAGCGGATGGCCAAGAGGCCCGCGTACTCGCCCTGCGAACCCGCGTTGGGCTGCAGGCTGATGCCCGCGTAGCCAGTGGCTTCGCAGAGCCAGGCGCGCAGCTGCGCGTCGAGCTGGGCGTAGCCCACCAGCTGCTCGGGCGGCGCAAAGGGATGGATGTTGGCGAACTCGGGCCAGGTGATCGGGATCATCTCGCTGGTCGCGTTGAGCTTCATCGTGCAGCTGCCGAGCGGGATCATGCTGCGGTCGAGCGCCAGGTCCTTGTCCGACAGGCTGCGGATGTAGCGCAGCATCGCGGTTTCGCTCTTGTGGGTGTTGAACACCGGGTGCGTGAGAAAGGCGCTGGTGCGGCGCAGGTCCTCGGGCAGGCGCGGCGCGGTGCCGGCCAGGTCGTCGAAGCGCGGCATCGGTGTGCCGGCAGGCACGAACAGCGCCCAGAGCGTTTCGACGTCGGTGCGCGTGGTGGTCTCGTCGAGCGAAATGCCCAGGTGCTGCTGCAGCCGCTGGCGCAGGTTGACGCCCGCGGCGGTGGCGCGCTCGATGATCTTCGGCGTGTCGTCGCCGGTGCGGATGGTCAGCGAATCGAAGGCGCTGGCGTTGACCGGCTCGCGCCCCATCTGTGCAAGGCCCTGCGCGAGGATGGCCGTGAGTGCGGCCACGCGCTGCGCAATGCGCGTGAGGCCGTCGGGGCCGTGGTACACGGCGTACATGCTGGCTACCACGGCCGGCAGCACCTGCGCGGTACAGATGTTGGAGGTGGCCTTCTCGCGGCGGATGTGCTGTTCGCGCGTCTGCAGCGCCAGGCGGTAGGCAGGCTGGCCGTGCGTGTCGACGCTCACGCCCACCAGCCGGCCCGGCAGCGAGCGCTTGAACTCGTCGCGGCAGGCCAGGTAGGCCGCGTGCGGGCCGCCATTGCACATCGGCATGCCGAAGCGCTGCGTGGTGCCGCAGACGATGTCGGCGTCCCACTCGCCGGGCGGCGCAAGCAGCGTCAGCGCCAGCAGGTCGGCGGCCACGCAGAAGGCGGCGTCGCACTGGTGCGCATGGCCTGCGAGTGGGCGCAGGTCATGCACGTGGCCGGTGGTGGCCGGGTACTGCGCGAGCACGCCGAAGAATTCGCCGCTCACCATCAGGTGCGGCAGCGTTTCGGACACGGTGCTGACCTTGACCTCGATGCCCAGCGGCGCGGCGCGTGTCTTGATGACCTCGATGGTCTGCGGATGGCAGTCGCCCGACACCAGAAACACGTTGCTCTTGCTCTTGACGCTGCGCTTGGCGAGCGTCATGGCCTCGGCCGCGGCGGTGGCTTCGTCGAGCATCGACGCATTGGCGATGGCCATGCCGGTAAGGTCGCACACCATGGTCTGGAAATTGAGCAACGCTTCCATGCGGCCCTGCGAAATCTCGGCCTGGTAGGGCGTGTAGGCCGTGTACCAGGCCGGGTTCTCGAGCACGTTGCGCAGGATGACGCCCGGCGTGTGCGTGCCGTAGTAGCCCTGGCCGATGAAGCTCCTGAAGACCTTGTTCTTCGCCGCGATCGCCTTCAATTCGGCCAGCGCATCCGCCTCCGTGATGGGCGCCGGCAGCCGCATCGGCTTGGCGCGGCGGATGGCCGCGGGCACGATGCCGTCGATGAGCTCCGCGCGCGTTTCCGAGCCGATCACCGGCAGCATGCGCGCCTCGTCCGCCGCATCGATGCCGATGTGGCGGGCGAGAAATTCTTCGGCGTTCTCCAGTTGTTGCAAAGAGGGAAGGGCGGGAATCGGCATGGCGGTGAAGGCTCGGGGATGAGGAAAAAGCGGCTGGAGAACTCGGCGGATCAGGACTCGGCGGCGAACTTGTCGTAGGTGGCGGCGTCGAGCAGCGCGTCGAGCTGCGCCGGTTCGCTGAGCTTGACCTTGAAGAACCAGCCGGCGGCCAGCGGGTCGGTGTTGGCGAGCGACGGATCGGCGCGCAGCGCTTCGTTCACTTCGGTGATCTCGCCCGACACGGGCATGAACACATCGGCCGCGGCCTTGACCGATTCGACGACACCGGCGACTTCGCCCTGGGCAAAGATCTTGCCGACTTCAGGCAGGTCGACAAAGACCACGTCGCCGAGCGCGTCCTGCGCATGCACGGTGATGCCGACGGTGGCCGCGCTGCCTTCGGCCGAAACCCATTCGTGGTCCTTGGTGTACTTGATGCTCATGGTGGAAAACTCCTCGTGGAAAAAATGATGATTGGGGAGCGCAGCGCCTAGCCGCGGTAATAGCGCGTGGGCACGAAAGGCAGCGTCGAGACTTCCATCGGCACCGGCTTGCCGCGCACGATGGCCTGCACGCGCGTGCCGGGCTCGGAAAACGCGGTGGCCACGTAGCCCATGGCAATCGGGCGGTCGGCCGTCGGGCCGAGCAGGCCGCTCGTGACAAAGCCGATGTCGTGGCCTTCGAAGGATTGCAGCACCGTGCCGTCGCGCACCGGAATGCGTTCCAGCGCCACGAGGCCGACGCGCCTGCGCTTGAGCGTGTCGTGGTCGGTGTGGCCCGCGGCGCCGGCCGTGGCGGCGGCGAGCTGCGCCAGCACCCTGGCCGCGCCCGGAAAACCGCCTTCGCGCGCGCCGCCCGTGCGGCGCACCTTCTGGATCGCCCAGTTCAGCGAGGCTTCGACCGGCGTGGTAGCGGTGTCGATGTCGTTGCCGTAGAGGCAGAGCCCGGCTTCCAGCCGCAGCGAATTGCGTGCGCCCAGGCCGATGGGCTTGACCTCGGGCTGCGCCAGCAGCAGGCGGGCCAGCGCGTCGGCATTCTGGCCGGCCACCGAGATCTCGAAGCCGTCTTCGCCGGTGTAGCCGCTGCGCGTGGCGAAGGCCGGAATGCCGCCGATCTGCACCGCGCCGCCGGTCATGAACACGAAGCGCTCGGTGCCGGGCGACAGCCGCGCCAGCACCGCGGCCGCCTGCGGCCCCTGCAGCGCGAGCAGCGCGTGATCGGGCAGCGGCTGCACCTCGCAGCGCGCGCCGATCTTCTGCTGGATGTGGGCGATGTCGGCCACCTTGCAGGCGCCGTTCACGATCACGAAGATCGAGCCGTGGTTCTCGTTGAAGAACATCAGGTCGTCGAGGATGCCGCCCTCGTCGTTCAGCAGCAGGCCGTAGCGCTGCTTGCCGGGGGCCAGGTCGATCACGTCGACCGGCATCAGGGTCTCGAAGGCCGCCGCGGCGTCCGGACCGACCAGGCGCAGCTGGCCCATGTGCGAGATGTCGAACAGGCCGGCGGCGTCGCGCGTGTGCCTGTGCTCGGCCATCAGGCCGGCCGGGTACTGCACCGGCATCGAATAGCCGGCAAACGGCACCATGCGGGCGCCAAGCTCCACGTGCAGGCCGTACAGCGGGGTCTTCAGGAGTTGTTCGGCGGAAGAGGAGTCGGAGGAAGCAGCCACGGGGCACTCCAAAAGGGGCAGACGAATTCCATGGCGCGAGCCATGGGCCACCCCTGCTGTCCGCTTTACCTGAGAGATTCGCCCCACGATCGGGGTTTGCTCCTTCGGTGGGCCGTCGCATCGCGTTGATGCCAGCAACAGCCTCTCTCCAGCAAGGAAACGCCGGCATTCACCAGCGCTGTGTCAGTCCTTTTGCCTGAGCGTTCGGGAACCCCCTGCGCCTTCGGCGGCCCCGGCTGGCGGGGCTCTCTCCTGACCATGGGAGTGTAGTGGATCGCGGGCCCGGGGTCTGCAGCCTCAGTGCACAGTTTCGGCCAGCGGCAGCAGCCGCTCGATGCGTTCCCGCAGCGACTCGGCGCGCTCGGGGCCGGCGGTTTTCTCGATCTCGCTGAGCATCAGCGCGGCGATGGTCAGCATGACCTGGCGGTCGCGGGCTTCGCGCAGCGCATCGCGCATCTGCAGCGCGAACTTGGGGTCGCGGCGCACGAACATGCGCTCGCAGATGTCGAACAGGAACATGCGCGTGGTGGCCAGCGAGCGCTTGCCGTCGAAGTTGTCGGCCGATGTGCTGATCTGGATCGGGTCGGCCGTGGGCGCCGGGGCGGGCTGCGTGGGTGCTGCAGCCGGCTGGGCGGCGGCTGCAGCCTTCGCGTCCTGCAGATAGCCCTTGAGCACCAGCGCCTGGATCGCCTGCTCGGCCTCGGTGCGGCTTGCGAACAGCGGGCTGAAATCGGTCAGCGAGCGGCGGCCGTCGGCCATCAGCAGCAATGCGCGCTCGCGCTGGCTCAGCGTGCGCTGGCGGCCCTGGAGTTCGTCGCGTGCCTTGTCGGTCTTGGTGGGAAACATGGCGGCCACAGCTTTCGGGGATCGAGGGCTGCAGCATCGTTGCAAGCGGTGACATCTTGGTGAAACGGTTGCCTTGAAGGGGCATTGCCGCGCAAAAAAAAGCAGCCTGCGAACAGGCTGCCGTTTCTTCTTTTTCTTCGCGTTGTTTCCGCTATTTGGCGTACGCCAGGTCTCGCAGTGCGAGCGATATCCAGGGCACATAGGTGATCACCAGCAGGCAGGCCAGGATCACGAGCACGAAGGGCACCAGGTATTTCACGATCCGGTCGAGCGAGATGCGCGCTACCGTGCAGGCCGCGAACAGGTTCACGCCGAAGGGCGGGGTGATCATGCCGAGCGCGAGATTCACCACCATGATCAGCCCGAAGTGCACCGGGTCGATGCCGAAGTGCACCGCCACCGGCGCCAGGATGGGCGCGAGCACGATGATGGCCGCGCTGGTCTCGATGAACATGCCGATGACGAACAGCGCCGCGTTCACGCCCAAGAGGAACATTGCGGGCGACTTGAGCACCTCCTGCAGCCAGTGGCCGATGGCGTCGGGCACGCCCGCGCGCGTGATCAGGAAAGCGAACAGGCCCGCGTTGGCGATGATGAACATGATCACCGCCGACGACAGCACCGACTTGCGCAAGATGACGTACAGGTCCTTGGGCTTGATCTCGCGGTAGATCACCACGCCCACCACCAGCGCATAGAACACCGCCACGGCCGAGGCTTCTGTGGGCGTGAAGATGCCGCCGTAGATGCCGCCCAGGATGATGACGGGCATCAGCAGCGCCCAGCCGGCCCGCCACGTCGCCTTGAGGAAAGGCATGCGGCCGTCGCCGTCGTTCTTGCCCCAGCCCTTCCACTTGCAGTAGACCCAGACGAACAGCATCAGTGCCAGGCTGATCAGAATGCCGGGGCCGAAGCCCGCAATGAACAGCTCGCCGATCGACACCTCGGCGCTCACGCCATAGAGAATCATCGGGATCGAGGGCGGAATGATCACGCCCAGCTCGGCGCTGGTGGCCTGCAGCGCCGCCGCGTACGCGGTGGGGTAGCCGTGCTTGATGAGCGCCGGAATCAGGATCGCGCCAATGGCGAAGGTGGTGGCCACCGACGAGCCCGACACCGCCGCGAAGATCATGCAGGTGAGCACGCAGGTCATCGGCAGGCCGCCCTGCACACCGCCCACGATGCTCTTGGCAAACTCGACCAGCCGCCGCGAGATGCCGCCGGTTTTCCATCAGGTTGCCGGCCAGGATGAAGAACGGAATGGCCGCCAGCGGAAACTTGTTGATCGAATTGAACATCTCCTTCACGGAGATCAGCATGTGGACATTGGCCACCTGGATACCCAGGATCGACGCGAGCCCGATGGACACCGCCACCGAAACCGACAGTGCAAAACACAGCACCATCGTTGCAACCATCACGGGCGTCATTGCGCGGTCTCCAACTCAAGCCGCTTGGGGTCGAGAAAATTGCCAACAATGCCGAACAGGCAGAAAACGGAACCCACCGGCAGCGCCAGGTACGACCACATCATCGACAGGCTTTCGAGCCCGGCCATCGACTGCACGCGGCCGCGCATCGCGTAGTCCCAGCCCCACCAGAGAATGACCAGCATCAGGATCAGCGCGGCAATGCTCACCACGGCATCGAGCACGCGCTTGATGCGCGGCGGGCTCCAGCGGTAGAGCACGTCCACGCTCACCATCGCACCCTGGCGAAACGCCATCGGGATGCCGAGGAACACCATCCAGATCAGGCTCACGCGGATCAGGATCTCGCTCCACTCGGCGGGCTGCTCGAGCACGAAGCGCGTCACGATCTGGAACACGCCCAATGCCGATGCAATGACCAGCATCAGGCAGGCGGCAAGCATCGAGAAGCCGGTGGTCCAGCGTTCGATGCCAAGGAATTTTTCTTTCATCTGCACTCGCGTTCAAAACAAAAAAGCCCGCCAGACCGGTCTGGGCGGGCGGGGGCATGCCGTCGGGCGACGGCAGCCGGGTTACTTGTAGTCGCGGATCTTGTCGAGGTTGGCCTTGCCGAAGTCCTTTTCGAACTGCGCGTTCACCGGTGCCAGCGCGGCAACGAACTTGGCCTTGTCGACGTTGTCGATCACGGTCATGCCCTTGGCGCGCAGGTCGGCCACGCCTTTGGCGTCGTCCTCGTCCACGCGGGCGCGGTTAGCCTTGGTGCCTTCCTTGGCGGCTTCCAGGAAGGCCTGCTTGTCGGCCGCGCTGAGCTTGTCGAACGAGGCCTTGTTCATCAGGAAGATGCAGGGCGAATAGACGTGGCCCGTGAGCGAAAGATGCTTTTGCACCTGGTCGAACTTGGCGGAGATGATCACCGGCAGCGGGTTCTCCTGGCCGTCGACCGTGCCCTGCTGGAGCGCGGTGAACACCTCGGGGAAGGCCATGGGCGTGGTGATGATGCCAAAGCCCTTGTAGGCGGCAATGTGCACCGGGTTCTCCATGGTGCGCATCTTCAGGCCCTTGAGGTCTTCCGGCCCCTTCACGTCGCGCTTGCTGTTGGTCATGTGGCGGAAGCCGTTCTCGGCCCAGGCCAGCGCCTTGAAGCCCTTGGCGTCGAACTTGGTGAGCAGCTCCTGGCCAATGGGGCCGTCGAGCACGGCGCGCGCATGGGCCTTGTCGCGGAACAGGAAGGGCACGTCGAGGATCTTGGTCTCGGGCACGAAGTTGGGCACCGGGCCGGTCGAGGAGAAAGCGAGTTCCTGCGTGCCCAGTTGCACCGCCTCGATCGATTCGCGTTCGCCGCCGAGCGCGCCGTTGTAGAAGGTCTGCACCTTGTATCGGCCGCCCGTGCGCTTTTCGACTTCCTTGGCGAAGGTGTCGATGGCCACGCCCTGGTGCGAGTTCTGCGAGGTCGAGATACTGATCTTCATGGTCGTCTGCGCAAAGGCCGCGCAGGCCATGCCCATGCCCAGAACCAGGCCGGCGGCCAGTCGGGTCAATTTCATTCTTCTGTCTCCTGAGATGGAAAGGGGGTGTCACAAAGCGTCGGCTTCGCGCGCAACCGATGACTATGCCGCAATAACCAGTTTGACCGCGTCGGGATTTTCACGGACGTAATCGCGGATCACCGCCTCGAAGCTGGCGTCGGCGGAGAGTCCCAGCCCCTTGGCTCGAACGGTTGCTATGCGCCCGGGCCAGGTCTTCACGATGCGCTGGATGGCTGGGTCGGGCGTGCGGTCGAGCAATGCGGTGGCGGCCTTGCCGGCCACGCGTTCGAGCGCGGCGGCCATTTCGCCCACGGTGGTGGAAAGCGAGGGCAGGTTGAGCGCGGTGCGCGGGCCCCAGTCGGCGTCGCTGGCCTCTGCGGCGCGCAGGATGCCTTCGACCGTGCGCGCCGGCGATGCGATGGCCACGGGCGTCTCGTCGGGCACCGGGCAGGCGGCGCGGATGCCCGCGAGCGGCTCGCGGATCATGCCGCTGAAAAAGCCCGAAGCCGCGCCGTTGGGCCGGCCGGGGCGCACGCTCACCGTCATCAGCCGCACGCTGCGGCCGCGGATGAAGCCCTTGCGCGTGTAGTCGGCCATCAGCTGCTCGCCGATGAACTTCTGGACGCCGTAGCTGGTCTGCGGCGTCGGCAGCGTGTGGTCTTCGATCACCGGCGGCAGCGGCTGCTCGGGCGAGTCGCCGAACACCGCGAGCGAACTGGCAAACACCAGCAGCGGCCGGGTGCCCACGGCGCGCGCCTTTTCGAGCAGGGCATGCGTGGCGGCGAAGTTGCTGCGCATGCCCAGGTCGAAATCGGCCTCGCATTCGCCGCTGACCGCGGCAGCCAGGTGAAAGATGGCGTCGGCCTCGCGCCAGAGCGCTGTGTCGGGCGATGCGAGTTGTTCGTTCAGGTCGCCGAGCGCGGTGCCGATGCGCGGGTCGGCCGCCAGATCGGCCGGCGGCGCGGCGCGGTCGACCAGCGTGATGCGGGAAATGGTGCGCGCTGGCGCACCGGCCAGTGAAAGCCCGCCCCGCTTCAGCAGGGTGCGGGCGAGGCGCGCGCCCAGAAAGCCCGCGCCGCCCGTGATGACGATCTGCATGGTTGTCTTGTCTCCTTCGCCAACGAGCATAGCGCAGCGGGATGGGCGGCTCAGGCGACACTTGCACGATGAACCTGCGATTCGTCGAAGCCTTTCACTGGGCCGTGGCGCTCAAGAGCGTCACCCGTGCGGCCGAGAAGCTGCACCTCACGCAGTCGGCGCTTTCCAGCCGCATCGCGGCGCTCGAACGCGAGTTGGGCGTGCTGCTGCTCGACCGGCGCGACAAGCAGTTCCGCCTCACGGTGGCGGGGCAGCGCTTCCATGCCTTCGCGCAGAAGCTGCTCGAGATGCAGATGCACATCAAGGCCGAGATGGGTTCGGGCACCGTGCGCGAAGCGGTGCTGCGCGTGGGTGCGATCGAATCGGTGGTGCACAGCTGGCTCACGGGGTGGCTCAAGCACATGCAGGCGACGCATCCGGATTTCGAGCTGGAGCTCACCGTCGAAACCACGCCGGTGCTGGTCGACCAGCTGCAGCGCGGCAAGCAGGACCTGGTATTTGCCGCGCTGCCGGCGGCCGGCGATGGCGTGCGCACCCGGGCCGTGCCGCCGATGCCCATGTGCTTCGTCGGCCACCGCGAGCTGCACCTGAAGCGGCGCTACCGCATGGCAGACCTGCTCTCGCTCGACCTCTTGACCTTCCAGCGCGGCTCGCAGCCCCACGTGGCGTTGCTCGAGATGTTCCGCGACGCCGGCAGCCCGCCGCCGCGTGTGCATGCGATTTCATCCATCTCGGCGATGGCGCAGCTGGTGGAGGCGGGCTTTGGCGTGGCCACGCTGCCGCGCGCGGTGGTCGAGCCGCTGGCGCGGCGCCTGCCGCTGCGCGTGCTGCCCTGCGACGACACGCTGGAGCCGCTGCCCATCTACGCGAGCTACCGCGACGACCCGTCTTCGCCGCTGCCCGAGGCCGCGCTCGGCTCCGCCGTGGTGCATGCGTCGCACCGCATGGGGTCATCGAAAAAATCGATGAGCTGAGCGAGAAACTTTGCGTTGGCGTTCGTGAGCGCGGATTCCCACAATCCGGCGCATCACACCACAGCGATGCATCGGGCATCGAGAACGCCAAATGTCGAACCGTCCAACCTTTGCAGAGCAGCCCGGCGCCGGCAGCAGCGCGCTGGCCGTGCGCCATGCCTGCCGCGGCGGCGCGCTGAACGCCCACACCAGCGGGCTCGCGAGCGCCCACGTGCAGGGCAACCTCGTGATCCTGCCGCGCGAGCATGCCGCCGACTTCCTGCGCTTCTGCCAGGCCAACCCCAAGCCGTGTCCGCTGCTCGGCGTGTCGGAAGCCGGTGATCCGGCGCTGCCGGCGCTCGGCGAGGACATCGACATCCGCACCGACCTGCCGCGCTACCGGGTGTGGCGAAACGGTGTGCTGGTGGACGAACCCACCGACGTGCGCGCGCTATGGCGCGACGACATGGTGAGCTTCGTGATCGGCTGTTCCTTCACCTTCGAGCATGCGCTGATGGCCGAGGGCATCGTGCTGCGCCACGTGGCGCAGGGCCGCAACGTGGCGATGTACCGCACCTCGGTCGCCACCACGCCGGCCGGTCCTTTCCATGGGCCGATGGTGGTGTCGATGCGCCCGCTGCGGGCGGCCGATGCCATTCGCGCGGTGCAGATCACCTCGCGCTTTCCGGCGGTGCACGGCGCGCCGGTGCACATCGGCGATCCGGCGCTGATCGGCATCGGGTCGATCGCCAATCCCGACTACGGCGACGCGGTCGAGGTGATGCCCGATGAGCTGCCCGTGTTCTGGGCCTGCGGCGTCACGCCCCAGGCCGCGCTGGCCGCCGCCAGGCTGCCGTTCGCCATCACGCATGCGCCGGGCTCGATGCTCGTGACCGACCTGCTGCATCACAGCCTGGCCGCGTTCTAGGCCCGCCGTTTTCACCCATTCATACCTGGAGACAAACCCATGAAAACCACCCTCGAAGCCGCCCAGGCAGGCGACGGCGCGGCGGCCGAAGGCAGCTGGCTGCGCACGCTCAACCCGAACGAGAAACGCACGCTCACCGCTTCCTTCAGCGGCTACGCGGTCGATGCCTTCGACTACTACACGCTGCCGCTGGTCACGCCCATCCTGCTGTCGCTGTGGGGCATGAGCAAGACCGAGGTGGGGCTGATCGGCACCGCCACGCTGGTGGCTTCGGCCATCGGCGGCTGGGCGGCCGGCATCCTGGCCGACAGGTACGGCCGCGTGCGCATCCTGCAGCTCACCATCCTGGTGTTCGCGATCTTCACCTTTGCCTGCGGCCTGGCGCAGACGCCCGGGCAGCTGCTGGTCGCCCGCACGCTGCAGGGCCTGGGCTTCGGCGGCGAATGGGCGGTGGGCTCGGTGCTCATTGCCGAGATGATCCGGCCGGCCTACCGGGGCAAGGCGGTGGGGCTGGTGCAGAGCAGCTGGGCCGTGGGATGGGGCGCGGCGGTGCTGGTGTCTATGGCGCTGTTCTCGTTCCTGCCACCCGAGTATTCATGGCGCGTGATGTTCATGCTGGGCCTGCTGCCGGCAGTGCTGATCGTCTTCATCCGCCGCTCCATCCGCGACCCCGAGATCTACGTGCAGAGCCGCGCCGCGGTGGCGCGCGGCGAGCGCAGCGGCAATTTCCTCGCGATCTTCAAGCCCGGCATGCTGGGCACCACGGTGCTCGCGAGCCTGCTGTTCACCGGCATGCAGGGCGGCTACTACGCGATCGGCGTCTGGCTGCCCACCTTCCTGAAGAACGAACGCCATCTCACGGTGCTGGGTTCGGGCGGCTACCAGTTCATGTTCATCATCGGGGCCTTCATCGGCTACCTGTGCGGCGCCTACCTGTCGGACCGCCTCGGCCGGCGCCGCGCCTTCATCCTGTTTGCCGTGGGCGCCGGATCGCTGGTCTACGCCTACACGCTGCTGCCGATCACCGACGGCCTGATGCTGCTGCTCGGCTTTCCGCTCGGCTTCTTCATGTCGGGCATCTTCAGCGGCGCGGGCGCCTTCCTGGCCGAGCTTTTTCCCAATGAACTGCGCGGCTCCGGGCAAGGCTTTTGCTACAACTTCGGGCGCGGCATCGGCGCCACCTTTCCGGCGCTGGTCGGGGTGCTGAGCGACCGCACGCACCTTCCGCTGGGCACCGCCATCGGCGTGTGCGCCGCGGTGGCCTACGCCATGGTGGTGATCGTGGCGCTGTGCCTGCCCGAAACGCGCGGACGCGACCTGCGCCAGAACTGATCCGTATCGCTCTTTTTTCGGAACCCTTCTTTTTATGACCACGCATTCCCTTCTCCCGTCCCGCTGGCAGTTCTGGATCGACCGCGGCGGCACCTTCACCGACCTGGTCGGCCGCGACCCCGAGGGCGGCCTGCACACGCTCAAGCTGCTGTCGGAGAACCCCGAGCAATACAAGGACGCCGCCGTCGAGGGCATTCGCCGCCTGCTGAAGCTCGCGCCCGGCGAGCCCGTGACGCCCGAGCGCGTCGAGTGCGTGAAGATGGGCACCACCGTGGCCACCAACGCCCTGCTGGAGCGCAAGGGCGAGCCCACGGTGCTGGTCACCACCGCGGGTTTTCGCGATGCGCTGCGCATCGCCACGCAGGCGCGGCCGCGGCTGTTCGACCGCCGCATCGTGCTGCCCGAACTGCTCTACCAGCGCGTGATCGAGGCCGATGAGCGCATGGATGCGCAGGGCGGCGTCGTGCAACCGCTCGACGAGGGCGCCTTGCGTGCCGAGCTGCAGCAGGCCTTCGATGCCGGCCTGCGCGCCTGCGCTATCGTCTTCCTGCATGGCTGGCGCCACACCGCGCACGAGCTGGCGGCCGAGCGCATTGCGCGCGGCATCGGCTTCACGCAGGTGTCGGTGTCGCACAAGACCAGCCCGCTCATGAAGCTGGTGCCGCGCGGCGACACCACGGTGGTGGATGCCTACCTGAGCCCGATCCTGCGGCGCTACGTGGAGCAGGTGTCGCGCCAGATGCCGGGCGTGCCGCTGTTCTTCATGCAGAGTTCGGGCGGGCTTACGCAGGCCGACCGCTTCCAGGGCAAGGACGCGATTCTCTCGGGCCCGGCCGGCGGCATCGTCGGCATGGTGCGCACCGCGCTCGACGCCGGCCACGCGCGCGTGATCGGCTTCGACATGGGCGGCACCTCCACCGACGTGTCGCACTACGCCGGCGAGTTCGAGCGTTCCTTCGAGACCCAGGTGGCGGGCGTGCGCATGCGCGCGCCGATGATGAGCATCCACACCGTGGCCGCGGGCGGCGGCTCGGTCATTGCCTTCGACGGCGCGCGGCTGCGCGTGGGGCCGGAGTCGGCCGGCGCCAACCCGGGGCCGGCCAGCTACCGGCGCGGCGGGCCGCTCACCGCCACCGATGCGAACGTGCTGCTCGGCAAGATCCAGCCTTCGCACTTTCCGCATGTCTTCGGGCCGAACGCCGATGAACCGCTCGACCTGGCCGCGGCGCGGCGCGGCTTCGACGCCATGGCGCGCCGCATGTCGGAGGCCACGGGCCGCACCGTGAGTGCCGAAGAAGTGGCGAGCGGCGCGCTGCGCATCGCTGTGGCCAGCATGGCCAATGCCATCAAGCGCATCTCGGTGGCGCGCGGCTACGACGTCACGCAGTACACGCTGCAGTGCTTCGGCGGCGCAGGCGGCCAGCATGCCTGCCTGGTGGCCGATGCGCTGGGCATGCGCAGCGTCTATTTGCATCCGCTCGCGGGCGTGCTCTCGGCCTTCGGCATGGGGCTGGCCGACCAGCTCGCGATGCGCGAGCTCGCGCTGGAACGCAGGCTCGATGCGCAGGGGCTGGCGGCGGCGCGCGATGCCGCAGGCTCGCTGGCGGCGCAGGCCAAAGGCGAACTGCGCGAGCAGGGCGTGGCCGATGCGGCCATTGCCGCGGTACACCGCGTGCAGCTGCGCTACGAAGGCACCGACACCGCGCTGGCCTGCGCACTGCCCATGGCGGGTTCGGCCGAAGAAGCCATCGCGGCGATGCGCGAGGAGTTCGAAGCCGGCTATCGCCGCCGCTTTGCCTTCCTGATGGCAGAGCGGGCGCTCGTGATCGAGGCCGTGACGGTCGAAGCCGTGGGCGCCGGCGAGCGCGCCGCGCCGCCGGCCGCGCAGGCCGATACCGCGCCTCATGCACCGGAGCCGCTGGCGGCCGTCCGCATGTACTGCGAGGCCGACGAGAAAGCCGCGGGCTGGCGCGACGCCGCCTTGTTCGACGAAGCGGCGCTCAAGCCCGGCGCTTCCATCGACGGTCCCGCCATCCTCGCGGGCCGCAACGCCACCACGGTGATCGAGCCCGGCTGGCAGGCGTGCGCCACCGCGGCCGGCATCGAGCTGCACCGCGTGCGCCCGCGCGTGGCCACGCAGGCCATGGGCACCAGCGCCGATCCGGTGATGCTCGAGGTGTTCAACAACCTCTTCATGAACATCGCCGAGCAGATGGGCCTGCGGCTGCAGAACACGGCCTACTCGGTCAACATCAAGGAACGGCTCGACTTTTCCTGCGCGCTGTTCGACGTCGAGGGAAACCTGATCGCCAATGCGCCTCACATGCCGGTGCACCTGGGCTCGATGAGCGAGTCGATCAAGACCGTGATCGACGGCAACCCCGGCATGAAGCCCGGCGACGTCTTCGTGCTGAACGATCCCTATCACGGCGGCACGCACCTGCCCGACATCACGGTGGTCACGCCGGTGTACCTGGAGGCAGGCGATGAGCGGCCGTCGTTCTACGTGGCTTCGCGCGGCCACCATGCCGACGTGGGCGGCATCACGCCGGGCTCGATGCCGCCATTCTCGGCCACCATCGGCGACGAGGGCGTGCTGATCGACAACTTCAAGCTGGTGGAGGGCGGCCGCCTGCGCGAGGCCGAGCTGCGCGCGCTGCTGGGCAGCGGCGCCCATCCATCGCGCAACATCGAACAGAACCTGGCCGACCTGCGCGCGCAAATCGCCGCCAACGAGAAGGGCGTGCAGGAGCTGCAGGCCATGGTCGCGCAGTTCGGCCGCGAGACCGTGGCCGCCTACATGGGCCACGTGCAGGACAACGCCGAGGAGTCGGTGCGCCGCATCATCACGGCGCTGAAGAACGGCGAGTTCACGCTGCCGCTGGACAACGGCGCGCAGATTCGCGTGCGGGTCACGGTCGATGCCGTCGCGCGTTCGGCCACGGTCGACTTCACCGGCACCAGCGCGCAGCTGCCCAACAACTTCAACGCGCCACGGGCCATCACCATGGCGGCCGTGCTGTACGTGTTCCGCACGCTAGTGGACGACGACATTCCGCTCAACGCGGGTTGCCTGAAGCCCATCCGCGTGATCGTGCCGGACGGTTGCATGCTCAACCCGCTGCCGCCGGCCGCGGTGGTGGCGGGCAATGTCGAAACCTCGAGCTGCGTGACCAATGCGCTCTACGGCGCGCTGGGCGCAATGGCCGCGAGCCAGTGCACCATGAACAATTTCACCTTCGGCGACGGCGAGCACCAGTACTACGAGACCATCTCGGGCGGCTCGGGCGCGGGCCCGGGTTTCGACGGCACGAGCGTGGTGCAGACCCACATGACCAATTCGCGCCTGACCGACCCCGAGGTGCTCGAATTCCGCTACCCGGTGCGCCTGGACAGCTATCGCCTGCGCACCGGCTCGGGTGGGGCGGGGCGCTGGCGTGGCGGCGACGGCGGCGTGCGGCGCGTGCGCTTCCTGGCGCCGATGACGGCGTCCATCCTCAGCAACGGCCGCCGCCACGGCGCGTTCGGCGGTGCGGGCGGCGAGGCCGGCGCGGTGGGTATCAACCGCGTGGAGCGGGCCGACGGCACGGCCCTGGAACTAGACCACATCGGGCAGGTGCAGATGGCACCGGGCGACGTGTTCGTGATCGAGACGCCGGGTGGGGGCGGGTGGGGCGAAGTCTTGCGCTGAACTGTGCGCTCTCCCGGCTGGGGCACGCTCCCGCCGACGGGGTACCTTGCTCCGCGAATGTCCCCCGCCCTTCGGGCTCCTCCTTTATTTCGCTGCGCAAGGCACCCCATCGACGGGAGCGTTATGCGCAGCGGTCGTTGATCAGCCGTTCACCAGCAGCGTGCACGCGCCCTGGACAAGAGCGCCAAGAACAACAGCGCCCCAAGGGAAGAACTACATCCCCACGTAATTCGGCCCGCCGCCCCCTTCAGGCGTGACCCACACGATGTTCTGCGTCGGGTCCTTGATGTCGCAGGTCTTGCAGTGCACGCAGTTCTGCGCATTGATCTGCAGGCGCTCCTTGCCGGCGTTGGCTTCGTCGGGCACGAACTCGTAGACGCCGGCCGGGCAGTAGCGGCTTTCGGGGCCCGCGAACTTCGACAGGTTGATGTTCACGGGCACCGACGCATCCTTGAGCGTCAGGTGGGCCGGCTGCTGCTCCTCGTGGTTGGTGTTGCTGATGAACACGCTCGAGAGGCGGTCGAAGGTCAGCTTGCCGTCCGGCTTCGGGTAGGCGATGGGCTTGCACTCCGCCGCGGGCTTGAGGTACAGGTGGTCGGGCTTGTGGCGGTGCAGGGTCCATGGAATATGGCCCTTGAGCAGCCACTGCTCGATCCCGTTCATGAAGGTGGCAATGCCCAGCCCCTTCTTGAACCAGGCCTTGAAGTTGCGTGCCTTGTTCAGCTCCGTGTAGAGCCAGCTCTTCTCGAAGGCGGCCGGGTAGGCCGTGAGCTCGTCGTGCTGGCGGCCGGCCTGCACGGCGTCGAAGGCGGCTTCGGCGGCCAGCATGCCGGTCTTGATGGCGGCATGGCTGCCCTTGATGCGGCTCACGTTGAGGTACCCGGCCTCGCAGCCGACCAGCGCGCCGCCCGGGAACACCGTCTTGGGCAGCGACATCAGGCCGCCGGCCGTGATGGCGCGCGCCCCGTAGCCGATGCGCTTGGCGGGCTTGATGCCCTGGGCCTCGTCGCCTTCGAGATACCAGCGGATGTTGGGGTGCAGCTTCCAGCGCTGCATTTCCTCGAACGGGCTCAGGTACGGGTTGCTGTAGTCCAGGCCGGTGATGAAGCCCATGGTGACCTTGTTGTCCTCCATGTGATAGAGAAAAGCGCCGCCGTAGGTGTCGCTCTTCATCGGCCAGCCGGCCGTGTGCAGCACGAAGCCGGGCTGATGGCGCTTGGGGTCGATTTCCCACACTTCCTTCACGCCGAGGCCGTAAGTCTGCGGATCCTTGCCTTCATCGAGCTTGAACTTGGCGATCAGCTGGCGGCCGAGGTGGCCGCGCGCGCCTTCGGCAAACACCGTGTACTTGCCCAGCAGCTCCATGCCGAGCTGGAAGTTCTCGGTGGGTTCGCCGTCCTTGCCCACGCCCATGTTGCCGGTGGCCACGCCGCGCACCGAGCCGTTCTCGTTGTAGAGCACCTCGGCCGCCGGAAAGCCCGGGAAGATCTCCACGCCCAGGTTCTCGGCCTGCTGCGCCAGCCACTTGGTGAAGGCGCCCAGGCTGATGATGTAGTTGCCGTGGTTCTGGAAGCAGGCCGGCAAAAAGGCGTTGGGCGTGCGCAGGCCGGACTTCTCGCCGAGGAACACCATGGCGTCGTCGGTCACGGGCTGGTTCAGCGGGGCGCCTTGTTCCTTCCAGTCGGGCAGCAGCTCGTTGAGCGCGCGCGGGTCCATGATGGCGCCCGAGAGAATGTGCGCACCCGGCTCGGAGCCCTTCTCGAGCACCACCACCGAGATTTCCTTCTCGTGGTGGGCCGCGAGCTGCTTGAGCCGGATGGCGGTCGAGAGGCCGGCGGGACCGCCGCCGACGACCACCACGTCATATTCCATGGATTCGCGGGGGCCGAACTGGGCGAGGATTTCGTCGTGGGTCATGTGGGTCTCGTCGATAATGATTGGAGGCTCGGACGCTTCGAGGGCGCGAAACATTTTATGTGGAGTGCAGGGCGTCGCCCTGGCGACTCAACAGGACCCGTTTTCATGGCTTACAGCATCGATCTTTCGGGCCGCGTGGCCTTCGTCACCGGCGCTTCCAGCGGACTGGGTGCGCAGTTTGCCAAGACGCTGGCGCGCGCCGGCGCCGCGGTGGTGCTTGCGAGCCGCCGGCTCGAGAAATTGAAGGAGCTGCGCGCACGCATCGAGGGCGAGGGCGGCGACGCGCATGCCGTCGAGCTCGACGTCACCGACATCGGCAGCATCAGGGCCGCCGTGGCGCGCGCCGAAACCGAGGTGGGCCCGATCGACATCCTGGTCAACAACTCGGGCGTGAGCACAACCCAGCGCCTCTCGGATGTCACGCCCGACGACTACGACTACATCTTCGACACCAACGTGAAGGGCTCCTTCTTCGTCGCGCAGGAGGTGGGCAAGCGCATGCTGGCGCGCGCCGATGGATCGGCGCCGGGCACCTACATCGGCGGGCGCATCATCAACATCGCCTCGGTGGCGGCGCTCAAGGTGCTGCCGCAGATCGGCACCTACTGCATGAGCAAGGCCGCCGTGGTGCAGATGACCAAGGCCATGGCGCTCGAATGGGGCCGCTTCGGCATCAACGTGAACGCGCTGTGCCCCGGCTACATCACGACCGAGCTCAACGAGGACCACTGGGTCTCCGAGGGCGGCGCCAAGCTCGTGAACATGCTGCCGCGCAAGCGCGTGGGCAAGCCCGAAGACCTCGACGGCCTGATCGTGCTGCTGGCCAGCGGCCAGAGCCACTTCGTGAACGGCGCGGTCATTGCGGCCGACGACGGGTTCGCGCTCTGATCCTCTCCATCCAGGCCCACCGATGAGAATCGAGATCCCCGAAAAGAAGAAGCTCGTGTACGAAATGTCGATCCCCATCCGCTGGGGTGACATGGACGCCATGGGCCACCTCAACAACGGCACCTACTTCCGCTACCTGGAAACCGCGCGCATCGACTGGATCCGTTCGCTCGGCGTCGCGCCCGAACCGGGCAGCGAGGGCATGGTGATCGTCAATGCCTTCTGCAATTTCTACCGCCAGATCGAATACCCGGGCGACGTGCTGCTCAAGATGTACGTGAGCGACCCGGCCCGCACCACTTTCGAGAGCTGGGCCACCATGGCGCGCGCCGAGGCGCCCGAGCTGGTCTGCGCGGCGGGCGGGGCGACCACGATCTGGGTCGATTTTCCGAAGCAGAAGGCGCTGGCGCTGCCCGACTGGCTGCGCGCAGTAGTGAGCGAGTAGGGCGGGCCGCTACGCCGGCCGCAGCACGATGCGCGCCTCGAAGCCGCTGGCGGCGCCCGGCGGTGGCGACGCCAGTTCGAGCTTTGCGTTGTGCTTCTCGACAATGGTGCTCACGATCGACAGCCCGAGCCCGTACCCCGCGCGATCGGAGCTGTGGCGCACATGGCGCTGCTGCAGCGTGGCGAGCTGACCGGCGCTGACGCCCGCGCCGAAGTCGCGCACCGCGAGCGTGCAGGGCGCCATCACCTCGATCACCACCCGGCCGCTGCCGCCGTAGCGCAGCGCGTTTTCCACCAGGTTGCGCAGCGCGATCGCCAGCGCGTCGACATCGCCCGAGGCGAGCGGCGCGGCGTCGTCGGGCACCTTG
Organism: Variovorax paradoxus; assembly: GCF_030815975.1. Classification (NCBI taxonomy): domain Bacteria; kingdom Pseudomonadati; phylum Pseudomonadota; class Betaproteobacteria; order Burkholderiales; family Comamonadaceae; genus Variovorax; species Variovorax paradoxus. Next base: position 4,097,487 of record NZ_JAUSXL010000002.1, read on the forward strand.
AGCGCGAGCCGCTCGCTGATCTGCGGGTCGTTCCAGAAGTCCTGCGCCACGGCGCCGGCCAGCTGCACCAGGTCGACCCGTGCGCGCGCCAGCGATGCGGCCGATTCCGCGCGCGAGAGCTGCAGCAGCTTCTCGGTGCGATGGCTGAGCATCTGCAGGGCGTCGAGCGCCGCCTGGACGTCGTTGCGCTGCAGATCGTGTTCGAGTGCGGTCTGCAGGCGCAGCCGGGCGGCAGCCAGCGGTGTTCGCAGCTCATGCGCCGCATTGGCGGCCAGCGCGCGTTCGACGTCGAGCGAGTGCGACAGGCGTTCCAGCAGGCTGTTGACGTGGTCGCCCACCGAGCGTAGCTCGCGCGGCAGGCCGGGCAGCGTGATGGGGCGCAGGTCGGAGCCGCTGCGCTTCTCGATCTCGCCCGCGAGCTGCTGCAGCACGCGCAGTTCGTTGCGCGCCACCTTGCGCAGCACCAGCGCCAGCAGCGGCAGCACGGCACCCAGCGGAATGATCAGCCCGAACAGCGTGCGGTTCAGCGCCGAGCGCCGCTCGTCGAGCGGATCGGCCACCTGGAAGTAAAGGCCCTGCGCGGGATGCCGCACCGTATAGATGCGCCAGGTCTGGTTGTTGGCGAAGCCGGCGGCCAGCGGAACGTCGAAGGCATCGGTGGGCGCCTCGGCCGAGCGCAGCAGCACGTGCTCGTGGATGTCCACCACCTGGTACATCACCGCGTCCTCGGAGAACAGCTGCTTCGGCGCGATCATCGGCGTGTCCGGCGTGGCGCCCGGATGCTGCAGCTTGCCGAGCTCCTGCAGCGCCATGTCGAACATGCGGTGCGAGACCTCGACCAGCTCGTTGTCGAAGTTGTGGTTGATCTCGCGGTCCACATACCAGACCACCGCCAGCACGCACAGCATCCACACGCCGCCGACCCAGAGGATCAGGGTGCGCGTCAGGCGGCCGGCCAGCGTCTCGGGGCCGTCCGGCGGGCGTGGCGCCTTCATTCGTCGTCGCCTGCCGAGGTCGACAGCCGGTAGCCGAGCCCGCGCAGCGTCTGGATGTGGCTCTTGCCCAGCTTGCGCCGCAATCGGCTGATGAACACCTCGAGCGTGTTGCTGTCGGCCTCGTCGCCGAAGCCGTAGAGCGCGTCGGCCAGGTTCTCGCGGGTGTGGATGCGCTCGGGCCGCGTGGCCATCACGCGCAGCAGCGCCCATTCCTTCTGGGTGAGGACGACCGGGTTGCCGTCCTTGCGGACCCGGTCGTGTGCCAGGTCGATTTCCAGCGTTCCGAGATGCAGCACCGGCGAGCTGCCGGCGCTGCGCCGCCGCTCCACCGCGCGCAGCCGCGCCAGCAGCTCGGCCGGGTCGTAGGGCTTGATGAGGTAGTCGTCGGCGCCGGCGTCGAGCCCGCGGATGCGGTCGGTGACCTGGTCGCGCGCCGTCAGCACGATGACGATGGGCGGCTCGCGCAGCGCGCGCACCTGCGGCAGCAGCGAAAGGCCGTCGCCGTCGCCCAGGTGCAGGTCGAGCAGCACGGCGGCGTACTGCACCGAAAGCAGGGCGCCGCGGGCCTCGGCGAGGCTGGACGCCACGTCGACCACGAATGCCTTCGCGAGCAGATAGCTGCAGACGGCGTCTGCCAACGCAGTGTCATCTTCGACGAGCAATATGCGCACGCGATGTGGTCTTTCCAAAAAAACGCAGTCTAGCGCCGACTGTCGCGGGGCCGGGCGGCGTCAGTTCCCGTTCAGGGCCGCTTCAGGCTCGGTTCAGGCCATGAACGTAGGCTCTAGGGGTTTTCAGGCTTGCTTTGTTTCTTTCCGCCCATGATGCGTGTCCCGAATCTTCCCAGTCCCTCGAATCTCCGCCTGGGAGGCCTGACCCTCCTTGCATTGGCCCTGTTGCTGGCGTGGGACGCCACGGGGGGCGATCTCGCGCTGGCACGCCTGTCGGGCACCCCCATGGGTTTTCCGTGGCGCGAGAACGCCTTCCTGGTTCACGTGATGCACGAGGGCGCGAAGGATCTGAGCTGGCTGTTCGTGATGGCGCTGTTCGCCGGCATCCGCTGGCCGCTCGGCATCCTGCGGCGGCTGCCCGTCCGTGCGCGGGCGCAGCTGGCATTCACCGTGCTGCTCTCGGTCATCGCCATCAGCCTGCTCAAGCATGCGAGCCACACGAGCTGCCCCTGGGACCTTAAGGAGTTCGGCGGCGTGGCAACACACGTGTCGCATTGGGCGTGGAAGGTCTATGACGGCGGCTCGGGCGGGTGCTTCCCGGCGGGCCATGCCTCCGCGGCATTCGCCTACGCAGGCGGCTATTTCGCGCTGCGCCGGGTGTCGCCGCGCGCCGCCACCGTCTGGCTCGGCGTGTCCCTGGCCGCGGGGCTGCTGCTGGGCCTGTCGCAGCAATTGCGCGGCGCGCACTACATGAGCCATACGCTCTGGACCGCCTGGATCTGCTGGGTGGTGGGCTTTGCCATCGACCTGGCCGCCGCGCCTCGCGCCTCCCGATCGCCTGCAGCCGAACCTGCCGTCGTGCATGCAGGCCCTTGATGCCGCCCTGTTCGCGCTGATCAACGCCAGTGCCGCGGCGCCGGCGTGGAGCATTCATTTCGCGCGCTTTGCCTCCGATGTGCTGCCGGTCCTGCTGGCCACCGCGATCATCGGCGCGGCGGCGCTCGACCGGCGCCTGCGCTATGCCTGCTTCACCGCGCTGGTCAGCGTGCTGGCGGTCTGGATCTTCGTGAACGTGTTCCGCTCGGCCATGCCGTTCCAGCGGCCCGCCTTCTACGGGCTGGGCGTGCAGTGGGCGCCGCAGGGCGCACGGCCGGGTTTCCCGAGCCTGCATGCCGCGTGCACCTTCGCGGCGGCGTTTTCGCTCTGGTGCCTCCCATGGCGCGCGCCGATGTTCGCGGCGCTGGCGGTGGCCGCGGTGGTCGGATGGAGCCGCGTGTTCCTCGGGCTGCACTTTCCGCTCGACGTGGCTGCCGGGGTGGTGCTTGCCGCCCTGGTGTCGATCGTGGTGGAGCGCGGCGTCAGCCGGCCGCTGAACCTGGCGCTCAGGGCCTTCATGCGGCCCCGGCTCAGGGCGAGAAGGGCGCGAACCTGAACACCGGCTGAACGCGCAATTCAGGCTGCCTTCAGTTGCGCTTCCTACAGTCGGTCCATGTCTTTTTCAAGAATCGAACCCGCGCCCGCGCGGGGCGTGGAGTTGCGGGCAGCCGGTGCGCCGCAGCTGGCGTCCGTGCGCGCTCTCTGGGCGCGCATCGATCTGTGGCTGGTGCGGCCCCGCTCGGCGCAGCGCGTGGTGGTGTGGCTCGCCATCTACCTTGCCGTGGCCGCCAACTGGCCGCTGTGGAACGAACTGGCGCGCATCGGCGGGGCACCCAGCACCTACCTGCCCACGAGCGCCGCCATGGCAGTGCTCATGGTGTGCGCCACGGTGGCGCTGCTGTCCTTCACGGCCTGGTCGCGCTGGATGAAGCCGTTGTGGTTCGCGGTGGTGCTGCTGGCGGCGTTCGTGCAGCACTACATGCTCGAGTACCGGGTGGTGATGGACCCGACCATGATCGCCAACGTGCTGCAGACCGACCCGAACGAGGCGCGCGACCTGATGAGCTGGCGCATGGCCTGGCACGTGCTGCTGGTGGCGCTGCTGCCGGCGCTGGCGCTCTGGCGCGCGCGCATCATGCCGATGCGCTTCGCCTCCAAGCTCTGGCGCAACGCGGCGCTGCTGCTGCTGGCGGTGGCGCTCGCCCTGGTGGCCGCGGTGTCGATGAACCGGCAGCTCGCGCCGCTGATGCGCAACAACGTCCACCTGCGCTACATGATGAACCCGGTCGCGAGCCTCTATTCGGCCGGCTCGGTGGTCATCAGGCCGATGTTCAAGCGCAGCCGCAAGCTGATTCCCATCACGGCCGGAACGGCGCTGGGCGCGAGCTATGCGGGCCAGGCGCGGCCGCCGATGTTCGTGCTGGTGGTGGGCGAGACGGCGCGCGCCGACCACTTCGGCCTCAACGGCTATGCGCGCAACACCACGCCCGAGCTGGCGGCGCGCGGCGTGCTGAGCTGGCGCGATGTGCATTCGTGCGGCACCAACACGCTTGCCTCGGTGCCGTGCATGTTCTCGCCGCTGGGCAAGCAGGGCTACGAGTCGCGCAGCGACGACTACGAGAACCTGGTCGACGTGCTGCAGGCCGCGGGGCTGGCGGTGCTGTGGCTCGACAACCAGGCCGGCTGCAAGGACGTGTGCACGCGCGTTCCCAACGCCTCCGCCTTCGACAGCCTGTCTCCCGCGCAGAAGAGCGCGCTGTGCGACGGCGAGGAATGCCTGGACGACGTCATGCTCAAGGGGCTGGACGCGCGCATTGCCGCACTGCCCGCCGAGCGCCGCGCCAAAGGCGTGGTGCTGGTCATGCACCAGATGGGCAGCCATGGGCCGGCCTACTACAAGCGCTCGGCGCCCGAGGTGAAGCGCTACCTGCCCGAGTGCAGGACCAATGCGCTGGCCGAATGCGGCCATGCGGAGCTGCAGAACGTCTACGACAACTCGATTGCGCAGACCGACCATTTCCTCGGCCAGACCATCGACTGGCTCAAGGCGCAATCGGGCCAGTACGATCCGGGGCTGCTCTACGTGAGCGACCATGGCGAGTCGCTCGGCGAATACGGCTTGTTTTTGCATGGCGTGCCCTACAGCTTTGCGCCCGAGGCGCAGAAGCACGTGCCCATGGTCACCTGGTTCAGCCCCGGCATCAGCGAGCGTCGCAAGCTGTCGCGCTCGTGCATGGAGGCGGAGCTCGACGCGCCGCTCACGCACGACAACCTCTACCACACGGTGCTGGGGCTGATGGACGTGAGCAACCCCACCTACAAGCCCGCGCTGGACGCGCTCGCGTCCTGCCGGAGCAAGGCCTGAGGCACCGCGCTGTCTATTTCTTCTCGCGGGGCAGCCGCCCCATCAGGAAGAACTCGGTGTTCGGCTGCATGCCGCTGAAGCTTGCGAGGCGGTTGCTCAGGCCGAAGAAGGCGGTGATGGAGGCGATGTCCCAGATGTCCTCGTCGTCGAAGCCGTGGGCGTGCAGCGCGGTGAAATCGGCGTCCTCGACTTCATGCGAGCGCTCGCAGACCTTCATCGCAAAGTCGAGCATGGCGCGCTGGCGCGGCGTGATGTCGGCCTTGCGGTAGTTCACCGCCACCTGGTCGGCCACCAGCGGCTTCTTCTCGTAGATGCGCAGCAGCGCGCCGTGCGCCACCACGCAGTAGAGGCACTGATTGGCCGCGCTGGTGGTGGTGACGATCATTTCGCGGTCGCCCTTGGTGAGCGAGCCTTCCTCCTTCAGCATCAGCGCGTCGTGGTAGGCGAAGAAGGCGCGCCACTCGGCCGGGCGGCGCGCCAGCGCGAGGAACACGTTGGGCACGAAGCCGGCTTTTTCCTGCACCGCGAGGATGGCGGTGCGGATGTCTTCCGGCAGGTCTTTGAGCTCGGCGAGGGGATAGCGGTCGGCCATGTTCTGTCTCCTGGGTGGCAATGCCAGGATCATAGGCAACCGCCCGCCGTCACTGGGCCCGATGTCTACTTCAGCGCTTTCCCCTGGGCAGCACCCAAAGGAGTGTGCAGCTGCGAAGCCACCCACTGGCCGGTGTTGTCGTCGCGGCCCTGCAGCAGGTAGCGGGTGTCGGGCTTGCCGTAGTTCTGCACCGCCATGGCCGAGAACTTGCCGATGTCGGTCTTCGGGTCGCGCAGGCGGTTCACGATCAGCACCTTCTTCGTGTCGGCGAAGTCGGCCATCATGTTCTGGTCGCCCTCGCTGTCGCCGGCAATGAAGCAGGGCCCGTAGCCGTACTTGCTGACCAGGAAGCGCTGGATGTTCTTGGTCTTGCCGGGGCCCTGCGTCTGGTCGTAGCCGCGCCGGTACTCGGGCTGGATCACGCCGTTGGCGTCGCGCTCCAGCTCCATGGCCAGAACGCGCTCGGGCGGGTTGTTGTAGCCGAAGGCCGGGTTCGACGAGATCTCCTTGATCACATCGACGAAGGACGCCGAGCACACCCACACGTCGAAGCCCGCGTTGCGGAAGGCGGCATACAGCTCCTGCATCTCGGGCTGCAGCCGCAGGCCGTTCTTCCAGCTGACCGAGACCACGCCCGCCTGGCCCGGCAGCGCGGCCGGCGAGGTCCATTTCACCTTGGCCACGGGCTCCTTCAGCTGCCAGGCCACGGTCGCGGCCGTGAGCTTGCGCACCTGGGCTTCGGTCATGCCGACGAAGAGGTAGGTCACCCAGGGGTAGGCCGTGTCGTGGTCGAAGGTGTCGCCGATGGCTTCGTAGAGAAAGCGTACCTTGGTGGTGAAGGCAATGTAGTGCGGGCTCAGCTTCACCGCGGCCAGCGGCTGGCTGCCCTTGAGGCCGCTGTAGTTCTGGTAGAGCCAGGTGTAGCTGGCCACGATGTCGGGCACCAGCAGGTCGATGTTGACGGGCTTGCCCGCCGCGCTGTTGTACGCCGGCAGGAAGTCTTTCTTCGGGATGTTCTTGCGCAGCGCCACTTCGAGCTGCGCTGGCGTGGCACCGAACACCAGGTTCTCGAGCTGGTAGATCAGCGAGGCTTCCTCGATGTCGAGGAACACGCTGGTGTTGTCCCAGTCGAAGACCACGTAGGGCGGCCGGGCGGCGCTGTAGCCCGGGCTCGCCTTGCCGAGGCTGGCGATCAGGCCTTCGATCTGCGCGCGGTTGAAGGCGTCCCAGTGCCCGGGCGAAAGCGTCGCGGACGTAGAGGGGGCCAGGCTGGCGCAGCCCGTGGCGACGAGCGCGGCGGCGAGCGGCGTGAGAAGAATCAGGCGACGTTGCATGGGTTTCCTGTTGTTGTGCGGCGTTGATGGAAGGCCGAGCGTAGAGAACGCTCGTGACACTTCGATGCAGGCCTACGCATCAGCCATGCCAGCCCGATTCACAGGCCCTGCGCGCGGATGCGGTCGTACTGCTGTTCAATGAAGGCCGCCACGCGGCGCACCAACTCGCGGTTGCCGCCGGCCGCTTCGACGCTGGCCGCGGCCTGCACCGAAACGGTCTCTTCGGTCCGGCGGATGATGTCGTCCACGTCTGCCGCGCCCAGGCCGAAGTGGGGCGCCGCGGTGCGCGCCAGCGCGAGGCTCGATGCGTGCTGTCCCGGCAGGATGGCAAGCTCCTGATAGCCGGTATGGCCGCCCAGCTGCATGACGAGATCGAAGGCAGGCGCCAGGCGCCAGAGGCCGTCGCCCTGCCGCAAGGCGCCATGGTTCTTGACGTGGTCGTCGCTGTTGCCCACGGCCAGGTTGAACACCAAGCGGCGAAACAGCTCGGTCAGGTCTTCCTGCGGCCGCCCCGAAATGCGCCGCAGCAGCTGTGCCAGTTCGACATAGCTGCCGCGGCTGGATTCATAGGGCACATCGAGCAATGCCGAGGCCGACAGGTAGTGATGGCGCTGCTCGTCGTCCACGGGGCCGGTGCGGTCGAAACGCTCCACCAGCAGGGCGTGGCCGAACGCGAGGGGCTGCAGCAGGAACGCAGGCACGTCGATGCCGCAGGCGCTGGCCAGCCACAGGGTGGCCGCCTCGATCACCTCCACATCGTGGTCGTCGCCGCGTGAGGAAAACTTGGCGATGTAGCGCCGCCCTTCGTGTGCAAAGGCCGCCTTGGGGCGCGCGCCGCCCAGGCTGCCGCCGCGCAGCAGCAGATGCATGTCGGGCCCGATCTCCATGCCTTCCTCGACGCGGCGCGACGCTTCGGCAAGCTCCTCCAGCGACCAGAGCATGGAAGGCGGTTCTTCGCTTCGGATGGGCAATGCCTCGGCGAACACCATCGCACCGATGCGGTCCTCATTGGTCAGCAGCAGTGCGTCGACGTCCGACAGGGGGTTGCCGTGGCGGATCTCGAGCACCTTGCGTCCCCAGCTGTCGGGCAGGGCATCGCGCAGCGTGAGCGGCATGGCGCCACCTTCGCGGATGCGCCGCTCCGGCAATGCGAAGGCTGCGTCGCGCAGCGGCAGGTGCTCAGGGTTGAGCGGCATGGCCGGGGGATCTTCGAGGTAGCGCCGGCCATAGGCGAATTCGCCCGACTCCACGACGCCGCGGCGAACGAGCTTCATCAGGCCGGCAGGCTGCACCTCGTCGCCCGTGTGGCGCGCGAGCCCGACATAGATGCGCCGTTCGTCCCCGGCCTCGTCAGAAATCACGCTCGTCCTCCGCGATCACCCCGGCGGGCCCGCGTGCAGCAGACCTGCGGACGCGGCGCCTGGCTGCCAGGCCCACGGGTGCGGGAGCCAATGCATCGAGCGAGTCGATCTCGCCGAACAGCCACAGCGCGTGGGCCAGCAAGCCGATGCTGGTCGCTGGCTTGCCCGATTCGAGCGAGCGCAGGGTGGTGGGCGAGCACAGCAGGCGTTCGGCCATTTCCGCGATCGTCCAGCCGCGATGCACCCGGTGCGCACGAAGGCGCAGGCCGAGATTCCTCAGGGGCTCAGCGGTCTGCTGGGGCAGGGCGGAAAGGCTGTTGCTGCTTCTTGGCATCAATAAAATGGTCATTAAGTCACTTAATAACCATTATATTGACTATTTGTTATCGCCGCAAAACTAGGGCTAGCCAGGCAAGGACGGTCCCCGGCGGCCGGGCTCGAGCACCGCGAGATCGCTCTCGTCCTTGAGCCCGACGCCGGTCAGCCCCCGGCGCAAGGCCTCCCGCATCAGCCATGCCAGCTTGAACGCGGCGGCTTCGCAGGGCAGGCCTTCGGGGCGCACGTTCGAGATGCAGTTGCGCTCGGCATCGTGGCGGCCGCGCTTGGGCGAATGGGTCAGGTAGATGCCGAGGCTGTCGGGCGAGCTGAGCCCCGGGCGCTCGCCGATCAGCATCACCGAGAGCGCCGCGCCGAACAGCTCGCCGACCTCGTCGGCCAGCGCCACGCGCGCCTGGGTGGCGATGACCACGGGGGCAAAGCGCGTCTCGGGCGGCAGCTGCGGGCGCAGCGCGGCCAGCAGCGGAGCGGCATGGCGCGCCACGGCGAGCGAGGAGAGGCCGTCGCCGATGACGAGGCACACATCGCAATCGCTTTTCGCGGCGGCCCGCAGGCGCTGCGCATCGGCGGGGTCGAGCTGACGGCCGAGATCGGGGCGGCGCAGGTAGGTGGTGCGGTCTTCGGCACGGCTGCGCGCCCGCGCCACCTCCCAGTGCTGTTCGCGCAGCGTGGCTTCGAGCGCGTCGACATCGAGCGCCGCATGGATCGCATCGCGCGCCATCGCATGGGCCCAGCCGAAGCGCAGCGTTTCGTCGGTCGGCATGCCGGCGCCGGCGCGGCCCAGCGCCAGGCGCGCGGGCGTGGCCGAACGCCATTGCGCCCAGGGGTTCGGCGTGACGGGGTCGATGCTGCTGCTCATGGCGCGAGCGCGGTCAGCCCGCTCATGTCCGCCAGCAGGCGGTTGGCCGAGGGCGGCGCGAGCTGCCCGGCCGCATTGGTGATCTGCATGCGCTGCAGCCAGGCTTCGAATTCGGGCGCGCGCTTCAGGCCCAGCGTCTGGCGCAGGAACAGTGCATCGTGGAAGGAGGTGCTCTGGTAGTTGAGCATCACGTCGTCGGCGCCCGGAATGCCCATGATGAAGTTGATGCCCGCGGTGCCCAGCAGCACGAGCAGGTTGTCCATGTCGTCCTGGTCGGCCTCGGCATGGTTGGTGTAGCAGATGTCGCAGCCGATGGGCAGGCCCAGCAGCTTGCCGCAGCAGTGGTCTTCGAGCCCGGCGCGGATGATCTGCTTGCCATCGAAAAGATATTCGGGCCCGATGAAGCCGACCACCGTGTTGATCAAAAGCGGCTTATAGCGCCGCGCCAGCGCATAGGCGCGCACCTCGCAGGTCTGCTGGTCGACGCCGAAGTTGGCATTGGCCGAGAGCGCGCTGCCCTGGCCGGTTTCGAAGTACATCACGTTGTTGCCGACCGTGCCCCGGTTCAGTGCCAGCGCCGCGGCGTGTGCTTCGGCTAGCAGCTCGGGCGTGACGCCGAAGGACAGGTTCGCCTTCTCGGTGCCCGCGATCGACTGGAACACCAGGTCCACCGGCGCGCCGGCTTCGGCGAGCCTGAGCGTGTTGGTCACGTGCGTGAGCACGCAGCTTTGGGTGGGAATCTCGAAGCGCTGGATCACCTCGTCGAGCATGTGCAGCAGGCGGCCCAGCACCTGCATGCTGTCGGACACCGGGTTGAGGCCGATCACCGCGTCGCCCG